>CBFGVH010000036.1:0-28088 GCA_965652415.1 uncultured Gammaproteobacteria bacterium | reverse complement strand
ATTCGATGCGGTGAACGGCGGCAACGTGCTGTCCGTGCGACGGCTGTCGCCGGGTGATGCGGTCGGCCTGCCGGGAGACGACGCGGGCACCGGCTGTGACTGCCGTCTCACCGCGGGAAAGCGCCCGTGAGCGCCTCGCGTCCGGTGGACAACCCTGCGGGGGCGGCCTATTCTTTGTCCGAAGGTGTCCCAAGGCACTGTTGGAACGACGTGCGGCCCTCAGGCTGCATTCAATCCTGGCAACATCTGGAGGATTCATCATGAAAAAGAACGAAATCGTTGCCGCACTTCGTGGGCACCCCCTGTCCCGGCGCAGTGCGGTCAAGGCCTTCGGTGCCGCCGGTCTGACCGTCGCCGCCATGCCCGCCATGGTGCGCCGCGCCGCGGCGCAGTCCGAACGCGGAACCTATTTCACCTGGGGCGGCTACGACGACGAAGCGCTGTTCGGGCCCTTCATCGCCAAGCACGACGCGCCGCCCAATTTCGTTACCTACGGAGACGCCGAGGAGGGCTTCACCAAGATGAAGGCCGGCTTCGTCGTCGACGTGGTGCACCCCTGCTCCAACGACATACCGCGCTGGAAGGAGGCCGGGCTGTTCCGGCCCATCGATACCGACCGGCTGTCGAATTTTCCCGACGTGTTCGAGAAGCTCGCCACCCTGCCGGGTGCGCGCGACGACGCTGGCCAGTGGTACGTGCCGTTCGAATGGGGTGCGACGTCGATCACCTACCGCACCGACATGGTCGACCCGGGCCCCGAGGGCGAGTCCTGGAACATGCTCTTCGACGAGCAGTACAAGGGCAGGATCGCCGTCATCGACAGCGCTGCCGACACGTGGTGGTGCATGGCCATCCTGGCCGGTGTGGATATCAGCCAGCCGCTGACCGACGAGAACATCGAGAAGACCACGGAACTGATGCGCAAGCTGCATCCGCAGATCCGCATCTACAGCAACGACATGACCTCCCTGGCGCAGTCGCTGGCCTCCGGCGAGGTGGTCATGGCGATCACCTGGAACGAGGTGCCGGTGCAGCTGCAGGGCGAGGGCGTGCCGGTGAAGTTCGCGGCGCCGAAGGAGGGCGCGCTGACCTGGAACTGCGGCCTGATGATGCACAAGGACGCGCCGAACCCCGAGGAGGCGCACGACATCATCGATGCCATGATCTCCACGGAAACCGGCAAGTACTGCATCGAGGAATACGGTTACGGCCATTCCAACGCCAAGTCGTTCGAACTGGTCGACGCCGAGACCCTCGCCGGCCTCGGCCTCGACGTGGACCCCACCGCCTACATCGACGCGGGCAACTTCATCTATCCGCAGACCGACGAGGTTGAGACTCGGATGAACCGCGACTTCGAAAGCGTCAAGACCGGCTTCTAGTCGTTTCATGCAGTTCATACAGGCGGCGGGCGCAATGTCCGCCCGGACCGCCTCGGCCGGTGCCGCGGCGGCGTGCCGGTGACGAGCGCCGCCGGCACCGTCGAGGCGCCGCCCACTTCGGCGTGGCGGCGCCTGCTGATGCGCAGCGAGGCGCTGCGCGGCTACCTGCTGCTGTCACCGACGTTGCTGGTGATGCTCGGCATCATGGTGATCCCCATGATCGGCATGCTGGTGCTGAGCTTCTGGACCCAGCTCGCCGGCACCACGTTCGACAGCACGTTCACGCTGAAGAACTATGCCGACGCATTCACCCGCGAGATGTACCGCATCCTGTTCGTGCGCTCGCTCGGCATATCTCTCGTCACCACGCTCGCCACGGTACTGCTGGCCTATCCCATGGCCTACTTCGTCGCCTTCCACGTCAAGCGCCACAAGATGATGTGGATCATCCTGATGACGCTGCCGTTCTGGACCAGCTACCTGCTGCGGGTGTTCGCCTGGAAGATCATTCTCGGCTACAACGGGGCGGTCAACTCGGGTCTGATGTCCCTCGGCGTCATCGCCGAGCCGCTCAACTTCCTGCTCTACAACCCGACGGCGGTGGTGATCACGCTCACCCACGCCTGGGCGGCGTTCGCCATCCTGCCCATCTACGTCTCGCTGGAGAAGATCGACCGCTCCCTGGTCGAGGCCGCCACCGACCTCGGCGACGGCCCCGTCATGCGTTTCATTCGCGTGGTGCTGCCGCTGTCGATGCCGGGAGTCATCGCCGCGACGGTACTGATCTTCATTCCCACCGTGGGCGACTACGTCACGCCCTCGCTGGTTGGCGGCACCGACGGCTACATGATCTCCAACGCCATACAGTTCCAGTTCGCGCGCGGCAACAACTGGCCGTTGGGCGCGGCGCTGGCACTGTCCTCGATGGTCATCGTCACCGCCATCGTGGTGGTGTACGTGTTGCTGGTGCGCCGGTTGACGGCGCGCATCGGGTAGCTCGGCATGGCGGAGCGAACGGTACGGACCGGCAATCGACCGCTGGCGCTGTACGCGGCGCTGTACCTGGGCTTCCTCTACGTGCCGGTACTGTTCCTGCCGCTGTTCTCGTTCAACGACTCGATTTACATCTCGTTCCCGCTCAAGGGTTTCACGCTCGAGTGGTACCGCTCCATGGCCGGCAACGAGCCGCTGCTTCGGGCCTTGATGAACAGCATCAAGGTGGCGCTCGCCACCGCGACCATCAGCACGGTACTGGGCATATTCGCCGCCAGGGCGGTGACCCGTTACCGCATGCCCGGCAGCAGACCCCTCGTCGCCGCCATCATGCTGCCGCTGGTGGTGCCCGAGATCATTCTCGGCACGGCGCTTCTGATCGTCATCATGCAGGCCGGCGGCACGCTGTCGCTGCTGACCGTGACCCTCGGCCACGTGCTGCTGTGCGTGCCGTTCTCCATGGCGGTCCTCATGTCCCGCTTCGAGGGCTTCGACCGCTCCATGGAAGAGGCCTCGGCCGATCTCGGCGA
The DNA here is from genome assembly GCA_965652415.1 of uncultured Gammaproteobacteria bacterium. GTDB lineage: Bacteria > Pseudomonadota > Gammaproteobacteria > Arenicellales > CAJQKF01 > BQJD01. The sequence continues at coordinate 25,183 of CBFGVH010000036.1, read as the reverse complement.
GAACGCGTGGTGGACCTTCTGGCGCGTGACCCTGCCCATGGCCATGCCCGGAATCGTGGCGAGTTTCCTCCTCTGTTTCACCATCTCCTTCGACGAGTTCATCATGGCGTTCTTCCTCGGCAGCACCGATCCGACGCTGCCCGTGTTCATGTGGAACCAGCTTCGTTTTCCGCAACGGCTGCCCGGGGTGCTGGCGCTCGGCTCGTGCATCCTGGTGGTCTCGTTCTTCGTCATCGCGCTGGCCGAGTGGCTCAGGCGCGGATCGTCCAGCTCCACGAGCGGTGCACAGTGACTGAATCCATCATCTCCCTGGCGGGCGTCACCAAGGCGTTCGGCGCGTTCCGGGCCGTCGACGACGTCAGTCTCGACATCGCCCGCGGCGAGTTCTTCTCCCTGCTCGGTCCTTCCGGCTGCGGCAAGACCACGCTGTTGCGCATGATCGCCGGCTTCGAGGTGCCCACCGAGGGGTCGATCCTGATCGACGGCGTGTCCATGGAGACGGTGCCGCCGCACCTGCGCCCCACCAACATGGTGTTCCAGAGCTACGCCATCTTTCCCCACCTCGACGTCGCCCGCAACGTCGCCTTCGGCCTCAGAAAGGAGCGGCTGTCACGCGACGAGACGCGCGCCCGGGTGGGCGAGGCGCTGGAGATGGTGAAGTTGTCCGGCTACGAGTCGCGCCGCTCCGACGAGCTCTCCGGCGGCCAGCGCCAGCGCGTCGCCCTGGCGCGCGCGCTGATCAAGCGGCCCAAGGTGCTGCTGCTCGACGAGCCGCTGGGGGCGCTCGACCGCAAGCTGCGCGAGGAGATGCAGCTCGAGCTTCGCACCCTGCAGCGCAGCGTCGGCATCACCTTCGTGTTCGTCACCCACGACCAGGAAGAAGCGCTGACCATGTCCGACCGGGTGGCGGTCATGTCCGCCGGGCACACCGCCCAGGTCGCCACGCCGCGCGACCTGTACGAGCGGCCCGTCTCGGTCGAGGTGGCGGATTTCATCGGCAAGATGAATTTTCTTCCGTGCCGCCTGCTGGAGTCGAACGGCGATCGCGTCACCGTCGACGCCGCCGGTCTCGGCCAGGTGGCGGCCGTCGCTCCGCGAGCGCTGCCCACCGGCGCCGATCTCGTGGTGGCGATTCGCCCCGAGAAGCTGACATTGCACACCACCGAGCCCGAGGCGTCGGCACGGGTGACGTGTCGCATGCAGAACACCGCCTACCTCGGCGACAGGAGCCACTACTTCGTCGACATCGACGGTGCCGGGCGTCCGCTAGCGGTGTCCGCCCAGAACGCGGATGCCGCCGTCGCCAGGGAACTCGCCGCCGGCTCGGGCCTGTGGCTTTCCTGGGCCGAGGACGCGCTGCTGGTGTTGCCGGCCACTTCCTGAACGGTCCTCCCGCGGCGATTCTGCCGCTTTTTTCGTTCAATGTCCCCGTGTGGACCCGGTTCGTCCCCGGTTTGTATGATTATACAAATTAATAGTATAATTGTTCAAACAAGCTGAACAGAATCTCCGGAGAAAGCCATGAGCCGAGCGACGACCCACGAAATCGAGCGCGAATCCGAAGCCCGTCAGGACCGCCGCGCCCAGCTCATCGAGGCCACCATGGAGGCGATCCGCCAGTTCGGCATCTCGCGCATCACGGTCGCCAAGGTGGCGAACCTCGCCGGCCTGTCGCCGGGCATCGTCAGCTTCTATTTCAAGGGCAAGGAACAGCTCCTGCTGGAAACCCTGAAATCCATCGCGGTGGACTACGAGGCCGCCATCGGCCGCGCGCTGGATCGCGCCCGCGGCGCCGAGGAGGCGCTGCTGGCCATCGTCGACGTCAACCTCGACGAGGACATCTGCAACCCGCGCACGGCGTCGGTGTGGTACGCGTTCTGGGGCGAGAGCCAGGCGCGGGACGATTACCTGAGGATCTTCGGCCGGCGCGAAGCGGAGATGCGCGAGCGGATCAATGGGCTCGTCGCCGAGGTGGCTGCGAGCGGCGACTTTCCGGGCGTCGACGCCCGCGCGGTGGCGCGCGCCTTCGACGCCCTGATCGATTCGTTCTGGGAGGACTGCATGGCCGACCCCGACGGCTTCGATCGCGAGGCCTGCCGCGCCACCTGCGCCGCCTACCTGCGCAGCGTGTTTCCCGGCCGCTTCGAGGGCGGCAGGGTCGCGGCGGCTGCGCTGCGCGGCGGGCGCGGCGGCGACGCGGCCGAAGCGGGTTCGATCGACGGCATGCTGGCGCCGTGGACCTACCGCAATGCCGAGTTGTTCGATATCGAGATGGACGTGCTGGTTCGCCGCAACTGGCTGCTCGCCGGCCACGTCAGCGAGCTGCCCGAGGCGGGCGACTACGTCACCTTCGAGGCCGCCGGCGAGCGGGCCCTGGTGATCCGCGCCGCCGACGGCAGCCTTCGCGCCTTTCACAACGTCTGCCGCCACCGCGGCTCACGGGTGGTGAGCGGCGAGAGCGGCCGCTGCCGGCGTTCCATCGTCTGCCCGTTTCACGGCTGGACCTACAACCTCGACGGCTCGCTCAAGAACGTGCCCGCCGCCGACACCTTCGCCGATCTCGACAAGTCCCGCCACGGCCTCGTGCCGCTGGAACTCGAGGTCTGGCACGGCTTCGTGTTCGTCCGCTTTGCCCCCGGCGGCCCGTCACTGGCCGACGAGATGGCGCCGGTCGAACACATGGTGGCGCCCTACCGGCTCGAGGACATGGCGCCCTGGGCCGGCCGCTACCGCAATGAATACGACTTGAACTGGAAGATCATCCATGACGTCGATAATGAAGGCTATCACGTACCTATGGCTCATCCGGGCCTGCAGCAACTCTACGGCCGGACCTACCGCGATCTCGAAACCGGCGGGGTGGCCTTTTCCACCGGCATCGTCGACGACGCGCCCGCAAGGCTCTGGTCCGTCGACCGCTACAAGAAGATCCTCCCCGGGTTCGACCACCTGCCCGAGGACAACCAGCGACTGTGGCTCTACGTCGGGGTCTTCCCCAACCTGGTGTTCGCCATCTATCCCGACATGATGGAGTACTACATGACAGTACCGCTGTCCGTCGGCCGCACCGCCATCACCGGCCGCGCCTTCGCGCTGGCCGACGACCGGCGCGAGGCCCGCGCCGCGCGCTGGCTCAACAACCGCATCAACGTGGCTACCGACCTCGAGGATCGCGACCTGTGTCGCTGGCTTCAGGAAGGTGTGCGTTCCAGCGTGTTCCCGCTGGACAACCTGTCGGCGCTCGAGCACGGCGTGGTGGGTTTTCACCGCCGCATCAAGGAGCGCATTCCGGTTGCCCGCCTGGCCGAGGCGCCGCCGGCGGGCCGCGTGGCCGAGGTTAACGCGACGATGCGGCAGTGAGGTCCCGGTTGCAGTGGGCAGCGGCCGGCCAGGTCGGTCAGCCGCCGCCGATGGCCTTGCGCAGGGCGAGCGCCATGTCGTGCAGCCGGTACGGCTTGCCGAGCACCGGGAACCCGGCGAAACCGCCGCGCACGGCGCTGCTGGCCTCGCTGTAACCCGAGGTCAGCAGCACCGGCAGGTCGGGCCGTATCCGTCGCGCGGCCTCGGCCAGCGCCACGCCGGTGATGCCGCCCGGCATCACCACGTCGCTGAACAGCAGGTCGAAGGCGTTATCCCGCTCCAGGATATCGAGGGCCTCGCGGCCGGAGCCCGCGCTGACCACGCGATAGCCAAGGTTCTCGAGCTGGGCGGCGACGTGGGTTCGCACCAAGTCGTCGTCCTCGACCAGCAGGATGCGCTCGCTGCCGCCCGGCGGCGAGTCCGTGGATGCCGCCGGACCACTGTCCTTGGCCGGCGAGTCGGCGCGGGGCAGGAACAGCTTGACCGAGGTTCCCTGTCCGGGCTCGGAGTAGATCATGGCGTGGCCGCGCGACTGCCGGGCGAAGCCGTACACCATGCTCAGGCCGAGTCCGCTGCCCTTGCCCACGTCCTTGGTGGTGAAGAACGGCTCGAACGCGCGCTGCAGCACGTCCCGGGTCATGCCGATGCCGGTGTCGCTGACCACGACCATCAGGTAAGGGCCGGGGGTCACGTCCTCGGACCAGCCTGCGTAGCTTGCGTCGAGGTGGGTGTTCGATATTTCTATGGACAGCGATCCGCCGCCGGGCATGGCGTCGCGGGCGTTGATGCACAGGTTGAGGATGGCGTTTTCCAGTTGGCTCGCGTCGACCATGGCCGGCCAGGCGGCTGCGGCACTCGTGACCGCGATCTCGATGTGCTCGCCCAGAGTGCGGCCGAGCAGGGGACGCATCGACTCGACAAGGGCGCCGACGTCGGTGGGCGACGGCGACAGCGCCTGGCGGCGGGCGAACGCGAGCAGCCGGTTCGTCAGGTCGGCGCCGCGCGTCGCGGCCGTCATCGTCATCCGCCCGAGCTTCGCGAGCGAATGATCCGCCGGCAGCGAGTTCGCGATGATCTCGGCGTTGCCGAGGATGACTGTCAGCAGGTTGTTGAAGTCGTGGGCGATGCCGCCCGTCAGCTCGCCGATGGCCTTGAGGCGCTCGCTGCGCGTCAGGCGCGAGGCCATGCGCCGGTTCTCGATCATGCGTCCGATATGAGCCGCCACCGCGGAACCCATCTCGACTTCCTCGGCCAGGAACGGGTCGGGGCCCATGTCGGCGATCGGCTGCGCAAACGCGTATCCGACTTCCACGAAGCCGACCCTGGCGCGCTCGGCGACGATGTCGAACACCCGGCGCCATTCAGGTTCGCGCCAGCCATCGCCCGGGTGCTCTTCGCCGTCGAGCACCACACGGGCCACGGCGGCGTCGGCGTAGAGCAGGCTGGGCGGCAGCGCGCGGGCGATGTCGCGGCAGATCTCCCCGACATCCCGGTGCTGGTCCTGGGTGAGATCGAGCACTTCGTACAGGCAGCGCAGTTCCTTCATGCGTTCACGCAGTTCGCGCTGCGAGCGTTTGCGCTCGGTCACGTCCGTGATGCCGCCCACCAGCCGCACCGGGGTGCCCGACTCGTCGCGAATCAGGCAGCCGTGGTCTTCCACGTCCACGAAGTGACCATCCCGGTGACGGAGGCGGTACTCGGATTGCCAGAACTCGTCGCCCCTGTGAATCGCCGACATGTTGCTGTTGGCGACACGCTCGCGATCCTCCGGGTGAATAAGATCGAGCCAGGCGGTCTCGGAGGCGGCGATGGCTGGATCGTGGCCGAATATCTCGCTGAACTCGCTGCTCCACCAGATGGTGTCGCTGGCGAGGTCCCAGTCCCACTGCACGTCCGAGGTCGCCGCGGAGATCGCGTGAAAGCGCTGCTCGCTCTCGCGCAGTTCCCACTCCGTCTGTTTGCGAAGTGTGATGTCGGTGGCGGTGCCGACGATTCTCGACACGGCGCCTTCCGCATCCATCACCGGGAACCCGCGGTCGATGATCCAGCGCACTTCGCCGTCGGGACGTACGATGCGGTACTCGGCTTCGTACGGCTGGTCGGGATTGGCGGCCACGGCCGCGACGACCCGTTCGCGGTCCTCCTCGTGGATCGATTCGAGCCACTGCTTCGGGTTTTCGTAAAGTGATTGGCAGCTCAGTCCCCAGATCCGCTCGTAGGCGGGACTGACGTAGAACATCCGGCCGACCTGATGGTCGCGCAGCCAGAAGACCTGCTGCACGTTGTTGGCGAACTGCTGGAACTTTTCCTCGCTTTCGCGCAGTGACTCGAGGGTCCTGGCGCGCTCGATGGCGATGGCGGCGAGGTGAACGAAGCGGTCGATGTGATCGAGATCGTCGTCCGACGGCGCGCGAGATTCGCGGTAGTAAAGCGCCAGGGTCGCCAGCACCCGGCCGTCGGCGGCGGTGACCGGGGTCGACCAGCAGGCGCGCAGCTCGTGGGCGAGGGCGAGGTCGCGATACGGTTCCCACAAGGGATCGGTGGCGATATCGGTGACGATCACCCGCTTGCCGAGAAACATCGCGGTGCCGCACGAGCCTGCCGCCGGGCCGATCGGCTCGCCGTCGCAGGCGCCCACGAACGACTCGGGCAGGTGCGGCGCCGCGGCGTGCCGAATGTGCCGGCCGTCGGGGGCGAGAAGGACGATCGAGGCGATTGAACCCTGGGCGAGATCCTCCATGGCCAGCGTGATGCGTTCCAGGACCTCGGCGACGGGCCGGTCCGACGCGATCAGCTCCAGGACCTCGGCCTGCCAGCGGTGCCAGCGCTCGCGCGCCGCCAGCAGCTCGAGGCGCCGTTCGAGCGCCTCGCCGGGGTCAGGCGGGCTTGCGCGCACGTAGGTGATGCGGGCAGTGCTCGCCGGTATCGAGCACCGCGAGCATGGCCGTCCAGGTATCGATGTTGTGGTCGACCACGTCCTTGCCGGCCGCCGCGCAGGCGCGTTCGTAAAGTTCTCCGGCGATGGCGTCGCATTCGCGCCGCGCCACCTCCCGGTACCAGGGGTTGCGATTGACGAGGGCGATCTCGACGAACCCCGCCGCCTCGAGGGCGGCGCGGTAGCGCCTGGGCGAGGCCATGCCGAAACTCAGACCCTCCAGGGCCACGTAGCGTTTCATCTCGTCCGAAGGTTCGCCGTCGTGGCTGATCAGCCAGTCGCTGGCCAGGAACCGGCCGCCGGGTGCGAGCACCCGGAAAACCTCGGCGAACAGTGCGTCCTTGTCGGAGATGTGAATCATCGCATCCTTGCTGAATACCACGTCGAAGGCGGCATCGTCGAAGGGCAGGGGCCCGGGCTCGACCTGCCTGAACGTCGCGCGGTCGGTAAGCCCGTGCTCGGCGGCGCGGGCGGACGCGCGCTTGAGCACGCCTGCCTCGACGTCGATGCCGGTCACCGAGCTGGCACCGTGGTGCTCGATGAGGTCGATGGCGATGCCGCCGGTACCGCAGCCGATATCGAGCACGCGGGCGCCGGCGATGGAGGTGCCCTCCAGGATGCGTGCAACCTCCCCGGCGCCGCCGGGCGACAGGTACCCCTCGCCCCAGACAACCTCGAGAAAGTTCATCAGGGGCTCGGTGTATTCCTCTTCCGCCGTTTCCGTCATCGTCACCTCGCGCAATGGCCGATTCGGCCCGTTCAGGGTCATGATCCGGGAAGCGCCGGCGACGGTCAATAGCGCGGACAGCGCGCGCTGACGGGTCGGAGCGCGGGCTGGCCCCGGCGCCATGCGATAATCCGCGCCGATCACAAGGCCCCGGAAAACCCGCCATGCACAACGTCACCGTCGTCACCCACCCCCTGGTCCAGCACAAGCTGACGCTCATGCGCCGCCGCGAAACAGCGACGTCGAAGTTTCGCCAATTGCTGCGGGAGGTGTCGCTGCTGCTCGGCTACGAGGTGACGCGCGATCTGCCGACACGGCTCGAGACGATCCAGACGCCGCTCGAGGAGATGGAATCGCCGGTGATCGCCGGCAAGAAGATGGTGTTCATCTCCATCCTGCGAGCCGGCAGCGGGCTGCTCGACGGCATGCTCGACCTGGTTCCCTCGGCCCGTGTCGGCCACGTCGGGCTCTACCGTGATCCCAGGACCCTTGAGGCGATCGAGTACTACTTCAAGGTGCCGGAGGACCTACCCAACCGCCTCGTGGTCGTGCTCGACCCGATGCTCGCCACGGCCAATTCGGCCATTGCCGCGGTGACGCGGCTCAAGCAGGCCGGCGCGGCGAACCTCAAGTACGTCTGCCTGCTGGCGGCGCCGGAAGGGATCGACGCGTTCTGCACCGCCCACCCGGATGTTCCGGTGTTCACCGCGGCGGTGGACCGTCGGCTCGACGACCACGGTTACATCCTGCCGGGACTGGGTGATGCCGGCGATCGTATATTCGGCACCAAGTAGCGGCAGATGAGGGGTGCGGCTCGCCGCCAGGGAATGAAATGTTATAAAATAACATTTTTACCGGTCGACCGCGTTGTTCAACCCCGCCCCGCTTCGATTGCCTGCGCTGTTCCTCGCTCTCACGGCCGCGGGCTTCTCCCCGGCCGCGCCGAGCGTGGTGACCAGCATCGCCCCCGTCCACGCCATCGTGGCCGACGTCATGGAGGGCGTTGGCGAGCCGCTGTCGCTGGTGCCCGCGGATCGCACGCCCCATCATTACTCCCTGCGACCGTCCGAGGCCCGCGAGCTGTCGCGGGCGGACATGGTGGTGTGGGTCGGGCCGGAGCTGGAGACTTTCCTGGCTCGCACGCTCGAGTCGTTGACGGATGACGCCCGCGTGCTACAGCTCACCGCGGAGCCCGGCATCGTCTTGCTGCCCTATCGCGACGACCACGGCCACGACGACGTTCACCATGACGACCATGGTCGCGAGGGTGCGGCCGACCCGCATATCTGGATGTCGTTCGACAACGCCCGTGCCATCGCCGCGGCGGTGGCCGCCGGCCTGTCCGCCCTCGATGTGGCGAACGCAGAACGCTACGCCGACAATGCCGCGCGCGCGGCGCGCGAGTACGCCGAACTCGGCGCAGAGATCGCCGAACGGCTGCGTCCATACGCGGGCGTGCCCTTCATGGTGTTCCACGACGCCTACCAGTACTTCGAGCGCGAAACAGGCCTGACCAACGTTGGTGCGGTCACCGTGCGCGCGGACATCTCGCCCGGCATCGAGCGCATGAGCGAACTGCGCCGCACCGTGCGCGAGGCGAAGGTGCGCTGCATCTTCGGCGAGCCGCAGTTCCCGGCACGGATACTCGACGCCGTGGCCGAGGGCTCCGGCGCGCGTGTTGCCCGCATAGATCCGCTCGGTGCCGGCATCGAGCCGGGACCCGGCGCCTACGCGCGGCTGATGCGCGCCTTCGCCGCCGACATCGCCGGCTGCCTGGGCGAGGGCTGAGGAGGACGCAATGGGCAAGCACGAGCGCTGCATCGCCGAGGGGTTCCCGCCGCCGCGCCATGACCATGACGCCTGCATCGACGCGGCCATGGACGAGGCGGAGCGGCTGTGCCGCGAGCGTGGCGTGAAGCTGACGACGCTCAGGCGCCGGGTCCTCGAACTGATCTGGCAGAGCCACCGCCCGGTCACCGCGTACGCGCTGCTGGAGCTGCTGGTTCGCGAGGGACGCCGCGCCCAGGCGCCGACCGTCTACCGCAGCCTGCAGTTCCTGCTCGACGCCGGGCTGATTCACCGCATCGAGTCCCTCAACGCCTATGTCGGGTGCACGCGGCCCAGGCAGCGCCACGACGTCGGCATCTTCATCTGCGAGTCGTGCGGCGAGGTCGCCGAGGTGTCCGATCCCGGCATCGGCCGCAGCATCATGCGCGCCGCGTCACGCGTCGGATTCGACGCGCGTTCGGGCGTCATTGAGGTGAGCGGCACCTGCCGCACCTGTTCCGAGCGCGTCGGATGACGCCCGAAGCGCCCCTGGTCGAACTCGAGGACGTTTCGCTGGCGCGCGCCGGCCGCACGATCCTTGAGCACGTCGACATGGTGGTGTCGCCGTCGCGCATCGTCACGGTGATCGGGCCCAACGGGGCCGGCAAGTCCACCCTGGTCCGGGTGATGCTGGGGCTTCAGAAGCCGGACGCCGGACGCGTGCGCCGTGCGCGGAAACTGACCGTCGGCTACATGCCGCAGCGTCTCGCGGTGCCCGACCACATGCCGCTCTCGGTGGAGCGATTCATCCGCCTCGGCGGACCGGTGGCGGGCGATCGGCTGCGCGAGCTTGCGGCCGAGGTCGGCGTCACCCACCTGCTGGGCCAGCCCATGCAGGGCCTGTCCGGCGGCGAGCACCAGCGCGTGCTGCTGTGCCGGGCGCTGGTGCGCGACCCGCAGCTGCTGGTGCTCGACGAGCCGGTGCAGGGCGTGGACATCGGCGGCCAGGCGGCGCTGTACCAGCTCATCGCCCGGATCCGCGAGCGGCGCGGCTGCGCGGTGGTGATGGTCTCGCACGACCTGCACCTGGTGATGGCAGCCACCGACGAGGTGGTGTGCCTCAACCGCCACGTATGCTGCGCCGGCCATCCCGACGCGGTCAGCCGCCACAGCGAGTTCCTGTCCCTGTTCGGGCCCGAAGTCGAGCGCAGCATGGCGCCGTATACCCACCATCACGATCATCGCCACACCATGCACGGCGACGTCGTGGAGCGGCGCGGTGGATGATTTCATTGTCCGCGCGGCGCTTTCCGGGGCCGGCATGGCGCTGGTGTGCGGTGTGCTCGGCGTGTTCGTGGTGTGGCGGCGCATGGCCTACTTCGGCGATACCGTTTCGCACGCGGCGCTGCTCGGCGTGGTGCTGGGCTTCATCGCCGGCATCGACGTCGACATCGCGGTGCTCGCGGTTGCGGCGGCGGTGGCGCTGGCACTGCAGCTCCTGACAAGGCGGCGGGCATGGTCGGCAGATACCCTGCTCGGCATCCTCTCGCACGGCTCGCTGGCGCTCGGCCTGGTCATCCTGTCGCTGGTCGAGACCATGCGGGTCGACCTGCTCGGATTGCTGTTCGGCGATATTCTCGCGGTCACCTCGCGCGACGTCGTTGCCGTCTGGATCGGCGTGGTCGTCGTGCTGGCACTGGCGGCGTGGCTGTGGCGGCCGCTGTTGTCCGTGTCGGTGCACGAGGAGCTTGCGCGGGTCGAGGGGGTGCGCGTCGGGCTGGTGGAAACGGCCCTGATGCTGATGATCGCGGCTGTGATCGCCATCGCCATGAAGATCGTCGGCATACTTCTCATCACGTCCCTGCTGGTGATACCGGCCGCCGCCGCACGGCGCTTCAGCCGCGGCCCCGAGCAGATGGCCGCCATCGCCGTCGCCTGCGGACTCGTGGCCGTGGCAGCCGGACTGGCGGGTTCGTGGCGGTTCGACACGCCGGCGGGGCCGTCCATCGTGGTGGCGGCGCTGGCGCTGTTCGTCGCCTCGAGTATCGTGCGCGTACCGCGGCCGCGGTAGCGATTCAGTTCAACGACCCGAACCGATCGTCATGACCACCTTCGACCACGACAGCCTGTCGCTGCTGGCGCGGGCCATGCATGCACTCGAGGCCGGCTTCGACACTCTGCCGGATGCCGTGCCCGAGGTCGATCCGGCAGTGGCCGGCGTCCTCGATGAAACCGCGCGGCGGCTCGCGGACAACTATCCCTACCAGCATCCTCTGTACATGGGGCAGATGCTCAAGCCGCCCCATGCCGTGGCGAGGCTGTCGTATGCGCTGGCGATGTGCATCAATCCCAACAACCACGCCCTCGACGGCGGCCGTGCCAGCTCGGCAATGGAAAAGGAGGCGGTGGCGGCGCTGGCGGCGATGTTCGGATGGCCGCGACATCTCGGCCACCTTTGCGGCGGCGGCACCATGGCCAACTTCGAGGCCCTTTGGGTAGCGCGCGAGGAAAATCCCGGCCGCGCCGTGGCCGCCAGCGCCCAGGCCCATTACACGCACCCGCGCCTGTCGGCGGTGCTGGGCGTTCCGTTCCGACGGGTGCCGGTGGACGCGCGCGGGGGTATGGACGTCGAGGCGCTGGATCAACTGCTGCTGCTCGGCGACGTCGGCACCGTGGTGGTGACCCTCGGCAGCACCGCCGCGGGAGCGGTGGATCCTCTCGACGAGATCGCCGGGGTGTGCGAGCGTCATGGCGCGAGGCTGCACGTCGACGCCGCCTACGGGGGCTACTACACCCTGGCCGGCAATCTCGGCACCCCGGCGGCGCGCGCCTTCGCCGCCGCGCAGCGCGCCGACTCGCTGGTGATCGATCCGCACAAGCACGGCCTGCAGCCCTACGGCTGCGGCTCGGTGCTGTTCGCCGATCCCGCCGTCGGCCGTCACTACCGGCACGACTCGCCGTACACCTATTTCACGTCGGCGGACCTGCACCTCGGGGAAATCTCGCTTGAGTGTTCCCGCGCCGGCGCTTCGGCGGTGGCCCTGTGGAGCACGATGCAGATGTTTCCGCTCGAGCGCGGCGGCCGGTTCGCCGCAATGCTAGAGGACTGCCGCGAGGCGGCGCTGGCGCTGTATCGTCACCTCGAAGCCGGTGACGCGTTCAGGCCGCTGTTCGAGCCCGAACTCGACATCGTCTGCTGGGCCGTGCCGGCGCGCACCGCGTCCGCCTCCTCGGCACGCGCCCGCGCGGTGTTCGACGCCGCCGCCCGGCACGACCTGCACCTCGCCATGGCGCGATTTCCTCGCGCCATGTGCGAAGCCGCGGGCGCCGTCGACGAGTGGGACGAGGACCACCTCACGTGCCTTCGCGCCTGTGTCATGAAACCCGAGCACCGGCAGTGGATGCCGCAGATCCTCGACCGCCTCGAGGCGAGCGTCGCGTAGCGTGCGCCGAAGCGACAAAGCGCCAACGTTCTATAACGAAGCCACTGTAGGAGCCTGCCTGCAGGCGATTGGATCGGAGGGCACGGCGCCGAAAAGCATCGCCGGCAAGGCAGGCTCCTAAAGTGACATTGCGCTCGCAGGCGATTTCATCGGCGGGCACGGCGCCGCGAAGGAATCGCCGGCAGGCCGGCTCCTACAGTGCCATCGCCCAAACCTCGCGGCAAAACGAAGCCGCTGCAGGACGCAAGCCCAAGGCGAGTAGCCGCACCCTGCGGTCATCGTCACGACCGCCACGTCCGCGCACGCGCCACGGCGCGGTCGAAGCGTTCAATGATTTCTCCTGCGTCGCCCTGCGGCTGGTATACCGTGGTTTCGTCGTCCATCGCGTGTTCCGCGATCACCGCTCCGGCAAGTGCCGCGGTGCCGAGCGCGGTCAGCTCGCTCGACGATCGCACCAGCACGCGGCGCTCGAGCACCGTGGCGAGGAAGCGGCAGAAGTACGGGTTGTTCGCCATGCCGCCGTCGATGGAGATCGCGTCGCCGATTTCGATGAAGCGGGTCATGGCGCGAATGACCTCGGCGGCGCGGAAGGCGACGCCCTCGATGAGCGCACGCACCATGTCCTCCCGGCGGGTATCGAGGGTGAGCCCGATCCACATGCCGCCGGCGCGGCGGTCCCAGTGCGGGCAGGCGAGACCCGACAGTGCGGGCACGAACACGAGGTCGCGCGCGGCGGCGCTGACGCCGTCGAACGTGTTGATGGCGGCGTAGTCGTCGAACAGCCCCAGCGACTTCGCCCAGTCGATTGCCGAGCCGGCGTTGTACACGCCGCCGTCGAGGGCGTACACCGGCGCCTGCCCGGCCTTCTGCCAGGCCACCGTCGGCAGCAGGCCGAGCTCCGGCGCGCGCACCGGCGACTCCCCGCTGACGGCCAGCGCGAAGGCGCCGGTGCCGAAGGTGATCTTGGCATCGCCCCGGCGCCGGCAGCCGTGGCCGTACAGCGACGCCTGCTGGTCGACGACGCTGGCGGTGACCGGTATCTCGCGACCGTTCGATGTCACCCGCCCAAGTTCCCCTGTGGTGGCGACGATCTCGGGCAGGAGCTCGGGCGGCACGCCGAACAGGGCGCACAGCTCGGGATCCCATTGTCCCGTCTCGAGGTTCATCATCGACGTGCGCGAGGCGGTGGTGATGTCGGTGACGTGGCGCCCGGTCAGGCGGTCGAGGAAGAAGGCGTCCGTGGTACCGAGGCGCAGCTTGCCGGCACGCCGCAGGCGCGCCGCCTCCTCGACGTTGTCGAGAATCCACGCCAGCTTGCTGGCGGAGAAATAGGAATCCATCGGCAGGCCGGCGCGCGCCATGACCAGCTCGCTGGCGCCGCCGGCGGCGAGGCGCTCCACGGTGGGGCCGGTGCGGTTGTCCTGCCACACGATCACCGGGCTCACCGGCTCGCCGGTGTCGGCGTTCCAGGCCAGGCAGCTCTCGCCCTGGTTGTCGATGCCGATGGTGTCGATGCCGGGGTTCTCGTCGATGGCGCGCCGCACGTTGGCGACGAGTTCCGACGGGTCGTGCTCCACCCGTCCGGGGCCGGGGTAGTGCTGGCGGTGGCCCATGGCGTGGGTGATGGCGACCTTGCCCTCGTCGTCCACCATGAGGGCGCGGGTGCTGGTGGTTCCCTGGTCGATGGCCAGTACAGGCATGGATGAATTTTTACGAGGGATTGAACCGGACCCGGATCGGCGCGTCGCCGGCCGCGATCGCGCCGGGCCCGAGGCGAAGGAGGATACGGCGTTCCGGCAGCGAATTGATCGTGCGCTCGGCGATGACGCGCTCGCCGGCGACGCACGAAAGCCTGCCCCGCGCGGGCCCGGCGACCCTGAGCTGCAGTGTTCGCGCGCCGCGTGTCGGCGTTTGCGGCGACAGGCGCTGCGGCATGACGTAGCGGATCAGTGGGTGATCGGGGGCCACGTCCACCTGGCGTGCGGGATCGGGCAGGGTGCCGTCGAGGCTGTCGCGGATGTGCCGGGCCGTTTCGCGTCCCTCCTCGCGGCACCAGCCAGCGGTTTCCACGGGCCTCAGCAGGTTGCCCGCGACGAAGTAGTCGGGATCGCTGGTACGGCCGAATTCGTCGACCCGGGGGCCGCCGGTGCCCGGGTCGATTTCCAGGTGACCGAGCCGCGCCAGGGCCGATTCCGGCACGAACATTCCGCTGAACACGACGCCGTCGCAGACCACCGTGGATACGCCGTCGCCGCTCGCAAGTTCCACGCCCTCGACCCGGACGCGGCCGAGGATTCGGGCGATGCGGGTCTCGAGCCGGACCTCGACCCCCAGCATCCGCGGCAGCGCGGTCGACATCCGCCACGCCACCGGCCGTGTTCCGGCCTCGATCATGGCCGCTGGGCTGATGCCGGCGTGGCGGCAGGTCAGCAGGGCGGAGAACGATACCAGCTCGGTGCCCACGATCACCGGTCGCGCGAAGGGCCGCAGTCGGGAGAGATAAATCATGGACTGCAGCGCCCCGGTCGTGACCACACCGAGCGGGCGGGCGCCCGAGGCGAGGCGCGCCGCGCGCGGCGTCTCGCGCACGCCGGTGGCGAGCAGCACCCGGCGCGCTTCAAGTTCGCGCGCGCCATCGGGGGTGGAGAGGGTGAGGCGCGGTCCGGGGCCCACAGACACGACTGTCGTGCGCGTGTGGATGCGCACGCCGAGTTTTGCCGCCTCGGCCAGCAGGGTGGCGGCGTAGCGCGGACCGGTGTAGATGCGGCGGTAGTCGCGGGCGCCGAACGGGGGGTGACCGCAGTGCCGCGGGATGCCGCCGGCGTCGTCCTCGCGCTCGAGTACTCGCACGTCGCCGGCGCCGAGCCGGGCCAGTTCGATGGCCGCGCCGAGGCCGGCCGGGCCGCCGCCGACGATGGCGACGTCGCAGCGCTTCGGCAGCTCGCTCGATTCCTTCATCGGTCGATGTCCGCCGCCAGCGGGATCTCGAGGCGTCCGGCAGTGACTTCGGCCAGCCGGGCGCTGCAGTAGAAGCCCTGGCAGCGGCCCATGGTGACCCGGGTGCGGCGTTTCAGGCCCCCGAGCGCGGCCGCCGCCAGCGGCTCATCGAGGGCGTGCTCGATCTCGCGCCGAGTGACCAGTTCGCAGTGGCAGACGATGCCGCCGTTGCCGCTCAGCTGCCAGTCCCGCTCGCCGTATTCGCTGATTGTCGGAACTCGCGGCCACACCGGCTCGTCGAGCGGTTCGCGGTGCGGTCCGAGATCGCGGTAGTGGCGATGGACGAGGTTGGCGATGCCGAGCGCCGCGCTCAGGCCCGTGGAGCGGATGCCGCCGACGCTGACGTACGGAGGATCGTCGCGCGCGTCGATGCGGTAGTCCTTGCTTTGCGTTGCCGGGCGGATGCCGGCATAGGTCGCCGTCACCGGGTGGCCGGTCAGCGCCGGCACGATGGCGGCGCCGCGGCGCATCAGCGCCTCCAGCGTAGCGGTGTCGACCGAGGCGTCGCCGCGGCTGTCCTGCTCCTCGGCGGTGGGGCCCACCAGCAGGTTACCGAAGATGGTTCGCGTGACTACCACGCCCTTGGTGATCTCGGTGGGTACCGGGAGGATGATGGAGCCCGCGAGGCGGCCGGCCGACTTGTCGTAGACCACGAACTGCCCCTTGCGAGGACGAATCGTGAACAGCGCTTCGCCGATCAGCCGTCGGTTCACGATGTCGCCGTACAGCCCCGCGCAGTTGATCACGCAGGCGCCGGTGAACGTGCCGCGGGTGGTCCGAAGGCGCCAGCCGTCTGCGGTGTATTCGCCGCCCGTCACCTCGCAGTCGCGCACCACGCGGGCGCCGTTGACCACGGCCTGGAGCAGGTAGGCATAAGGCGTCGACCACGGATCGATGATGGCTTCGCCGGGCACGTACACCGCGCCGGCGGCGCCGTCGGCCAGTTCCGGCTCCATCGCCTTGACCTCGGCGGGTTCGACGAGACGCACGTCGGCGATACCGTTGACGCGGGCACGGGCGAGGATCGATTCCAGGCGGCGCCCCTCGTCATCGTTCCACGCCACCACCAGCGCGCCGCTTTCGAGCATCGGCAGCGACAGGCGTTCGCGCAGGGCGAGAAACTCGCGGTGGCCGTCGCGGATGGCGGCGAGCTCGACGGAATCCGGCGGAGCGTCGAAGCCGGTGTGGAGCAGGGCGCTGTTGCCCTTGCTGGCGCCCTCGAGGATGTCGGCGGCCTTCTCGACGACGAGGACGCTCGCGCCTTCGAGAACCAGCTTGCGCGCCACCGCGCACCCGACCACCCCGGCGCCGATGACGATGGCGTCGAAGTCACTGTCGCGGGCGTGATGCGCTGGCTCGGTCAAGGTGGGCGGGGAGACGTGGTGGGGCGAATTCCAGTCTATGTGGCAGTGACCGAATAGTCAATCCGGAGCCTGAACACCTCTTGTACCCTCACTATTACTCAGTTGCCACGGCGAAAGCAACGGCAGGAATGACTGTTTAGTCAATATCATGCTAGCATTCGGTCATGCGACCCAGAGAACGCCAGTCCCGAATCGCCGACCTCGTTCGCAGCGAGGGTCGCGTGAGCGTCGAAGAATTGGCGCGCCGCTTCGGCGTTTCGGCGGAAACCGTCCGCCGCGACCTCGTCGTCCTTTCGGACGACGGCGTCGTGCACAAGGTCCACGGCGGCGCCGTGCCGCCGCGCTCGACCGGCGAGGACCCGTTCCGGCAGCGCATGGGGCACAACGTGCCCGCCAAGCGTCATATCGCGAAGAATGCGAGGGCGCTGGTTCGTCCCGGTGACACGCTGTTCATCGACACCGGCACCACGACGTTGATGTTCGCCGAGGAGCTAGCCGGCATCGAGGCGCTGACCGTCATCACCAACTCGGTCGAGGTCGCATCGGTGCTGTCGGCGCATGAGCCGCCGGCAGAGCTTTACCTGCTCGGCGGCGTTTACAATTCCGACAACCGGCAGACCGTCGGCGCCCTCGCACTGGCGCAGGTGGACCTGTTCCGCGCCGCGCGGGCGGTCCTGACCATCGGCACGCTGGATGCCGCCGCCGGGGCGATGGACTACAATATCGAGGAAGCGCTGGTGGCGAGGGCGATGATCGGCAGGGCGCAGTCGGCGCTGCTGCTCTGCGATTCCTCCAAGTTCAACCGTATTTCACCGTTCGCGGTGGCTCCGCTTTCCGCGTTCGAGGCCCTGGTGTGCGAGAGCACGCCCGAGGGGGATCTCGGGCGCGCGCTCGGCGAAGCGGGTGTGCAGGTGGTCTGTTGATTCGGCGCGGACAAGGCGAGGGGAAGGGCGGCGGCGCCCGAACGGCATACAGACAAACGAGACCATAAACGACGATCGGCGGCATTTCCGGGCCCACCGGCGATGCGCCTCGCACAACAAGCACGAGGAGACGACCAGCAAGTGCCCGGTTACATCGTCACCTACGTCAGGGCGGTCGACTACGTATCGACGAAGTTCGGCCGCCTTGCCATGTACGCCATATTCCTCATGATCGGTGTCCTGCTGCTCGACGCCATCACTCGCAATCTTCTGAAGATACCACTGCACTGGTGCATCGAGATGGCGCAGTTCACCATGACGGCGTATTACATCGTCGGGGGCGCCTACTCGATCCAGCTCAATTCCCACGTGCGCATGGACCTGCTCTACGATCGCTGGAAACCGCGCACGAAGGCGAAGGTCGACGCCTTCACCAGCCTGTTCCTCGTCGTCTACCTCGTGTGCCTGCTGATCGGCTCGATCTCGAGCACGATGTACGCCATTGAATACAACGAAAGAAAATTCTCCATGTGGAACCCCTCGATGGTGCCCATCAAGATGATCATGGTGTTCGGCATCTTTCTCATGCTGCTGCAGTCGATATCGACGTTCTTCAAGGACCTGGCGAAAGGACGGGGGATCGAGCTGTCATGAGCTACGAGGCCATCGCCATATTCATGTTCGTGTCGATGCTGCTGATGCTGCTCACCGGGCAGCGCGTGTTCGCGGCCATCGGCATCGTCTCGGCCAGCGCGGCGCTGTTGCTGTGGGGCGACGGGGGCGTGGAGATGCCCTTCAACGCCGCCTTCAAGCTGTTCAACTGGTATCCGCTTCTGACGCTGCCCCTGTTCATTTACATGGGCTACATCATGTCGGAGTCGGGAATCGCCGACGACCTGTACCGCATGTTCCACGTCTGGTTCGGGGGGCTCAGAGGGGGGCTTGCGGTCGGCACCATCGGCCTGATGGTGGTGATCTCCGCGATGAACGGGCTGTCGGTCGCCGGCATGGCCATCGGCGCCACCATCGCACTGCCCGAGATGCTGCGGCGCGGCTACGACAAGGTGATGATCACCGGGGTGGTGCAGGCCGGAAGTACGCTCGGCATCCTCGTGCCGCCGAGCGTGGTGCTGGTGCTCTACGGCATGATCGCGCGCCAGCCGGTCAGCCAGCTGTGGCTGGCCGGGGCTATTCCGGGCCTGATGATGGCGGCCATGTTCATCATCTACATCGTGATCCGCTGCCGGCTGCAGCCGCACCTCGCGCCGATCGTGAGCGACGCCGACCGCGACATGCCCATGGTCGACAAGCTCAAGCTGCTGCGCGCCGGCATTACACCGTTTTTGATCTTCTTCTTCATGACGGGCCTGTTCGTCATGGGTATCACCAGCCTGGTGGAAAGCTCCGCGGTGGGCGCGACGGCGGCGACCATCGCGGCCGCCGTCAAGCGGCGGTTGAACTGGAAGGTGATGGAGGAGACCATGCGCAAGACGCTCGGCATCTCGTGCATGTTCATGTGGATCATCCTCGCCGCCCTGTGCTTCGGCGCGGTGTTCGACGGCATCGGCGCCGTCAAGGCCATCGAATCGTTGTTCATCACCCGCTGGGACCTGTCCCCTTGGGAGGTGCTGATCATGATGCAGCTGTCGTACCTGCTGATGGGCATGTTCCTCGACGATACCGCCATGCTGGTGATCATCGCGCCGCTGTACGTGCCGCTGGTCAAGCTGCTCGGCTTCGACCCGATCTGGTACGGCGTGCTGTACACCATCACCTGCCAGATCGCCTACATGACGCCGCCGTTCGGCTACAACCTGTTCCTGATGCGAGCGATGGCGCCGCCCGAGATATCCTTGGGCGACATATACAGGTCGATCATTCCCTTTGTTCTGGTCATGACCCTGGCCCTGGTGCTCGTCATGGTGTTTCCCCAGATCGCCATGTGGCTGCCGGGACAGTTCTCCGGCAATTGATGGTGCGGCGGCGAACTCCGTGAATGATCCAGGAACATTATCCGAAAACCCAAGAGGAGACGTGCGATGAGTGAGAAAACAGATACCAAGGTGTTGAACGACGTGCCCGCGCCCGCCGCGAGCGACGCCCCGGCCGACAAGGGCCGCCGGAATTTCGTCAAGAAGATCGGCGCCGCCGCCACGGGTACCGTGGCCGCCGGCTCGGCGCCGTACGTGTTCGCCCAGTCGAACCCGATCAAGTGGCGGCTGCAGACATACTCGGGAGCCCCGCTCGGCGCCCACGTGATCCTGCCGCAGATCGAGGCCTTCAACCGGGCGGCCCACGGCCAGATGGAGATCGAGCTGTACTACGCCGACCAGCTGGTACCCACCGGCGAGCTGTTCCGCGCCATGCAGAACGGCACCATCGATGCGGTGCAGAGCGACGATGCCACCATGGCCTCGCCGGTGGATATCAGCGTATTCGGCGGCTACTTCCCGTTCTCCACCCGCTACAGCCTCGACCTGCCGGTCCTGTTCAAGTACTACGGCCTGGACGAGATCTGGGCCGAGGCCTACGGCGAAGTCCAGGGCGTGGAGTGGATCAGCGCCGGCGCCTGGGACCCGCTGCACATCTTCACCAAGGAGCCGATCCGCTCGCTGGCCGACATGAACGGCAAGCGAGTGTTCGGCGTGCCGACGGCCGGTCGCTTCCTGTCACGCTACGGCCTGATTCCTGTCACCCTGCCGTGGGACGACATCGAGGTTGCCATCCAGACCGGCGAGCTCGACGGCGTTGCCTGGTGCGGCTTCACCGAGGCCTACGAGGTGGGCTGGGCGGACGTGTGCAACTACGCGCTGCTCAACAACGTCACCGGCGCCTGGTGCGGTTCGTACTTCGCCAACTCCAACAGCTGGGCCAAGGTGCCGCCGCACCTGCAGGAACTGTTCAGGCTGTCCTGCGACAGCTCGCACTACTACCGCCAGGTCTGGTACTGGGGTGGCGAGGCGGACCTTCGCGTCAGCGGCAAGAAGATGGAGCTGACCGAGATCCCGCAGGCCGAGTGGAACCAGGTGGTCGAGGACGCCAAGGAGTTCTGGGAGGAACTGGCCTCGATCAGCCCTCGCACCCGCAAGGTGGTCGATGCGTTTCGGAAATACTCCGAGACCATGGAGCAGGTCGGCGTGCCGTATCGTTATCACTGCTGAGCGGCTCTCGCACCAGGACCGCAATCCCGGCCCGGCGCCCCGCGCGCCGGGTCGGTCTCACGCCTCGTCGGCGCTGGCAGTCCCGCTGGCCTGCCGGTCGTTGACAGGTTGGACAGGGCGGGTGTGTAATGCCTTGCGGTTGCCGCACTCGCTGCTTCGCTCCCGTACCGTGCGCGCCTGGACGCGTCGGACGGTCGGCCTCTTGTCCATTCACATCACAAGGAGATATCGGGAAGTGAGCCACGAAGAGTCTGACGAAACCGTCGCCGATCAACCCGAAGACTCGGTCAGGCGCGAGGCGATGACCCGACTCGGCACGCTGTCGGCGGTGACGTCGCCGACGGTGTTGACCTTGCTATTGTCCGGCAAGGCCAGCGCGCAATCCGGGGTACTGGGACCGCCGCCGCCGGACCCCGAAAGCGAGGTCTGAGTCGACACTGGCCGGGAGGCGCGGGGCCGATTGTGCCCGCTGCCGGGATGGGACGCTCAGGCGCGCGGACCGCGCCGGCCGAGAACAAGGCTGACGACGAAAAGGACGAGGAAGACGAAGAACAGGATCTTCGCGATCCCGACCGCCGTACCGGCGATCCCGCCGAAACCGAGTACGCCGGCGACTATCGCCACGACGAGGAAAAGCAGCGTCCAACCGAGCATATCAGCCCTCCGGGTATTGTTGTGTCCGTTGGCGGCGGCATGACATGGTCGCCGCGTCCAACATGATAGGCACTGCCACACTGAACTTCGGATGAACCGGATCCGGTGCCGGTGACGCAGGTTGACGCAGCGAGATCCGCCGTCGGCTGGCCCATCACCTGGGTTTGTCGGTAACCCCCATGCCCGCAGTGAGCACGAAGCGCATGGCTTCCTGGGCCCCGATTTCCAGGGGTTCGACACGCTCGGGCGGCATGAGTACGGTGTAGCCGCCAATCTGGTAGCTCATCGGCAAATACACCGCGATCAGTCCTTCGCCGCCGAAGCGGGCGCCGACCGAGCGCCGGGTGACGAACCCGAGCAGTGCCTCGTCGCGCCCGGGAATGCGCACGATGACCGGCTTGCCGGCCTTCTCCTTGTCGTCCTTCGATACCATCTGCATGACGTCCTTTGCGGCGCCGTAGATCGACTTGACCAGCGGGACGCGCGCGAGGAGCCAGTCGGCAACGTCGAACAGGCGCCGGAAGATCCATAGTTGCATCAGGACGCCGATGCCGAAGACCAGCACGATGCCAAGGACCAGCCCGAGGCCCGGAAACACCCAGGCATCCGGAAGGACGAAGCGGACCATGCCGCCGAGCAGCTGTTCGGCATTGACGCCCAGCCATATCAGCAGGGCGGCCGTGATCGCGAGCGGTACCACCGCGGCCAGGCCGGAGAGAAAGATGCGTCCCAGGGTTTTCATCGTAATGCTCCTGCGGCAGGGTTCGGGGGGTTCGAGCACGCGCCGCGCGGCGCGTCGATCGCATCGAACTATACGCAAATCGCGCGGCGTCAACGATCAGGAAGGTGCTGCGGAGGCCGCGCGTTCCCGTCCCGCCGTCACCTCTATCAGCGCCGCGGCCATGATCAGGGCGGCGCCGGTCCATTCCAGTGCGTTCATGGACTCGTCGAGAATGATCGACGCGCTCACCACCGCGACCAGGACTTCGGTCATCATCAGCACGCCCACCCGCGCCGGCGGCATCCGTCCCGCGGCCCAGAAAATGCCGAACAGGCCGGGCAGCAGGATCACGGTGCTGAACAGTCCGGTCACCGCCGCGCCGGTCATCCAGGCGTCGAGCGTCGGCCACGGCGCGTTGTCGAGGTCGACCAGGGCGAGGCAGAATATGCACGCGGAGGCGAACAGGAACTGCCCGAACACTGTGCCGAGCGGAGGCACATGCGGGTGGCGCCTCAGCACGATGACCGCAAGCGCCCAGGAGATGCCCGAGGCCAGTGCGCAGGCGTCGCCGAAATTGAGGGGCACGCTTTCCTCTCCGCCGGTTCCGAGGATCAGCGCCAGCCCGGCGAGCCCCACGGCCGCCGCCAGCCATCCCTGCCAGCGTGTGGCCTCGCCAAGCAGCACCAGCGCCGTCAGGGCCGACCATACCGGCGTCAGGTAGAACAGCAAGGTCACGCGCACCACCGAAGAGTGCACGAGGCCCACAGCGTACAGACCGAACGCCAGTCCGCTGAAGACTCCGAAGGCGATGCATTGGCGCGCCCACGGCCGCAGCACTGAACGGCGGCGCCAGACGAGCGGAGCGAGGACGACGGCCGGCCACAGGAACGCCGCCAGCGCGGCCCAGGCGCCGGTCAGTCCGTGCGACGCGGTGTACCGCAGGGGAAGCCACAGGATTCCCCACGCCGCCGCGCCGCCGAGAATCAGCGCGGAAGGCAATAGAGCATGCCGATCGTGGTGCATGAAAGGGTTGGTCGCGGAAGGGGTCCGGCCGGACGACGCCCGCTTGGCATCATCCGCGGCGCGGCACTGGTACTAATGCATGCGCCTGATTTGCCTATTATGGACCACGACAGTCTCTTTTTGTGACGAAAATCGAAGGGCATGCCGCCCCGCCGCGGGCGGCATTCGGCCCGCCAACCCCTGTATTCCCCGAGGTGACGATCATGCCGCGTATGACGCCGAGCGAAGCTTTCGTTGAAACCCTGGTCGCGAACGATGTCGACACCATGTTCGGCATCATGGGATCGGCCTTCATGGACGCGATGGATATCTTCGCGCCGGCCGGCATCACCATGATACCCGTGGTGCACGAACAGGGCGGTGCGCACATGGCCGACGGCTACGCCCGCGTGTCCGGCCGCCACGGCGTGTGCATCGGCCAGAACGGCCCCGGCATCAGCAACTGCGTGACTGCCATCGCCGCGGCCTACTGGGCCCACTCGCCGGTGGTCATCGTGACCCCCGAGACCGGCACCATGGGCCAGGGCCTGGGCGGCTTCCAGGAGGCCAACCAGCTGCCCATGTTCGAGGAGTTCACCAAGTACCAGGGCCATGTCAACAACCCGGCACGCATGGCCGAGTTCACCGGCCGCTGCTTCGACCGCGCCATGTCCGAGATGGGCCCGACCCAGCTCAACATCCCGCGCGACTACTTCTACGGCGAGATCGACTGCGAGATCCCGGTGCCGATGCGCATCGAGCGCGGCGCGGGCGGCGAGAACAGCCTGCGCCGGGCGGCGGACCTGCTGGCCGAGGCGAAGAACCCGGTGATCATCTCAGGCGGCGGCGTGGTAATGGGCGACGCGGTCGAGGAGTGCAAGGCGCTGGCCGAGCGGCTCGGCGCCGCCGTGGTCAACAGCTACCTGCACAACGACTCCTTCCCGGCCAGCCACCCGCTGTGGTGCGGGCCGCTCGGCTACCAGGGCTCGAAGGCGGCGATGAAGTTGATCTCGAAGGCCGACGTGGTGCTGGCCCTCGGCACCCGCCTCGGCCCGTTCGGCACGCTGCCGCAGCACGGCCTCGACTACTGGCCGAAGAACGCGAAGATCATCCAGGTCGACGCCGACCACAAGATGCTGGGCCTGGTGAAGAAGGTCCAGGTCGGCGTCTGCGGCGACGCCGGCGCCGCCGCCAAGGCGCTGCTCGGCCTGCTGCGTGATCGCAAGCTCGCCTGCGACGACAATCGTGCGGAGCGCGAAGCGAACATCGCGGCGGAGAAGGCGGCGTGGGAGAAGGAGCTCGACGAGTGGACCCACGAGCGCGATGCCTTCAGCCTCGACATGATCGAGGAGCAGAAGAAGGAGCAGGGCAACTGGCTGCATCCGCGCCAGGTGCTGCGCGAGCTGGAGACGGCCATGCCCGAGAACGTCATGGTGTCCACCGATATCGGCAACATCAACTCGGTCGCCAACAGCTATCTTCGCTTCGAGCGCCCGCGCAGCATGTTCGCGGCGATGAGCTGGGGCAACTGCGGCTACGCCTTCCCGACCATCGTCGGCGCCAAGGTGGCGGCGCCCGACCGCCCGGCCGTCTCCTACGCCGGCGACGGCGCCTGGGCCATGAGCATGGGCGAGATACTGACCTGCGTGCGCCACAACATCCCGGTGACCGCGGTGGTCTTCCACAACCGCCAGTGGGGCGCGGAGAAGAAGAACCAGGTGGACTTCTACAACCGCCGCTTCGTCGCCGGCGAACTGGACAACCCGAGCTTCGCGGAAATCGCCCGCGCCATGGGCGCCGAGGGCGTGACCGTCGATACACTCGACGGAGTCGGCACGGCACTGAAGAAGGCCGTCGATGCACAGATGAACGACGGCAAGACCACCGTGCTCGAGATCATGTGCACGCGCGAACTGGGCGACCCGTTCCGCCGCGACGCGCTCAAGAAGCCGGTTCGGCTGCTGGAGAAGTACAAGGATTACGTTTGACGGCGTTCTCACCCCGGCGTGCCGGGCGGCGATTGTCGACGTCGGGGGCGTCCGGCGGAGGTCTGCAAGTCGCGGGCACGACGAGCCGGCCGCGGCGGAGTTGGTTGACGCCGGGGCGGGCGCCGGGCGGGCACGGCCCCC
>CBFGVH010000035.1:0-29191 GCA_965652415.1 uncultured Gammaproteobacteria bacterium | reverse complement strand
GTCGGTCATGTCGTGATATCCGAAAAATGAGAATCAATGAATCAGGGTACGAAGCACCCTTTTCGTTGACAAGTCGTAAAAAGCGATAGGGATATCGCGGCGGCCTATACCGCGCGGCCCGAGGGTTCAGCCGCCGGCGCGTTCCCGGGCTGCGCCACACTGCGCCTTGCCGCGCGCCGCCTCGAGGTTGCGGCAGGCATAGCAGCTCCCGCAGGGCTCGAAGCCGCCCTCGACGGCCACCGGGTGGCGGCACGACCAGCCGAGCTCGGCCAGGTCCGGGGGCACCGAGCGGTAGATGTCGACCTTGGCCGTGGCGGGATCGGGGAGCAGGTCGAGCGGCCGCAGCCAGCGGGGGCGCATCCGCGGGTTGACGAAGCAGCTGTCGAGCATCTGCTGACCGTACAGGGCGCGCAGCTTCGATGTGCGAAAGTGCCCGGTCATCACGAAGTCGGTCCTGCGCCTCGCCCCGAGACACACCAGGGCGGCGTGGAACATGGTGATGATGAGATCGTAGCCTTTGGGCGTGATCCTGAACTCGCTGCCGGAGGTGGAGAAGGAGAAGTCGCGGTAGCGGCGCCAGCAGTAGTCCACCACCTCGGCCACCGCGTCGTTCTCCGCCTGCACCCGCTCGTCGCGGTTCGCCAGTTCGACGTGATGGGCGTGGACACGGTGGGCGGTATGCTCGAGCACGTTGGCCAGCACCGCCACGCTGTCGATGCCGCCGGAGAGCAGGACGAGGGTGGTGGTTTCTTCTTCCGGCTTGTCGATACCGACGGCCGCCAGCGTCGACTCGAGCGCAGTGGCGACGGCGCGGTTCTGCGGCCACTCGGGGATGGCGGCGATATCGTTCATGGTGCGGCTCACGGGCGGCGAAGTCGGTGCCGATCGCCGCCGATTGTAGCCTACCGGGCCGGGTGAGGCAGTCAGCCCTGTCTACGCAGCGATTCGCCGCTTTGCTTGTCGAACAGGTGAAGACCGGCCAGCGGGAGGTCGACGCTGACGTGCTCCCCGGCGGCGACGGGATAGTCGGCCCGGACCTGGGCGACCAGCTTCTGGCCGCCGGTGAGCCTGATGTCGACCAGCTTCTCCGAGCCGAGCAGCTCGATCAGCGCCACCTCGCCGGTGAGCGTTCCAGCGGACTCGGCAAGGACGACGTCCTGGGGCCGGATCCCGACCACCAGGGGCGCCTCGCCCCCCGTGCCGTCGAGGCGGAACGGGGAATCGTCCCCGAGGCGGACCCGGGTATCGCCGAGCGCGAGAGCGTCGTTGCCGGCGAGCCGGGCGTCGAGGAAGTTCATCGGCGGACTGCCGATGAAGCCGGCCACGAACAGGTTGCGCGGCCGGTTGTAGATCTCCTCCGGCGTGCCGAACTGCTGCACCACGCCGTCGTGCATCACGGCGATGAGATCGGACATCGTCATCGCCTCGAGCTGGTCGTGGGTGACGTAGACGGTGGTGGTGCCGAGGCGCTGGTGAAAAAGCTTCAGCTCGGAGCGCATGTTCACGCGCAGCTTGGCGTCGAGATTGCTGAGCGGCTCGTCCATGAGAAACACTGCAGGGTTGCGCACCATGGCCCGCCCGAGCGCCACCCGCTGGCGCTGGCCGCCGGAGAGGTGCCGCGGTTTGCGGTCGAGCAGGTGGGAGATCTCCAGGATCCCGGCCACCTCGCGCACCTTGGCATCCATCTCGGCCCTGGGCGTGCGCCGCACGCGCAGGCCGTAGGCGATGTTCCGGTACACGTTCATGTTGGGATACAGCGCGTAGTTCTGGAACACCATGGCCACGTCGCGCTGACCCGGGCGAACGAGGTTGATGCGCCGCTCGCCGAAGTGGATGTCGCCCGAGGAGACCGACTCGAGCCCCGCGATCATGCGCAGCAGCGTGGTCTTGCCGCAGCCGCTCGGTCCGAGCAGGGTCACGAAGTTCAGCGCCGGGAATTTCAGGCTCACGTCCCGGACGACGTGGTTGGCGCCGAAGTACTTGTTGATCCCGGAAAGGACGACGTCTACTGCCATTGATCTGCCTCGTGTCGGACCCGTTTGCCGCTCAGCCCTTGACGCCGCCCGCGCCGAACCCCGCCACGAGGTGGCGCTGGAACAGCATGAACAGGACCGCCAACGGCAGGGTCATCAGCACCGCGGACGCCATCATCAGCCCCCAGTTCACGTGGACCCCTTCGAAGAAGTGCATCACCCCGACCGTCAGGGTCAGGTTCTGCACCGAGTTGATGAATATGCGCGCGAACAGGTAGTCGTTCCAGGCGACGATGATGGAGAAGATCATCGCCGCGATGATGCCTGGCAGCGCGCACGGCAGCACGATCTGGTAGAAGACCTGGAAGCGGCTGGCGCCGTCGATCAGGCCCGCCTCCTCGATCTCCACCGGCAGGCCGCGGAAGAACGCCCACAGGAGCCACGTACTGAACGGCATGGTGAGCGACACGTAGCCGAACACCAGCGACCACAGGCTGTTGGCGAGGCCGAGGTCGACGATGACCAGGAACAGCGGGAACACCAGCACGATCGGCGGCATCATGTAGCCGAGCAGGCTGAGATACGGCACCACCGCGCGCCCGCGGAAACTGAAGCGGGTCAGGCTGTAGGCGGCCAGGGTGGCGATGGTGACGCTGAGCAGCGCGGCGCCGAACGCGACCACCACGCTGTTGAAGAACCAGGACAGGAAGTGCTGGGTCGGCGAGGTGTCCGGGGTGTAGTCGGTGCCGGACTGGAAGTACATGGGCTTGCCGTAAATCAGCGACGCGTAGTGCTCGGTCACCACCCGGTCGGGGAGCCAGGTCGGCGGACTGGTGAAGATCTCCGGCGTCGGCTTGAGCGAGGTCAGAAGCGCCCAGATGAGCGGGAAGCAGACGAGAAACGTGGTCAGCGCCAGCGCCGCGTAGCGGACCAGCCGCCGTATGCGTTCGCCCCAGTCGGCCTGCGCGCGGGGTCTCGCCATTCGTCAATCCTCCTTGCCGAAGCGCATCACGCGCAGGTAAAGGATGCTGCCCGCGAGCAGCATCACGGTCATCACCACGCCGGTCGCGGCGCCGACGCCGAGCTTGAGGTTGGCGATAGACTGCTCGAACGAGTAGATGGCGAGGTTGAACGTCGAGGTCCCGGGACCGCCCTTGGTGAGGAGATAGATCTCCTCGAACTTGTTGAAAGTCCAGATGGTGCGAAACACGATCACCACCATCAGGACCTCGGCCAGGTTCGGCAGCGTCACGTCCCGAAAACGCCGCAGTGGCCCGGCCCCGTCGACCCGCGCCGCGTCGTACAACTCCAGCGGAATCGTCTGCAGCTTGGCCAGCACGCAGATGACGACGAACGGCGTGTACTTCCACACGTTCAGGGCGATGGTCGAGGCCATGGCCATGTTCGGCGTCGAGAACCAGTAGATGTTCTCCTCGACGATGCCGGTGGTCATCAGCACGTGGTTGAGCACCCCGATCTCGGGGTTGAAGATCCACGCCCACATCAACGCTATGACGGCCGTGGGCACGATATAGGGAAACAGCAGCAGGCCGCGGAATATGTTGATGCCGCGCAGCGGATAATGAAGCAGCAGCGCGATGGCGACGCCGATGACCGCCTGCAGAACGATCGACGAGGCCGTCCAGATGGTTGCCTGGTAGAACGAGTCCCAGAACAGCTCGTCGCCGAATATGGTACGGAAGTTGTCCAGGCCGATGAAGGTCCACTGGTCGGGCCTGAGCGGGTTGCGGTAGTAGAACGACATCCGCACCACCTGCACCACCGGGTACACCATGAACACCAGCGAGGCGAGGAGGAACGGCAGAATGAACAGGACGCCGACATGGGTGTCGTCCTGCCTGAGCCGCTCCCACCACTGCCGCACGCGTCCGGTTGCGGGCGCAGCGGCGGCGACGGAGTGCTGACCGGTAACCCTCATCTCGATCCAGGGCTTTGAAAGGCTGTACGCAAACGGCCGCGGCGCGCCTCGTCGGACGCGCCGCGGCCCCCGGGCCAGGAAGCCTACAGTATCAGGCGCAGATGCTCCTTGCGCACCTGTTCGAGCTGCTCGGCGCCCCACTTGGCGGCGTCGGCGGGCGCGGCGCCGTCAAGCACCACCCTCTGCACCGTCTGGGCGAGGATCGAGCGACCGTGGACGATGCCGGCCAGCGGGTTGGCACCCTTGCGCAGTTCGTTGCCGGTATTGCTCGAATGCGGCAGCGAATCGCGGTAGTAGGTGAGGATGGTTTTCTCCTTGGTCTCGAAGAAGGGATGCTCCTTCAAGGTCGGGTCCTCGACCACGTCCTTGTACACCGGGGAGACGTTCGGCACCAGCGAATGGCAGTAGCGGATCAGCCATTCGCGCTTCGTCTGGTAATAGGCCAGCGCGGCCTTGATCTCCTCGACGTACGGATTGTTCGGCGCCGGGATGCACCAGCCCTGGAAGTCGTTCCAGTTGAAGCGATTGCCGGTGGTCGGGTGGGCCGCGTGGTTGAACGACTGGATGGCGTCGTAGATGGGCTTGGCTTCCTCGGCCGCGCGGCCGTAGACACGTCCCCAGTAGAACACCATGCCGACCTTGCCGGTCACCATGGCATCCACCACCTGCAGGAAGCTGTACTCCAGTGCGCCCTTGGGCATGTAGGGCATGAGGTCGCGGACGAACTCCAGCGCCTCGGCCGTCTGCGGGCTGTCGAAGGCGACCTCGAAGTTGTTGCCGGCGTCGAACATGCGTCCGCCCGCCGAGTGCAGCAGCGCCGCGAAGTGGTAGTCGGTGCACAGGTTGCGGCCGAGCGCCAGGGCGATGCCGTCGAGGTCCGTCTTCTCCTGGATGGTGCGCGCGGCGTTGAGCAGGTCGTCCCAGGTCCAGGTATCCGGGTCGCCGAGGCCGAGTTCCTCGACCACGTCCATGCGCACCATCAGCAGGTGCGGCTGGTGGTGGGCCGGCAGTACGAACTGCTCGCCCTTCCAGGCGCCCCAGTCGGCGAAGGTGACACCCTCGATCATGCGGTCGGGACCGACCTGCTGAACCACGTCGTCGACCGGCTCGAGCAGGCCCTCGGCCATCAACTGGTAGGCGATCGGCGATTCCACGCTGATCAGGTGGGCCGGCTGCTGGGCGGCGAGGTCGGTCATCAGCTTGACGTAGACGCTGTCCCAGCCCACCGTCTCGATCTCGAACTTCAGGCCCGGTGCGTTGGCGCTGGCCCACTCGTTCATGGCGTCGACGGCGACGCCGGCATAGGGACCGGGCTCGCCCCAGACGCGGACGGTGCCCTGCTTGCTCGACTGCGCGCGCAAGGCGCCGGTGTAACCGGCGGTGGCGAGACCTCCCGCCAGCGCGCCGCTGGTGGCCAGGAAGTCGCGACGGGTGACATCACCGAATCGCCTCGAAAATTTGTAACGTGCCATGGCAGCAGTTCCTCCTTACGTGGTGAGTGGTCGTTTACCGCGTGCGCGCCGGCCGATGTGCCGGCCGGCATGCGCCGGGTCAACCTTGTGATCTGATCGCATTTTCACCCCTCGTCGTCCGGCGACGGCCGTACCGTGGACGCCCGACGGGGTCACTTTCGCGCCGGCAGGCTCGCCTGCCGCGCGGCCAGTTGCGCGACGAGCGCGCGTGTGTGTGTTTCCACCTCGCCAGCCTCCGGCACCACCCGGGCGAGCCCTTCCGCCACCGCCTGTCGCGCCACGGCCTCGGCCACGCGCGGGCACAGGGACTCGTCCAGCACGCTCGGCAGGATGTTCTTCGCGCCAAGCGCCGCGGCAGGCACACTGTCGGCGATGGCGTGCGCCGCCGCCATGCACATGCCGAGGCTGATGTTCGTCGCCCGCGTGTCCAGCGCTGCGCGGAACAGTGCCGGGAAGGCGAGCACGTTGTTGCAGTGATTGGCGAAGTCGAAGCGGCCGCTGGCGGTGATCGTCGCCCCGGCCGCCTCGGCGGCGTCCGGCAGGATCTCCGGATTCGGGTTGGCGAGCGAGAACACCACCGGGTCGGCGGCCATGCTGCGCACCATGTCGCCCGTCACGAGGTCCGCGGCCGACAAGCCGATGAACACGTCGCGTCCGCGCATGGCCTCCTCGAGGCCGCCGCGGATGCAGTCGGGATTGGTCGTGGCCGCGACCTCGTTGAAATGCTCGCGATCGTAGGTTCTTCCGGACTCGAGGATTCCCTCGCGGTCGACCACGACGATGTCCTCGATGCCGAGTTCGCGAAGGAACCGCACGCAGGCGGTACCCGCCGCGCCGCAGCCGAGAATGACCGCGCGCTGCCCGCGCGCCTCGCGGCCGAGCACCCTGAAGGCGTTGATCAGTCCGGCGGCGATGACCGTGGCGGTGCCGTGCTGGTCGTCGTGCAGCACCGGCACCGGCAGCTCCCGCTCGAGCCGGCGCACGATGGAGAAGCAACCGGGGGCGGCCACGTCCTCGATGTTGAACGCGCCGAAGCAGGGCTCGAGTGCGAGTACGATATCGGAAAGTCGTTCGGGATCCTTCTCGGCGATCACGAGCGGCATGCAGTCGATGCCGGCGAGCATCTTGAACATGACGGCCTTGCCTTCCATCACCGGGATCGCGGCATGGGGGCCGGTGTCGCCGAAGCCGAGCACCGCGGTGCCGTTGGAGACGATGGCGACGAGGTTGTCCTTGGCGCTTTGTTCGTGCAGCGCCTCGGGACGGCGGATGAGCTCGCGAACCACGTGGCCGACGCCCGGCGTGTAGGCGACCGCCACGTCGGCCATGCTGCCGACCGCCACCTTTGGCAGGATCTCGAGCTTGCCGTGACCCGAGTACACGTCGCGGCCGAACGCCAGCGCGGCCTCGGCGGTGACGGCGGGTGCGTTCATGGTGGGCACGCGCGACATGGCGGTCAGGTGCGGTAACGCTCGGTGCGCACGTCGGCGGTGATCTTGTGCGCCAGCATGCCCTCGATCTCGCACTGGCGGGCCATGATCGGGGCGATGCGACGGCTGGCCTCGGGCGTGAGCCGCTGGTAGGTCACCGTCTTGATGAACTTGCCAACCCACAACCCGCCGGTGAAGCGGCCGGCGCCGCCGGTGGGCAGGGTGTGGTTGGTGCCGACGCCCTTGTCGCCGTAGGCGACGGTGCTCTCCTCGCCGAGGAACAGGCTGCCGTAGTTGCGCAGATGCTCGAGGTAATAGTCGTTGGACGCGGTCATCACCTCGAGGTGCTCGGGGGCGTACTCGTCGCTCACGGCGATAGCCTCGTCGTCGTCTGCGACCACAACCACCTCGCCGTAGTCGGCCCAGGAGCGCGACGCGATGTCGCGCGTCGGCAGTGTTTCGAGCTGCCGCTCGACCTCGGCGATCACCGCCTCGCCAAGCCTGCGCGACGTGGTCACGAGCCACGCCGGGCTGTCCGGTCCGTGCTCGGCCTGGCCCAGGAGGTCGGTGGCGACCAGGGCCGGGTCCGCGCTGTCGTCGGCGATGACCAGGATCTCGGTCGGCCCGGCCGGCAGGTCGATGCCGACGGTGCCGAACAACTGCCGCTTGGCCTCGGACACGAAGGCATTGCCGGGACCGGTGACCATGTCCACCTTCGGCATACCGACCAGCCCGAAGGCCATGGCCGCGAACGCCTGCACGCCGCCGAGGCAGTAGATCTCGTCGGCGCCGGCGGCGTGCAGCCCGTACAGCGTCGGCGGGTAGATTCCTTCCGGGCCGCGCGGCGGAGCGCAGCCGACGATGTGCTCGCAGCCGGCCACGCGGGCGGTGCCCACCGACATCAGCGTGGCGCTGACCAGGGGATACTTGCCACCGGGGATGTAGCAGCCGACGTTGCGCACCGGGATGTGCTTCTGACCGAGGACGATGCCGTCGCCGAACTCCTCGGCGAACTCGTGCATCGACTCGAGCTGGCGGCGGGCGAACGACTGGATCTGGTGCTTGCAGAATTCGAAGTCGTCCTTGAATGTCTGCGGCTGGGCGGCGACCACCTTTTCGATCTGCTCGCGGGAGACCTTCACCGGCCCTTCCCACTTGTCGAGGTCGCGCGCGTAGCGCAGCACGGCATCGTCGCCCTCGGCCTCGATCTCGGCGAGTATCCGGCTGACCGTCTCGGCCACCTCGCGGCGGCGGGTGGCTACCGACACCGTGGATTTCTTGAGGTACTGTTTCATGGCACGCCTCGCGACTTGTCGGGTCCGGGAACAACCGGTGACGCCCCGGACGTAAACGTTTACATCATCTGCACGGAAATGATGTAAACGTTTACATTCCGAGCGGCTTCATCGTATGCGAGAATCTCGCGGCCTGTCAACCGACGCCGTGAGGGAAGCAGGCAAGACCGCGCGTTCTTCATGCAACATGCAAGCGGGACGAGACACCAGTGACCAGCAAACGAAAAACCACCAAGCGCGCGCCGCGCCGCGCCAGCGGCCGCGCGCAGGTCACCATTCACCAGGTCGCGGAAGAAGCCGGGGTGTCCACCGCCACGGTATCGCGCGCGCTCAACTCTCCGGACAAGGTTCGGCCCGAAACCCGCGAGCGCATTGCCGACATCATCCGCCGCCGCCACTATGTCTCCGACGCCCTCGCCGCAAGCCTGGCGTCGCGCCGCTCGGGCACCATCGGCGTCATCATCCCCACCATCGTCTACTCGATCTACGCCGGCTTCATCCACGCCATCCAGAAGACCTGCGGCAGCGCCGGCTACACGGTGTTGACCGGCATCAGCGAATACTCGGGCTCGCTCGAGGACGAGATCGTCACCCGGCTTCTCGAGCGGCGCGTGGACGGACTGGTGCTGACCGGCGTGGATCGCGATGCCGCCGTCTACCGCAAGATCAACAGCGTCGGCGTTCCCTTCGTCACCACCTGGAACGTGTCGAACGACGCGAAGATACCCTCGGTATCGTTCGACAACTTCGACGCAAGCATGTCGGCCATGGCGCACCTTCACGGACTCGGCCATCGCCGCATCGCCCTCGTCTGCGGCAAGTCGGATCGCAACGACCGCGCCTTCGAACGGCGCCGCGCCTATACCGAGTTCCTGCGCGGCAAGCGCATCCGCATTTCCGCCGAACTGATCGAGGAGCGCTACTTCGAGTTCGACGAGGGAGAGGCCGCCATGCGGCGCATCCTGCGCTGCCGCCGTCGCCCGACCGCGGTGTTCTGCGCCAACGACATCCTCGCCGTCGGCGCCATGCACGCCTGCCGCGACCTCGGCCTCGAGATTCCCGGCGACATCTCGATCATGGGATTCGACGATCACCCCATCACCGAGCACGTCACACCGCCGCTCAGCACGGTGCGGGTACCGGCCGAGCGGATGGGACAATGCGCCACCGAGGCATTGATGCACTCCATCGCCACCGCCGAAGCCCCGGCGTCGCGCGTGCTGCCCACCGAACTTGTGGTGCGCGGCTCGACCGCGCCTCCGCGCCGCGCGCCCGGTTGACCGGGAACCCGCGCCGCCGTTTCAACGATAGCGCGCCTGGATCTCCGCCAGGATCGCGTCGCAGTTCCCCGGCGGACGGGCGTCGACCAGGGAACCGGGGGCGGTGCCGTTCACCGCGTGCAGGTCGTTGCCTTCCTCCTCGAGGTGAAGCAGGCCGGTGACGATCTCGCCGGCCTCGCGGTGGCGCTCGAGGTAGCCGAAGGCCCGGGCGCGATCGCAAGGGTCGTGGTCGACGTCGATCTTGCGCAGCACGATGCTCGAGCCGTCGTGCAGCGTCACGCGCATCGCGGCGCCCTTCTCGTACTCGACGCTGATCTCCTCGCGCGGCTCGACGAAATCGGCGTCGATGGCAGGATGGTAGTTCTGCCGGGTGTGGGCGTAGCTCTTCGTACTGCCGTCGTGGTTGTTGAATGCGACGCAGGGGCTGATGACGTCGATCATGGCGAAGCCGCGGTGAACGAGGCCTGCCTTGATGAGGGTGACGAGCTGGTCCTTGTCGCCCGAGAAGCTGCGCGAAACGAAGGTGCAGCCAAGCGAGAGTGCTGTCAGCACCGGGTCGATGGGCGGCATGCGGTTGACCGCGCCCTTCTTGGTCCGGCTGCCGACGTCGGCGCTGGCCGAGAACTGCCCCTTGGTCAGGCCGTACACGCCGTTGTTCTCGATCAGGTAGAGCATGTTCACGTTGCGCCGGATGGCGTGGGCGAACTGGCCGAAGCCGATCGACAGCGAATCGCCGTCGCCGGACACGCCGATGAAGTACAGGTCGCGGTTGGCGGCGTTGGCGCCGGTGGCGATGGACGGCATGCGCCCGTGCACCGCGTTGATGCCGTGCGCCTGGCTCAGGAAGTACGCCGGGGTCTTCGACGAGCAGCCTATGCCGCTCATCTTGGCGACCCGGTGCGGCTCGATGTCGAGCTCGAAGCAGGCCTGGATCAGCGCCGCGGTGATCGAATCGTGGCCGCATCCGGCGCACAGGGTCGACATGCCGCCCTCGTAGTCGCGAATGGTGTAGCCGAGCGCGTTGGCCGGCAGCGCCGAGTGATGCGGCTCAGGCTTTTTCATCCAGCTCATGCCACCTGGTCCTTGTCGAGATGGTCGAGTACCGCCGCCTCGACGTGCGAGGAGGCGATCGGCAGGCCGTTGTAGTGCAGGACCGAGACAAGGTTCTTCGCGGTCACGCCGGTTTCCATGAGCAGCATGCCGCGGAGCTGCGCGTCGCGGTTCTGCTCGACCACGAAGATGGTCTCGTGCTCGGCGAGGAAGCGCTCCACCTCGACGGTGAACGGAAATGCCCGCACGCGGCAGTAGTCAAGCGAGGTGCCGCCCGCCTGCAGCGTCTTGCGCGCCTCCCTGACCGCGAGGTCGCAGGAGCCCAGCGACACGATGCCGCAGCGGGTCGGCCGCGGGCGGGCCTTGCGACCGGGCGCGGTGTCGTGAGCGTACTCGATCACCGGCGGCGGCACGTGGGCGCGCGCGGTGTCGAACTTGCGCGCGAGGCGATCCATGACTTCCTGGTACTCGGCGGCGTCCTCGGTGTAGGTCCCCTGCTTGGAGTGGCCGGAGCCGCGGGTGAAGAAGGCGCCGGCCGGATGCACGCCCGGCAGCGAGCGGTGCGGAATGCCGTCATTGTCGGGGTCGAGGTAGCGCGCGAAGCGCCCGGTCAGCCGCCCCAGCTCCTCGGCGCCGAGCACCTTGCCGCGGTCGGGACGATAGTTCCCGTCCCACGCAAGCTCGGGCACCATCCACTCGTTCATGCCGATGTCGAGATCGGAGACGACGAACACGGGGGTCTGGAAGTGCTCGGCGAGGTCGAAGGCCCGCACCGCCATCTCGAAGGCCTCGGCCGGATCAGCCGGGTACAGGCAGATGTGACGTGTGTCGCCGTGGCCGGCATAGGCGCACTCCATCAGGTCGGCCTGCTGCGTGCGGGTTGGCATGCCGGTGGAGGGGCCGACGCGCTGGATGTCGAACAGCACCGCGGGAATCTCGGTGTAGTAGCCGAAGCTCAGCAGCTCGTTCATCAGGCTGATGCCCGGCCCGGAAGTCGGCGTGAACGCGCGCGCGCCCATCCAGCCCGCACCAAGCACCATGCCGATCGCCGCCAGTTCGTCCTCGGCCTGGATCACGACGTACTCGCGCTCGCCCCGGTCGTTCACGCGGTACTGGCCGCAGAAGCGGTTGAAGGCGTCCATCAGGCTGGTCGAGGGCGTGATCGGGTACCACGCGCCGACCGTGGCGCCGGCGAACATGGCGCCGAGCGCGGCAGTGGTATTGCCGTCGATGACGATGTGACCCGCGGTGAGCTCCGTGCGACGCACGTGCAGCGGCAGCGGACAGTCGTAGTGGGTGCGCGCATAGTCGTGGCCGAGCCGGGCCGCGCGCATGTTGGCCTCGACCAGCTTCGCCTTGCCCTCGCCGAAAGTGTCCTTGAGCGACTCCTCGATCACCTCCATGTCCAGGTCGAGCAGCGCGGCCAGGGCGCCGACATAGGCGACGTTCTTCATCAGGATGCGGGTGCGCGCGTCGGTGAACTCGTGGTTCACCATGCGGGCCAGCGGCACACCGATTATGTGGATGTCGTCCCGGTTCAACTCGCGCGAGCGCGGCCATGAACTGTCGTAGAGCAGGTAGCCGCCGGGGGCCACCTCGGCATGGTCCTTGGCGAACGTCTCGGCGTTCATCGCCACCATGAAATGCACCACGCCGGAGCGGGTCAGGTCCCCGGACTCGGTAACCCGGATCTCGTACCAGGTGGGCAGGCCCTGGATGTTGGAGGGAAAGTAGTTCTTTCCCATCACCGGCGCGCCCATGCGGAAGATGGATTTCATCAGCAGGGCATTTGCACTGGCCGAGCCGGTGCCGTTGGCGGTCGCCACCTTGAGCGTGAAGTCGTTCACCCTGCCGCCGCTCATCGCCCTTCCCCCTTTTATCATCGTGGTGTATCGCGCCGGTGACGTCAGGCCTTGCGGCGCCGGCCGCGCCGCGACGCCTCCTCGTCAGCCACCTTCGGGACCAGGATCTGCGACAGCTTCATGTCCCAGGCCGCGGTCGGACAGCGTTCCGCACAAAGGCCGCAGTGCAGGCACTGGTCCTCGTCCTTGACCATCTGCCGCTTTGTTTGCGGCAGCTTCTTCGACACGAAGACCGCCTGGTCCGGGTTCACCGCCGGCACCTTGAGCCGGCGGCGGACCGACTCCTCGGCCTCGTCGTCGTCGATGGCGAGAATGGTCAGGCACTGTGTCGGGCACACGTCGATGCAGGCATCGCACTCGATGCACTTGTCGTTGAAGAATATCGTGTGGATGTCGCAGTTCAGGCAGCGCTCGGCCTCGACCGCGAAGTCGCGGGAATCGAAGCCGAGTTCCACCTCGATGCCGAGATCCGCGAACCGCCGATCGAGATCGACATGGGGCACCGATCGACGATGCTCCGGCAGGTACTGGCTCGAGTACGACCACTCGTGCAGGCCCATCTTGCAGGTGTGCACGTCGACCGCGCCGGGCAGGCGATCGTCGACAGGTTCGCCGTGGACGTACTTGTGAATCGAGATCGCCGCCTCGTGGCCGTGGCGCACGGCCCAGATGATGTTCTCCGGCCCGAACGCCGCGTCGCCGCCGAAAAACACACCCGAAAGGGTCGACTGGTACGTGGTGCGGTCGACCACCGGCACGTCGTGCTCGTCGAACTCGATGCCGAGGTCGCGCTCGATCCACGGGAAGGCGTTCTCCTGGCCGATGGCGAGGATGACGTCGTCTGCGGGCAGGAACACCTCGTCGACAGTCCGGCCGACCTGGCGGCCGTCGATCTCTACGTACTCGAGCACCTCGAACACCATGCCCTGCAGCCGACCGTCGCCCATCACGAAGCGCACCGGCGAATGGTGGGTGACGAGCTCGACGTTCTCCTCGAGCGCGTCCTCGAGCTCCCAGGGTGACGCCTTGAGCTGGTCGCGCGGCTTGCGCGCCATCACCTTGACGTCGTCGGCGCCGAGCCTGAGCGCGGTGCGGCAGCAGTCCATGGCCGTGTTGCCGGCACCGATGATCAATACGCGCCGGCCGATGCTGTCCGTGTGCCCGAACGCCACCGATTCGAGCCAGTCGATGCCGATATGCAGACGGCCGGACGCCCAGGCCTCGGCACGCCCGGGACAGTCGAGGTCCTTGCCGCGCGGTGCGCCGGAGCCGACGAACACCGCGTCGTAGCCCTGCTCGAGCAGGCGCTTCATCGAAGTCACCGGGGTGCCCAGGCGCAGGTCGGCACCCATGTCGAGAATGTAGCCGATCTCCTCGTCGAGCACCGCCGGCGGCAGCCTGAAGCGCGGTATGTTCGAACGCATGAGACCGCCGGTGACGTCGAGCCGCTCGAAGATGGTCACCTCGTAACCGAGGGGCAGAAGGTCGTTGGCGACGGTGAGGGACGCGCAGCCCGCGCCGACGCAGGCGATGTGCCTGCCGTTCTTCTTTTTCGGGATCGTCGGCAGCCGGTCCCTGATCTCATCCTTGAAGTCGTATGTCACGCGCTTGAGCCGGCAGATGGCGACCGGCTTCTGGCCGCCGATGCGACCGCGCCGGCAGGCCGGCTCGCAGGGACGGTCGCATACCCGTCCGAGGATACCCGGGAACACGTTGGAGTCCCGGTTGAGCATGTAGGCGTCGGTGAAACGTCCCTGGGCGATCAGCCTGATGTAGCCGGGCACGTCGGTATGCGCGGGGCATGCCCACTGGCAATCCACCACCTTGTGGAAGTAGTCCGGATGATAGGTGTCGGTCGGTTTCATTCCCCCTCACCGAACGAACGGCCGCGTGCACCGGCCGCATGCATCAAACTTACGCTGCATGCGCGCCGTTATCAAGTCCCCGGCATTGCGGGTTCGAGGGGTTTCATGCGCCGCGCGTCCGAGTACGCGTCGCGAATTCGATCAGTGATCGAAGGGGCAGGGATCCGGGGCCGACGAAATGCGTTCCAGGACGCTGCGCATGCGCACGGCGCGGTTCTCGCCCCAGGCGCCGGCCTGTCCCTCGCCGTCGGCGAAGCCGTAATGATGCAGTCCGACCACGCGACCATCCAGGTCCACGACCGGCGATCCCGAGGAGCCGCCGAGGGTGTCGCAGCGATGGGCGAAGTCGCTGCCCGCCGTGCGGCCATCGACCGGTGCGGCCGTAGCGCCGCAGCCTTGCCAGGAGATGAGCTTGGGTGCGCCGCCGGGGTGCTGGACGATGAACAGGCCGTGGTTCTCCCCGTCGTCCCCGGCCGCCGCCGTCGGCGGATCCTCCCCGGCGAGCGCCAGCACGCCCCACTCCTCGCCCGGGCGACCGTCAAGTTCGAGCACTGCGAAGTCGAGGTCGTAGTCGACCCGGCCTCTGTCGACGGCGCGGCACTCGTACTGGCGGCCGGCGTCGAGACGGCCCTCGGGGGTCAACTGGTAGCCGAACAGTGCGACCGTGGAGCGGCACTCGGTATCGGTGGATATGCAGTGATGATTGGTCATCAGCGCGTCGTCGCCGACCAGGAACCCGGTGCACACGCGCGGTGCACCGTCCTTCATGAACAGCAACTTGGCCACCGAACGCTGCACCTGCCAGATGACCGGGTCGGCCGCATAGACGCGCACATGTTCCTTGCGGTCCTCGCCGTAGGTCGACAGCGGCGCGCCGGCCTCGGCCTGGTAGGCGACCCGGTCGACGAGCAAGACGAATCCGGGCGGCGCGTGTTCCCCCTCGACCACGAGCTGGGCATGATCGCCGATCACCGCGGCGCTCCAGAACGGCGCCCGGCGGGCGAGTTCGCCGGCGTCGTATTCGCGAACGCGCGTGCCGCTCGCATCGCGCAGGACCAGCGTCGCCGCGGTGCCCTCGGGCACGGCAACGCGGGCAATGTGCAATCGGATGTAGTTGGCCCCCGGCCGCACCACGTCCCGGTGCCACGGCGGCGGCCCGGTCGCCTGGCCGGCCGGCGGAAGCTCGATCGCCACTTCGTCCACCGCGCCGTCGAGCTGGGCCTCGAGTTCGAATGCGCGGGCCGCATGGCTCAGGGCGCCCGCCAGCGCCAGGGCGGACACGAATGCGCGGCCAGCCGCCCAGGTCATCTCGCGACGACTACTCGAACATCGGCGACACGTAGTCGCGGATCTGCCAGAACTCGAACTCGCGCGGACCCTCGGCGGTCTGGATCACGCCGTGATGGGAGATCGTCCGCAGGGTGCAGTCGACGATGCGCTCGAGCGGGCTGTCGCGGCTTCCCGAGGTGCGGTTGCGGAACACGACGTAGCGGTCGCGTTCGCCGTCGTAGTACATGCGGCGCAGGTCGCGCCGCTTGATCTCGAGGTTTTCGAAGTCGGCGGTGCGGCAGATGATCAGCTCGTTGGCCGGATCGTTGCCGAAGGCGACGAGGTTGCCGGCGTAGAGCTTCTCCGAGCCATCGTCCTCGCGCAGCACGATGCGGGTGCGGCCGACATCGAGGGCGCGCTCCACGTTGAGCCGGCCCGACTTGACCTTGTCGAGCAGCGGGGTGACGAGGTCGGCGGTGTACATCAGGCGGTTCTTGACCCGGCGCGGAGACAGGTGCGACTCGTGGGCACGGTAAAGGCTGTCGTGGACCGCGTAGATCAGCGACGCCGCCGCCGAAACCTGGGGCGCCGCCTGCGAGGTACCCGACATCTTGCCGGTATAGCCGCCGTACACGGTGCTGACCACGTCCTCGGCGATGGCGGCGATATGAAACTCCGCGCTCGTGTTGGTGCCGTGCTCACCGCTGACCCACAGGCCCTCGCCGTCGCGGGACAAACCCACCACGGTGATGACGTTGTCGTAGCCGGTCAGGCAGGCCGGAAGCTCACCGCAATTGCCGCTCGAGAAATCGACGTTGTCGTTGCCGGCGGCCACGACCACCAGGAAGTTCTGCTGCAAAGCCTGGATGGTGTCGGCGATGGTGTCGATGCTGCCCACCGAGTTGGTGTAGCGCCAGCTCAGGTTCGCCACCTTCATGCGGCTGCCGAGGTACATCTGCACCATCTGGTTGGACAAATGCCCCCGGTAGTCCGGCACGCGCAGCTGGTTCTTGTCGACCTGGACGTACAGCACCCGGGCGAACGGGTTCAGGCCCCACATGCCGATGCCGTTGGAGCCGGTCGCCGCCAGCAGTCCGACCACGTGGGTCCCGTGGTCGTCAATGACGTTGGGCGCCGGCAGCAGCTCGCCGCAGTGCTCGGCGGGGTCGCGCGCGGAGCCGCCGCCGATCACCTCCACCGCCTCGACGTTGTCGCCGAGATCGCAGTGCCCGGTATCGGCGAAGGTATCGAACACGCCCACCGGGACGTCGACCCGGAACGACTCGGGGATCGCGGTCGCATCGCCGAACGGGTAGTGGATGGATTCGAGCAGGCGGGTATAGGCTGCCTCGACGGATGTCTCGCCGTCCCCTGCATCGTCGCTTTCGCCGGGTTCATGGGAAGACTCGAGTCGTACCGACCCCGACGACATGATGTTGGGAGACAGCGCCTCGATCCCGGAACTGGCCGGCGGCCGGGCCTTGAGCTGCTCGCTCCAGCGGGTGTCGTACACGGGCGCCTGGCGCACCGCGTCGGAGGGTTCCGGGGCGGGCGCCTTGACGGACTTGAGTTGGTCGGGTACGCGGCTCAGCGTGGCGGCCTCGGCCGCCGCATCGGCGGAGAACCTGAGCGTCGTCTCCACGCCCGACACCGGCACCGTGACCTTGATCGGCGCGCTGCCGGCCGACGATACACCCTCGAGTTGCGGGTTGAGCCGCTTCACCAACTCGTCGCAGGACACGCCGTACTGGGAGCAGTCGGCGGCTGAATCCTCGAGCAGCCGTTTCAGCTCGGCGACACCCGCAACCTCGACCTGCTGGAGCGTGGTGTAGGCGGAGAAGTCCAGGGCGGGCAGGTTCAGGCGGTCGCCCGCCTTGTTCGACCACTTGCCGCTCGAAACCCGGAAGCCGCCGACGTGGGCGTCGACGCGGGCCAGCGCGTCCTCCCCGACCCTCACCCGTTCGCGCGTGCACACGTCGGGATTCAGATCGCACATCACGGCATCGACGCCGTCGGGGAAGAAGGCGCCTTGAAACAGTCCGTTGCCGCGCAACGCCTGTTCCACGGTCACACCGCGCCGGTCGAGCCAGGGACGGGTCGGCAGGGAGTCGGTGTTGTAAAGCACCACGTACAGCCGCTCCATGGCCTGGGCGAGCTGATCGGCGGTGCGCGTTTCCGACCGCCACTTCAGGCTG
The DNA here is from genome assembly GCA_965652415.1 of uncultured Gammaproteobacteria bacterium. Taxonomy (GTDB): domain Bacteria; phylum Pseudomonadota; class Gammaproteobacteria; order Arenicellales; family CAJQKF01; genus BQJD01. Next base: position 11,561 of record CBFGVH010000035.1, on the reverse strand, counting down.
ACGTCGACGTCCTGCGGCCACGCCGGCGCTGCTCCCGCCAAGGCCAGCAGCGCGGCCGCCAGGACGGCCTTGTAGGGACGCTTGAGAATGCGTGCCATGCTGCACCTCCCTCGAGCGGCGGCCGCCGGCGAGGCCGGCGCCGCCTGTCGATGCGTGCCTTGCGTCACGGCGCGGTGTGGGTCACGGAAAGGTGATAGGCCCCGTCGCGGTAGCCATGCACCATCAGCCGCGCCTCGGTTACCGGTACGCCGGGGAACGCCTCGGCCGGCACGTCCACCGAGCATTCCTCGTCGGCCCCGATAGTGTACGGCCGGCAGTCGTACTCGGACAATTGCGGATGACCGCGAAAGCTGAGGTAGAGGTCGGGATCGCCCGCCGCGGCGCCGGAAGCCTCCATGATCGCCGTGAAGCGGCTGCCGGGCTCCACGGCGAACGGGCCGTACTCGTTGCGCTCGCCCTTCGCCACCGCCTGGCCGTCGAAGCGCACGGTGGCGGCGCCGTCGGAGTTGAGCGGCTGGCAGATCGACGTATCGATCGTGAAGCCGGCCGCCGGGCCGTACAGGCAGGCGACGCCGCTCTTGTCGGTGTCGGTCAGCCTCAGGCTCCAGTCGCCCATGCCGTTGCACTGCGGGTAGTGCATCACCGAGAAGGCGTCGTAGTCGGTGACCCCGCGCCAGTTGTCGTCCTCGAAGCACACGCCCGCCTCGGGCCGGGTGTGCTCGTGGCGGGCGCCGATCGCGTGGCCGATCTCGTGGCGCAGGATGCCAACCAGGGTCAGGGCGCCGTTGGGATCGAGGTCGAACGACGACTCGTCGATCAGCACGTTGCGCCCGAAACGCGGTTCGTTGGGAAAGAACGCGCGGGCGAGGTACTGGCCGTGGTCGACCGGGCGCACGTCGAACACCACCTGCGTGTTGGCCGCGTTGCAGCGACCGTCCTCGGCGCCGACATGGATGAAGTCGAGGTCGGCGACGGCCTCCCAGGCCGCCGCGGCGGCCTGCATGTCGGCGACCACGCGCGTGTACCTCGCGCCGAAGGTATCGCTGACGCAGTAGGTCAGCGCCCGCTTCTCGGCAGTGCTCCACACCGCGTCCAGTCCGCCCACGGTATGCACCGTGAACTCGGTGACGTCCGCGGCCGGGCGGTTGGCGACGTTTGCGTCGTAGAACTCGCGCAGGAGCTTCTCGTTGGCGATGGTGGTGTCGCCGTTGACGATGTACTTGCCGCCGTCCCAGGGCTCCTTGAACACCTGGTCGCGAAACTCCTCGAAGGTGAGAGTGGCCGAGCGCTGGCGGCTGGCCTCGGCCTGCTGGTCGAGAAAGTCCCGCGCCTCGTTCACCTCGAAGGCGTCCTGGGAGAAAGAGACATCGGCCGCAAGCGCGGCGGCGAGGATGGTGATGCCGATCGTGGGTGTGTTCATCGCTATACCTCCGGTGTAACGAATCGAGTTACTGGCAGGGTTCCAACGCGAGATTGACGAGCTCGACCCCCGCGGCGAGCCGCTCGAGCCATCCGTGCTCGCGGAGCGCGTCGGCTTCATTGGCGAATTCGGCGCACAGGCGCGTCTCGCCTTCGAGGCCGATACGGCGTTCGTCGATGCGGGTGATGGCGCCCGAGTCCTCGAGCATTGAAAAGCGCGCGCGCGCCTGCTCCAGGACTGTCCTCGCCTCTTCCGGCACGCCCTGCCCGCGCGACAGCACGTACAGGGCGACATGCGGCGCGAACGGTTGCGAACCGGCATTGCCGTCTGCCGGCGTCGGCGACGGGACCGCGTGCACGAGCATCGCGGCAGCCGCCAGCGACAGCTTGAGCACGGAGATCACGCGCACCCCGGCAGCCTCGACGGATCGAGGCCATGACGCTCGTAGAACCGCTCGAGCCGCTCCCGGGTCGGCTCACCCTCGGCCAGGCCAAACAGGCGGCAGGCATTGCCGGACATGATCCGCTCGACACGGTCCGAATCAAGACCGACGTCGTTCGCCAGGAACGACTCGATGGTGCGGGCATAGGACTCGTGGCCGCGCTCGGCGCCTAACATCATCCAGTCCGAGCCATACACGAGGTGCAGGCATTCGGGATCGAAACGGTCGATGAACGAGGCCAGCAGCGCGGCGAAACGCGCCCGGTCCTCCCCGCTGCCGGCGAGGACCTCGGAGTAGTAGCTGATGTCGCCGAACACGGGGGCCTCGCCGCCGAAATCCTGTCGGTACGCTTCGAACCACGCGCCGAGGGCCCATTCCCAGGAATTCTCCGGAGGCTCATCCCCGACCGGTGCCGCCGACACCGCGTCGAAGCCGCCGAAGTGGGCGATGCACACCTTGAGCGTCGGGTGGCGGCGGAACACCGCGAGCCAGTGGGCCGGGTCGCCGCGGCTGCCGAAGCCCTCGCCGGCGGCGTTGCTGTCGGCGCCGTGGGCGATGATGCAGGCGCCGCGCGCGCCGACGACTCGGTACAGACCATCAAGGGCGCGGTCGAGCTCGGCGCCGACGCCGTTGCCGATGTCGTCGATCACGTGCCGCGGATAGACGCGCTCGTCGGCATTGCCAGCCGGGCGGAAACCCATCGGCGGATACAGCTTGACGCCGAGGAAACCGTGGGCGTCGAGGGCCTCGGCAACGATGTCGAGCACCGGTTCGTAGCCCATCGCGGTGCGCGTCGCGGCGTCGGCCTTGCGAAAGTACACCTCGTGCAGCGGATCGTATGCCACGTAGCCGTGCACCGCGGGGCCGTCGGCGCGGGCCGCGATCAGACCCATGACCCTGACCTGGTCGTGAATCGGCGAGCGTGGTCGCTCCTCGAGCCAGCGCGAGTAGTCGACCAGCGCCGGCGCGATCAAGGCCGGCGTCATGCCCTGTTCGGCGTACATGGCCGCCAGCGAATCGACCAGCACGTGCCGGTAGCGACGAAACAGCGAGAACCAGCGCAGGGTGCGGCCGATGGCGAATTCGGAACGGAATGCCCCCTCGGCGGCATCGCGCGCCGAAGGCGCGTCGAGCGCCGCCGGATCGCGCAGTTCCGCCGCCGTGCCGGAAGCCTCGAAAATGGCGTCGCGCAGGGCGCGGTCTGCGTCACGAACCAGGGCGTCTGCGGGCGGTTCGCGCCTCAGGAAATCGGCAACGGCATCGATGGCCGGTCCGTCGCCGGCCTCGCCGCCGACGAACTCCGCCCGGGCGGCGGCGCGGCCTGTGAGCACCTCGATCTCGTCCGCCGCGGTGGGGGCGCCTTCGCTGCCGAGCACCGCCAGGAACAAGCGCACCAGGGCGTCGACCGCGTCGGGGTCGTCGATCCTGCGAAGTTCGACCACCTCGCCGGGCTCGGCATACATGGACAGCAGGACGCGGCGAATGAATCGGGCCGCGGGCAGGTCCGAGGCGTTGAAGGTGTGGGCGTGAACGTCGATGACGGCGCGCGGGTCGCCGGGACGCGGCGTTCCCTGCCGGCCGTTGCATGCGCCTGTGGCACCGGTCAGCGAGGCGAGCGCAGCAAGGCGCGCCGCGACGGCGAGGAAGCGCCGCCTGTCCTTGTCGATGCTCGCGGCAGTATGTCCGTCATCGTCCATCTTCCACGCTCCTGTTCCTCCGGGGGACCAGGGAGACTCGCGTTCGAGCCTAGCACCCGGGTCATGGCGAAAAAAGTTCGCGGCGACAGGCGGCACCTTCGGGGCTACGAACGGCGCGGGTTGCACTTCGGCCCCGGGCGATACCGCCCCGCACGGCTCGCCGGACCAATCCTGGAGACTCACGACGAGCGGCGCCCGCTACCGTTGGGATTATGCGCCGCCAGTTCACACGCGCAGCGAGGCGGTTCACGTTTCGCGCCCGCCGTTCGTGAAGCGCTCCTCGTTGGGCAACCGGGCGATAAGCAAAACTTTTAGGCATTTTCTTTTATAAAGCCAAGAATATTTGCGTCTTGCAAAACCCGGTGCTATGCTCGTCGCGGCCTTCAATCACCGGAGACAGGATCATGAAAAACAGGTTCGTATCGTTCTCTTTGGCCGCGATCGTAGCGTCGCTCACTTTCACCCAGGGCGCCGCTGCCGACGATCTCATCGTCGCCACCGACACCGCCTTCGTCCCCTTCGAGTTCAAGGAAGGCGACAAGTACGTCGGCTTCGACATCGACATGTGGGACGAGATCGCCAAGGACCTCGGCGTGACCTACAAACTGCAGCCGATGGACTTCGGCGGCATCATCCCGGCGCTGCAGACGAAACAGGTCGACGTCGCCCTGGCCGGCATCACCATCAAGGACGAGCGCAAGCAGGTCATCGACTTCTCCGACGGCTACTACGACAGCGGCTTCCTGCTGATGGTCCCCGTCGACAGCTCCATCCAGGGCTACGAGGACCTGAAGGGCAAAACCCTGGCGGTGAAGACCGGCACCTCGGCCACGGACTACGCCAAGGAGCATTTCAAGGAAACGGAACTGCGCCTGTTCCCCAACATCGACAACGCCTACCTCGAGCTGCAGACCGGGCGGGTGGACGCCGCCATGCACGACACGCCCAACGTCCTGTACTACATCGCCACCGCGGGCGGCGGCAGGGTGAAGGCGGTCGGTGAGCAGATGATGGCGCACGAGTACGGCATCGCCTTTCCAAAGGGCAGCGAGCTCGTCCCCAGGGTGAACGAAGCCCTCAAGGCCATGAAGGCCGACGGCCGCTACAACGCCATCTACAAGAAGTGGTTCGGCGCCGAGCCGAAGAGCTGAGGCCTTTGCGGCCGCGAGCGCCGGGCGAGCCGCCCGGCGCCCGTCTTCACATCCGGTCACACCCGCCCGCGGGCGCCGGCCGGCACTGAAGGAGGAAGACGATGGAATTCGAGTGGTCTGTAATCATCGACTCGCTGCCCTCCCTGCTGAAAGGGGCGCAGCTGACCGTGATCATCACCGTCGTCGGCCTCGCCGGCGGACTGCTGGTCGGCGTCCTTTCAGGGTTGATGCGCGCCTACGGCAATGCGTTCCTGAACTCGGCCGCGTTTGCCTATATCGAGCTGATCCGGGGCACCCCCATCGTGGTGCAGGTGATGTTCATCTACTTCGCGCTGCCTACCCTGGCCGAGATCCGCGTCGACCCCATCACCGCCGCCGTCACCGCCATCGTGATCAATTCCGGCGCGTACATCGCCGAGATCGTGCGCGGCGCCTTCCTCTCGGTGCACAAGGGGCTGCGCGAGGCGGGTCTTGCGCTCGGGCTTCCCATGTGGAAGGTGCTGTTCTACGTGGTGGGCCCGGTTGCCTTCCGGCGCATGATTCCGCCGCTCGGCAACCAGTGCATCGTCAGCCTCAAGGACACCTCGCTGTTCATCGTCATCGGCGTCGGCGAGCTGACCCGCCAGGGCCAGGAGATCATGGCCGCCAACTTCAGGGCGGTCGAGGTCTGGTCGGCGGTGGCGATCCTCTACCTCGTGATGACGGGAACACTGACGCTGGTCCTGCGCATCACCGAACGACGGATGCGAATGCTATGACCATCGTCGAATTCAAGAACGTGACCAAGAAGTTCGGCACGCTGCGCGTGCTCGACGGCATCGACCTCGCCATCGCCGAGAAGGAGGTGGTGGTGGTCATCGGCCCGTCGGGGTCCGGCAAGTCCACCCTGCTTCGCTGCATCAACGCGCTCGAGACCATCGACGGCGGCGACCTGCTGGTGGATGGTATCAGCGTGCGCGAGTCGCGTTCGCGCGTGCGCCTGATTCGCCAGGAGGCGGGCATGGTGTTCCAGCAGTTCAACCTGTTCCCGCAGCTCACCGCGCTGGACAACGTCGCCTTCGGGCCGCGCCACGTGCGCGGCCTGTCGCGCGAGAAGTCTCGCGATCTCGCCGTCGACATGCTTGCCAAGGTCGGCCTCGCCGATCGCGTCAATCACTATCCCGGCGAGCTGTCGGGCGGCCAGCAGCAGCGCGTCGCCATCGCCCGCGCCCTCGCCGTCAAGCCCAAGGTGATGCTGTTCGACGAGCCGACGTCCGCGCTCGACCCGGAGCTGCGCCACGAGGTACTGCGCGTCATGCAGGCGCTCGCCGAGGAAGGCATGACCATGATCGTGGTTACCCACGAGATGTCCTTCGCGCGCCATGTCGGAACCCGGCTGATCTTCATGGAGGGCGGCAAGGTATCCGTCGACGGCGTGCCCCATGAGCTTCTCATCGATCCGAAGAACCCTCGCCTCAAGGACTTCCTGCAGCATGTCGCCTGACGGCGCCGGTGCGCTGCGGCGCATCACGATCTTTGGCAGCGCCCGCGAGAGGGGAGAGGCTCTCGGCCGTTTCGCCCGCGAGGCGGTGCACGGACACCTGCTGCATTCAGCGGCGTGGCAGGAACTGACGCGGCGGCGCGCCGATCCGCGCATCGCGGGCATGACCGCCATCGTCCGGGACCGCTTCCCGCGCTACTGGGCCGAGCTCGAGGGCCTCGCCGCCGGTCTCGAACTGCCCATGGAAGACGTGTTCCTGTGGAACTGCCGCGGCGACATCGGCGCCTTCGCCCCGGACGGCTGCACCACGGTGCAACTGCCCGGGTCGCCCCACGTGATCGGCCACAACGAGGACGGCGACCCCGGCTTCGCCGGCCACTGCGCGCTGGCGCACGTCACGCCCGACGACGGCAACAGTTTCACGGCATTCGTGTATCCGGGCTCCCTGCCCGGACACACGTTCGCGGCGACCTCGGCCGGCATCGTCATGACCGTCAACAACATTCGCGCGCTCGACGTCGGCGCCGGGGCGCCGAGGATGGTCCTCACCCGGGCCCTGCTCGACGCCGACGACCTCGACTCCGCGCTCGCGACGCTCACCGCCGGCCCGCGCGCCGGCGCCTTCCACCTGACGTTGGCCATGGTGGGCGACCCGCGCCTGGTCGGCGTCGAGTTCACCGCCGAGAAGGTTTCGGTCAGGGAAATCCGGCGCCCGGACATCCACGCCAACCACCTCGTGCACTCGAGCACCGGGCAGACGCCCCAGATCATCACCGGCTCCTCGGCCAGCCGTCAGCGACGCGGCACCGAACTGCTGGACGAGACCGGCAGCCTCGAGCCGGCGGAGCGCGCCCGGCGCATCCTGTGGGATACTGGCGAGTCCCGATTCCCCGTCTACCGCAGCGACCCGGACGACGAGGACGTCGAAAACACGTTGGCCAGCGCCGTGTTCCGCGTCGGGTCCGACTCGCTCGACTGGTGCGTCTACGATACGAGAAACGGCGCCGCATGCTTCGCCTCGCGGCAGGGGTCGTCTCCGGCCGCGGCCTGACAAGGTAACCCCCGATGCCCGGAAACCGTAAACGCCGCCCACCCCCCGCCACACTCGACGAACTGCGCGCCTTCGCACTCAGTATCGGTCGCGGCGAGGCGCCGGTCTCGCTCGGCAGCAAGACCCTCGAGGTCTTCTTCAAGCTGGTCGAGGCGCCCGAGCAGTCCGCGGTGCGCTCCATCTCCGCGCTCGCCGAGCAGCTCGGCATCAACCCGTCGACGCTGTCGCGGCTGGCCAGGCGCCTCGGCTACGACGGCTTCAGCGATTTCCAGGACGTCTTCCGCGCCGCCATCGCCGACGAACAGCGCTACTTCTACAGCCGCCAGGCCGGCCGCCTGCTCGCCGCGCGCGCGCCGGCCAACACCGAGGCCGCCGGGTTCGAGCAACTCGCCGCCCAGACCGCGGCCAACGTGGAGGAGTGCATCGCGCAGCTCGATAGCGCCTCGCTCAAGGGCGCGGTGAAGCTGCTGGCAAAGGCGCGTCGGGTGCGCATCCACGGCGTGCGCCAGTTCCACGCACTGGCGAGCTTTCTGACCTACTGCCTCGGCATGGTCCGCTCGGACGTCGCCCTGCTGGACGCGCCGCGCCTCGGCGTCGCCGAGGGCCTGTCCCAGCTCGAACGCGGCGACGTGGTGTTGGTGGCGAGCTGCGCACCGTACACCCGCAGCGTGGCCGAGGTCGGCGAGGTCGCGGCCAACAACGGCCAGACCGTGATCGCCATCACCGACTCGCGCGCCTCGCCGCTGGTGCCGCCGGCGACGCACGTGTTCTTCGTGCCCCACCACAGCAGCTTCTATTCCAACAGCATGGGCGCCTACGTGGTCTTCTGCGAGGGGCTGCTGAACCTCGTGGCGCGCGAGCTCGGGAATCGTGCACTCAAGGCACTGGCCGGGCGCGAGCGCCTGATTGCCGAGTTGAACATCGAAACCGGCTGACTGCGCGGCCACTTGCCGCCCCTTGCCGTATGGTGTCGTTCCCGACTACATTCGCGCTCGCACAACATCGAGCGATCGCGGGAGGAACGCCGCCATGTTCGCGCTACCTTCGAGAACGCTGGCGGCCGCCGCCAGTTTCGAGCCCGTCCAGTCGTTTTACTTCGACTCCCGCTACGGCCGGCGGCGCGGCGACCCTGGAATCGCTGATTTCACCTTCGGCAATCCCCACGAGTTTCCCCTGGGGGGATTGGTCGACGCCATTCACCGTCACGCCGATCCGGTCAACAAGGACTGGTTCGCCTACAAGACCAGCGAGCAGGCGCCGCGCGAGTACCTGGCGAGGAGTTTGACGGAGGAACTAGGCCTCGCCTTCGAACCCGACGACATCGCCATGACCGCGGGCGCCTTCGGCGCCATCGCGCTGGCGATTCGCCTCGTGCTGTCACCGGGCGACGAGTGCGTGATCCCGGTGCCGGGGTGGTTCTGCTACGAGGCGACGCTCCTGATGGCTGACGCGAAGGCGGTGCGGGCCCGGCTCGACCCGGCGCGCTTCGACCTCGATATCGACGCCATCGACGCCGCCATCGGCCCGCGCACCGGCATGGTGATCGTCAACTCGCCGCACAACCCGACCGGCCGGGTCTATTCGCGCTCCGAGCTTGAATCCCTGGCCGATCTGCTCGAACGCGCCTCGACACGCATCGGCCGCCGGATATTCCTGCTGTCGGACGAACCGTACCGTCGCATCCGCTTCGACGGCATCGGCTTCACGAGCCCGGCGGCGGTCTATCCCTGGACCCTGATCGACTACAGCTACGGCAAGGTACTGCTGGCACCGGGACAGCGGCTCGGCTACCTCGCCGTCTCCCCGCTGATGCCCGACCCGGAACGAAAGGCACTCGCGGGCGCCATGTTCAGCACCCAGATGGCGCTCGGCTGGACCTTCCCCAACGCGGTCATGCAGTACGCCGTACCGGACCTGGAGCATCTTTCCATCGACATGGCTGCACTGACCCGGCGCCGCGACCGCGTCCTGTCCGAGCTCGAGCCGCTCGGCTACGAGTTCGCCCCGCCCGAAGGCACCTTCTACCTGTTCGGCAAGGCGCCGGGCGGCGACGACGCGGCCTTCTTCGATGCGCTCGCCGACCGCGACGTGTTCGTCATGCCGGGCAGCATCCTCGACACCCCCGGCCATTTCCGCATGTGCCTGACCGCCAACGACGAGATGATCGGGCGCGCGCTGCCGGCGTTTCGCGAGCTGGCGCCGGGATAGACGAAGCGACACGCGACGCGGACGCCGGGCCGGCTCGTCATGGGGCAACTCACGATGGAGGTGGTTCCTCCCCGCGAGCATGGGCAAGCGCGCCTGGATGCAGCGGGATAATGTCCACCGGACCGTCGAGCGGGCGCGCACCGGCCATCTCGTTCGCGTGTTCCGCCAACACCTGCACGACGAGCCAGGCATGGCGGCCGGGAAAGTCGGGCCTGCTGACGAGCAGATGCTCGTCCATCGCGAACAGGACCGACAGCGGCACCGGGCCGACCGGCTCGAACATCCCGCGCCCCCGGGCGAGGTCGAGCGCATCGTCGCGCAGGAGCACCGCCACCTGCCACTGGTCGGATGCAAGCAGGCTGGCGATGCGGCGCTGGTCCGGCGCGCGGCTGCTGCGGGCGCGGCTGTCCGGCAACTCGCGCACGAGCACGCCGGCTACCTGCCGGGCGAGGTCGTAGCTCGCCGGGTCGGCGCGCGAGGAACCGATCAGCAGGTGTTTCTGGCGGTACACCCGCCACTGCCGATACGGCGTATGCCCGGCGCCGCACCACCAGGCGGCGCCGAGCAGTGTGGCGCGGAGCAACCGTCGTCTTTGCACGGCGAGGCGGCTTACTCGAACACGTCCAGATCGAGGATCGCCGACACCGTGTAGTTCGGCACGTCCACCACCTGGCCGATGACGAGATCCACGGCGACGCTCGAAAGGATGTATGCCTGCTCGGCGCTCAGTCCGTGCTCGCGCTGGATGTAGTCGATCATGTCGATCAGGGCCGCGCGCGCCGCCAGCGACAGGTCTTCCGACAGGTTCTCGAGGCTGCCGATGCGCTCGCCGTCGATGTAGCTGTGGGTGGGCGGAATCTCGCCGCTCGCCTTGAGCGGAAAACCGACGGTGGCATAGAAGTTGTTGGGCGCGATGTACTTCAGCTGGTCGCCACCCTCGAAATGCGGCGAGGTGATGTCGCTGCCCTTGCCCTTGAGCACCTCGGTGCGCACGGTGACGACCGCACCCATCTCGATCGCGGTACCGGAAACCTCGCCGTCACCCTGCGCGTAGTGGACGTCGCCGACGAACAGGCCGCAGCCGTCGACGAAGCAGGGCAGCATCAAGCGGGTGCCGACCTGCATCTGCTGCACGTCCATGTTGCCGCCGTTCTCGCGCGGAGGAATCGTGCGCAGGCAGTGGTCCTTGCCGCTGCCCTCGGGCCCGCAGATGTCCGCCGGCAGGGCGCCGACCGGCTGCGGCGGCAGCGCCACGCCGCCCGCTTCGCCGAGCTGGCGTTCACGCGCGAGCCACGCCGTCACCTCAGGCTCGCCCGGCAGCACGCCGACCGACCCCATGAACGCCGCCATCGGGATTCGCACGCCCGGCATCTGCTCGGAAGTAGCGGCGAGCCGGCTGAGCTTCCAGTTCACCACGTAGGGCTCGGTGTACCGGTCGCGCAGGAAGCCGAAGCCGGGGACGATCACCGTGTAGCCGTATTCGTCCGGCGCGATATCCACCAGTTCGACCACCAGCACGTCGCCCCGCTCGGCACCCTCGATATGAACCGGGCCGGTCATCGGGTGCACCAGGTTCAGGTCGATGGCGGTGACGTCGTCCGCGATCGAATCGAGACCGAGATCACTGTCAAGCGCGTCGCGGGTCTCGAACACGATGAATTGTCCGGGACTCGCAGTGGCTACCGGTTCGATGGCGAAGTGGTAGCGGTTGAAGCAGTTGGGATCGTCGACGCAGTGACTTCCCTGCTTGGCGACCACGACCTTATCCTGCCATTTCTGATCGGTCGTATCGGCGCCGGCGGTCCAGGGGAAGGTCGCCATGCCGACGGCGAGGAGAATTCGAAGATACAGGGGTTTCGTCGTTTTCATGTCGCACCTCCGATTGATGGCGGGAAAACGTCGAGGGGGAGGGAAACTATATTCCTCCTTGCCGGGACGCACAACAATCGTTCCGGGGATCGGCGCCGGGGTGGACGTGTTTCGGGAGGAACCGGCCCGCCCGCCGACCTCAGCGCAAACGGGCGCTGGGATGCAGCAACGGCCGGTAGCCTGCACGAAGCACGTTCACCACCGAGGGAGGCGTGAGCACCGCGACCGGCGTCTCCCGCGGCA
>CBFGVH010000034.1:0-29567 GCA_965652415.1 uncultured Gammaproteobacteria bacterium | reverse complement strand
CTCGATCAGGTAGGCCTCGTTGGCGGAGAACACGAACTTGCCGGAGGTGATGTCGACCTGGCCGCCGCCGAAGCTGACCGCGTACAGGCCCTTGTCCACCGAGGAGATGATCTCCGCGGGATCGTGGCGGCCGGCCAGCATGTAGGTGTTGGTCATGCGCGGCATCGGCAGGTGGGCGTAGGACTCGCGGCGGCCGTTGCCGGTCGGCGCGACGCCCATCAGGCGCGCATTGAGGCTGTCCTGCATGTAACCCTTGAGGATGCCGTTCTCGATCAGCACGGTGCACTGGGTGGGCGTGCCCTCGTCGTCGATGTTGAGCGAGCCGCGCCGGTCGGGCAGCGTGCCATCGTCGACCACGGTGCATTCGGGGGAAGCCACGCGCTCGCCGATGCGGCCGGAGAAGGCCGAGCTGCCCTTGCGGTTGAAGTCGCCCTCGAGGCCGTGGCCGATGGCCTCGTGCAGCAGGATTCCCGGCCAGCCTGGGCCGAGCACCACGGTCATGGTGCCGGCCGGCGCGTCCACCGCCTCGAGGTTCACCAGTGCCTGGCGCACCGCCTCGCGGGCGTACTCGCCGGCGTGGTCGGCCTCCAGGAAGTAACCGTAGTCGACCCGCCCGCCGCCGCCGTGGGAACCCTGCTCGCGGCGGCCGTCCTGCTCGGCGATGACGCTGACGTTGAGGCGCACCAGCGGCCTGACGTCGGCGCACATGGTGCCGTCGTTGCGCACAACGACGATCGTCTGGCGCACCGCGGACAGCGACGCCATGACCTGGGTCACACGCGGATCGGCGCCGCGCGCCGTGCGCTCGACCTGCATGAGCAGGGCCACCTTGTCGGCGTCGGCCATGGACGCGACCGGGTCGAGCGGCCGGTACAGGTCGCGCTCGTTGCCGATCACGCGGATGCCGCGACCGTTGCCCTTGCCGCCGGCGGAGGCGATCTCGCGCGCCGCGCGGGCGGCGCGGATCATCGCCGGCATCTCGATCTCGTCGGAATAGGCGAAGCCGGTCTTCTCGCCGCTCACCGCGCGGATGCCGACGCCCTGGTCGATATTGCGGCTGCCCGACTTGACCTTTCCGTCCTCCAGCGACCAGCTCTCGTGGCTGGTGTGCTGGAAATACAGGTCGCCGTAGTCGATGCGGCGCGACACGAGCGCGCCGAGCAACTGGTCGATGGCGGTTTCGTCGATGCCCGCCGGGTCCAGCAGCTCGGACCGCGCGGTGTTGAGGAGTTCTGGCATGGCGCCCCTGGCGGATGACAGGTGGATTGAACGATTACTATGGCGGTTGTCGGGCCGAGACTCAAGGCGGCCGTGTCAGGCCGATGCCAGCAGCGGGAGCACGAAGTTGGTGCCGATGCCGACCACCGTGATGGCCAGCAGCGCCGCCCCCAGCACCCGCAGGAAACGGTCCGGGCGCACGCTGACGATATGTCGGTGAAAACGCAGGCCCAGCACATGTCCGACCAGGGCGCATGGAAACAGCCACAGGTGATGGATCATTTGCATGTCGGTGCCGGTCCAGGCGAATCCGGCCAGCTTGATGACCACGAGGATGATCCACATCACGAACAGGGTCTCGCGCAGGTTCTCGCGCGCCACGTGGCGGATCGAAACGGCGATAATCAGCGGGGCGCCGATGAGCGTGGTGCCGCTGACGTAGCCGCCCGCGGCCAGCAGGGTGTAGTCCATGGCCCGGCTGCGGCTGCTGAACTCGACGCCGGCAAGGTAGGCAATGGAATAGAACAGGGTGACGACGTAGACGATGCCGGTCAGCACGTTGGCAGGCAGGCTCAGGAGGCCCACCACGCCGGCGAGCTTGAACGGCAGGATGATCGGCATCGAGCGCAGCAGGAAGCGATAGTCGACGTGGTCGAAGCGGGTGCCCACGGTGAAGAAGCCGAACACCAGCAGGTGCACCGCGATGATCGGCAGGAAGACCACCGGGTTGTCGACCACCAGCAGCAACAGCGGCAGGGTGAGCGCCGCGCCGCCGAAGCCGAGGCCGGAGCGGACGAAGCCGCTCCACACGAACAGCAGGGCGATGGCCGCGTACTGCCAGAGGTGAAGATCGGTCATGCGATGGAATTGTCTGTTCCCGGTACCCGGGAGCCGCCTGCCGGATGCGCCGGTTACGGGAAGGCCGCCGAAAATCCGGCGATCGAGAGGCGGGCGATTGTGACACCGCCCGACGAGGGCGTTCAACCGCGCGAGCGTCGCGGTACGATCGAGCCGGGCGGGGATTCGTATTGTCCTCTGTTCAAGCATATCATAAAATACTTATATACTAGACATGACAATCGGAAGCCGGCGCGAACATGCCCCGGCGCCGGATATGGCAGGAGACCGAACATGACCCGGAAACGAAGCGTCGCAACAACCGCCGTGCTCGCCGCCCTTGTCGCCGCGACGTGGAACGGCCCGATCCCGGCCCAGGAGCCGCTTCAGACCATCCGGGCACAGCGCATCACGGTGGAGCGCGAGCGGGTTCTCGACGGGGTGATCGAGGCCGTCGATCATTCCACGGTCTCGGCCCAGGTCTCGGCCCGCGTCACGGCGGTCAATTTCGACGTGGACGATTTTGTCGAGGAGGGCGAGATCATCGTCGAGTTCGACGATACCGAGTACCGCGCCCAGTTGACCCAGGCCGAGGCGGCACTGGCCGGCGCCGCGGCGCGACTCGCCGAGGCGCGGGCGCAGTTCTCCCGCATCGAGAGCCTGTATGCGCGCAGGACCGCCTCGCAGGCCGACTTCGACCGCGCCCGGCGCGACCTCGACAGCGCCCGCGCCGAGCACGCGGCCGCCGAGGCCGCGGTGATTCGCGGCCGCCAGCAGCTCGAATTCACGAGGGTGCGGGCACCGTACAGCGGCGTCGTCACCGAGCGCCACATCGAGCTTGGCGAGGTCGCGGCGCCGGGCACTCCACTGATGTCCGGCGTGTCGATGTCGAAACTGCGCGCCACCGTCGACGTACCGCAGCAGATGATCGGCCAGGTCAGGCAGTTCCGCGAGGCCCGGGTTCTGCGCCCCGGCGACGGCCAAGCCATCGAGGCCGCCTCGCTCACGATATTTCCCTATGCGCCAAGCGGCGGAGGCACGGTGCCGGTGCGGGTACGGCTGCCCGACGATACCGCCGGCCTGTTTCCGGGCATGCTGGTGAAGGTCGCCTTCGTGATCGGGGAGCGCTCGTCCCTGGTGGTCCCGGCGGACTCGCTGGTCTATCGCGGCGAGGTGGTCGGCGTGTACGTGGTCGGCGAGGACGATCGGGTGTCGTTCCGCTACGTGCGCGCCGGTGCGCCGACGCCGGACAACATGACCGAGATACTGTCGGGACTCGACGAGGGTGAGCGTATCGCCGCCGATCCGGCGCTCGCCACCGGCCGCGCCCGCGGGCAGTCCGCACAATGAACTCCGGACGAGGCATCTCCGGGCGCACGGCGGCGCTGTTCCTGGACAACGAACTCACCCCGCTCATCGCCCTGGTTCTACTACTGATGGGCGTGTTCGCGGTGGTGGTGACGCCACGCGAGGAGGAGCCGCAGATCGACGTCACCTTCGCCAACATCTTCGTGCCCTTTCCCGGGGCTAGCGTCTCCGAGGTTGAGCGCCTGGTGACGTTTCCCGGCGAGGAAGTGCTGTCGGAGATCCAGGGTATCGAGCACGTCTACTCGGTCTCGAGTCCCGGCATGGCGGTGCTGACGGTGCAGTTCGAGGTGGGCGAGGACAACACCGAGGCCATCGTGCGCCTGTACAACAAGGTGTTTTCGAACCGCGACTGGTATCCCCAGTCGCTCGGCGTGGGCCAGCCCATCGTCAAGCCCAAGGGCATCGACGACGTGCCAGTGGTGACCATCACGCTGCACTCACCCGACCCGGACGTCGGCGCGTGGGAGCTGTCGCGGGTGGCCCATTCACTGGAAACCGAGCTCAAGCGCGTGCCCGGCACCCGCGACATCTACTCCATCGGATCAAGCGACCAGGTGGTGCACGTGCTGGTCGACGGCCAGCGCCTCGCCGGCCACGGCATCGCCGTCGAGGATCTGCGCCGTTCACTCGCCGCCTCCAATTTCTCGATGGACAGCGGCACCATCGTCGCCGGCAACGAGGCCATTCCGGTGCGCGCCGGAACCTTCCTGGTGGGGCCGGAGGAACTCGAGGATCTCGTGGTCGGCGTCGACGGCCGCAAGGCCGTGTACCTGTCGGATGTCGCCGAGATCATCTACGCGCCCTACCCGCGCGATCTCAACGTACAGCACGCTCGCCGCGGCGAGGAAGGCGAGTCGGAGCGTTCGCCGGCGGTCACCGTGGCCGTCGCCAAGAAACCCGGCGTCAATGCCGTCGAACTGGCGGCCGACGTGCTCGAACGGCTCGACAGCCTGCGCGGCGTGATG
The DNA here is from genome assembly GCA_965652415.1 of uncultured Gammaproteobacteria bacterium. Lineage (GTDB taxonomy): Bacteria > Pseudomonadota > Gammaproteobacteria > Arenicellales > CAJQKF01 > BQJD01. The sequence goes on along the minus strand of CBFGVH010000034.1, from coordinate 25,179 downwards.
ATCCCCGACAACGTCGACTACACGATCACCCGCAACTACGGCGAGACCGCCGACGCCAAGGCGAAGACGCTGATCATGAAGCTCCTGTTCGCCACCGCGTCGGTGGTGATCCTGGTGCTGGTGACCATGTCCTGGCGCGAGTCGGCGATTGTCGGCACCGCGGTGGTCATCACCCTGGCGGCGACGCTGTTCGCGTCGTGGGCCGTCGGCTTCACCATCAACCGGGTGTCGCTGTTCGCCCTGATCTTCTCCATCGGCATCCTGGTGGACGACGCCATCGTAGTGGTCGAGAACATTCACCGCCACCTGCACCTCGGCGCCGCCTCGCTTGCCGAGAAGATACCGCTGGCAGTGGACGAGGTGGGCGGGCCGACCATCCTGGCGACGTTGACGGTCATTGCGGCCCTGTTGCCGATGGCCTTCGTCAGCGGCCTGATGGGGCCGTACATGAGCCCGATTCCGATCAACGCCAGCATGGGCATGCTGATCTCGTTGGCGGTGGCGTTCATCGTCACGCCGTGGATGTCGCGACGCATGCTGGCACGCACCGCCGCGGGCGGCGGCGAGGGCGAACACGGGCCCGGTTACAACCAGCGGCTGCACCGGCTGTTCGAAATTCTTCTGACGCCGTTCGTCGGCGAGCGGCACGGCACGCGGAACCGTTTCCTGCTGGGGCTGACCGTGCTGGCACTGATCGCCGGCTCCTTGTCGCTGGCGTGGCAGCGCGCGGTGGTGCTGAAGATGCTGCCGTTCGACGACAAGTCCGAGGTGCAGGTCGTGGTCGACCTCGACGAGGGAGCGACGGTGGAGCAGACCACGCGCGTGCTCGACGAGATCGGCGAGGTGCTGATGCAGGTGCCCGAGGTCGTCGACTACCAGAGCTATGCCGGCACCGCGTCGCCCATCGGCTTCAACGGCCTGGTGCGCCAGTACTACCTGCGCGAGTCGCCGCACATGGGCGATGTCCAGGTGACCCTGGTCGAGGCGGCCGAGCGCAACCGCAAGAGCCACGACATCGCGCTCGACATTCGCCGCCGGCTGGCGCCGGTAGCCGAGGCGCACGGCGCCACCGTCAAGGTGGTCGAGGTGCCGCCGGGGCCCCCCGTGCTGTCTCCGATTCTCGCCGAGGTGTACGGCTTCGACGACGCCAGCCGCGCCGAGACCGCGCGCCGCATCCGCGCCGTGTTCGAATCCATGCCCGGGATCGTCGATATCGACGACTCCCTGGAGCGCGGCGCGCCACGCCTGGTGATCGAGGTCGACCGCGCCCGCGCGGCGCTGCTCGGCATCAGCCAGGAGGCGGTTGCGCGCACCGTGTCGACCATGGTCGGCGGCGAGGATGTGTCATGGCTGCGTGATGCCGGCACCAAGTACGCGGTGCCGATCCGGCTCGAGTTCTCGATCCCCGACAAGGCCGACATCGACAAGCTGCTGGCCGTCCGGCTGCGCTCGCAGGGCGGCGCGCTGGTGCCGCTGTCGGAGGTCGCGAGGGTGAGCTGGCAGGAGCGCGACGCGAGCGTTCAGCACAAGGACCTCGCGCCGGTGGTCTACGTCATGGGCGACATGGCGGGCGAGGTCGACAGCCCCTTGTACGGCATGTTCGGGATGTTCGGCGAAATCGGGAAGATCGAGGACGAAAGCGGCGAGCCCCTTGAACAACGCCTGTTCTCCGCCCCGGACGCACCCTACAAGACGACGGTCAAGTGGGACGGCGAGTGGCAGATCACCTACGAGACGTTCCGCGACATGGGCATCGCCTACGCGATCGGCATCATCCTGATCTACCTGCTGGTGGTCGCCCAGTTCCGCTCGTACCTGACGCCGCTGATCATCATGGCGCCGATTCCGCTGACCATCATCGGGGTCATGCCCGGCCACGCACTGCTCGGGGCGCAGTTCACCGCCACCTCGATGATCGGCATGATCGCGCTTGCCGGAATCATCGTGCGCAATTCCATACTGCTGGTGGATTTCATCGAGCAGCAGGTGGCCGAGGGCATGGAACTGCGGCGCGCCATCGTCCTGTCGGGGACCGTGCGGGCGCGGCCCATCGTGCTCACGGGCATCGCGGCCATGATGGGTGCGTTCTTCATTCTCGACGACCCGATTTTCAGCGGCCTGGCAGTCAGCCTGATCTTCGGCATCGTGGTGTCGACGCTGCTGACGCTGTTCGTGATACCGGTGCTGTACTACGCCTTTCGGCAGCGTGCCGCGCGAGGTCCGGCAGCCTGAGTCAGGCGGCCCGATCCCGGGTCAGCGGCCCTTGTTGGCGGCGGTGTCGTCGGCCGCAGCCTCATCGGACGCTTCGTCGTTGTCGACGAACTCGTCGTCGTCCTCTTTCGGGCGGCGCGCCTCCATTCGCCGCGAGAAGAACAGTCCCACCTCGAACAGCAGCCATACCGGCACCGCCAGCATGGTCTGGGAGAAAATGTCCGGCGGCGTCAGCAGCATGCCGACCACGAACGCGGTGACGATGATATAGGGACGCTTTTCGGCCAGGCTCTGCGGGGTGGTCACTCCCATCCGCACCATCAGCACCGTGGCCACCGGCACCTCGAAAGCGATGCCGAAGGCGAAGAACAGTTTCAGCACGAAGCTGAGATAGGCATTGATGTCGGTCATCACCGCGACGCCTTCCGGGGCCGTCGAGGTGAAGAACAGGAAGATGATGGGAAAGACGATGTAGTAGGCGAACGCGATGCCGAGATAGAACAGCAGCGTGCTCGACACCACCAGCGGCACCGCGAGGCGCTTCTCGTTGTCGTACAGCCCCGGCGCGACGAAGGCCCAGAGCTGGTACAGCAGAAACGGCATGGCCGCAGCCACGGCCACCGCGAAGGCCAGCTTGAACGGCACGAAGAACGGTCCGTGCGGTTCGGTGGAGATCATCGTGTTGCCCTCGGGCAGCGCGCTCATCAGCGGCTCGGCGAGGAACACGTAGAGGTCGTTGGCGAACGGCGCGCAGACGAGGAAGATCACGAGGATCGCCGCCACGCCCTTGAGCAGGCGGTCGCGCAGCTCGATCAGGTGAGAGATGAAGGGCGCTTCCTGGTCCGCCGGGGAGTCGCTCTTATTTTTTGTCATCTGCTTCACTGCTTGCCGACTCGGCCGGACGCGGCGCCTGCGTCGCACTCGTGGATTCAGCCTGGCGGCCGGTCGTTGGCGCGCTGTCGGAGATGGCACCGGCGATGTCGAGGTCTTCCTTCACCTTGTCGCCCGCCTTCGCCGCTCCCCTGACCTTGTCGTTCAGGTCCCGCGACACGCCCTCGATGTCCTTCTTGATGGACTTCATCTCCTTGATCTCGGCGTTGCGGATCTCGCGGTCGATATCCGCCTTCACCTCGCCGAGCATGCGCCGCGCACGGTTGACCCACAGCCCGACGGTACGTGCCGCGCGCGGCAGCCGTTCCGGACCGAGCACGACCAGCGCCACCAGGGCGATCAGGGTCATCTCCCAGAAACCGATGTCGAACAAGGACGGCTCCGCGTATCAGGTACGGCGAAACGGGGAATCGCTCAGGCCTGCTTCTTTTCCTTGTCCTGGGTCTCGCCGGTTGTGCTTGCGCCCTGCTCGCCGACCTGAGGGTCGGCCTCGAGTACCGCCGGATCCTTGTCCTTGTCGCCGTCTTCCTTGCCCTCCTCCGCCTTGCCGCCGTCTTCCTCCTTCACGGCCTTCTTGAAGCTCTTGATCGCCGAGCCGAGGTCGCCGCCCATTCCCCTGAGCTTCTTGGTGCCGAAAATCAGCACCACGATGACCAGGATGATCAGGAGCTGCCAGATGCTGATGCCGCCAAAACCCATGATGAATTCTCTCCGTACAGATGATCAAGTCGACAGCCGCCGAATCGCGGTGCCCGGACCGGCGTACTTCGCGCCCGTCCCCCGAATGAATCGCCAAGCGGTTTATTTTATGACGAACGGCGCCGCTTCGCACGTGAAATACCGACTCGCCCGAGCGCACGGCGCACCTCAGCGCTTCTCGCGCGACGCCTTTTCCTCGTGTCCTGAGCGGCCGAAGCGCCGCTCGAGCTCGGCCAGCACGTCCGCGGGTCCGAGGCCGTGCCGGGCCAGGGCCACCAGGGTGTGGAACCACAGGTCCGCCGTCTCGTGGACCATGCCGGCCCGATCGGCGTCACGCAGGGCGACCACCAGTTCCACCGACTCCTCGCCGATCTTCTTCAAAACGCGCGTCTCGTCCGCCGCCAGCAGCGACGCCACGTAGGAGGAATCCGGGTCCGCGCCGCGGCGCGCGGCGATGACCGCGGCGAGCCGCTCCAGGATGTCCGCGGCGCCGGCCGCTCGGTCGAATTCAGTCATTGACTTCGATCCCGCGCGAGGCGAGGTACGCCTTGGCCTGGCCGATGGTGTATTCGCCGAAATGGAAGATGCTTGCGGCAAGGACGGCGTCGGCGCCGCCGACGGTGACCCCCTCGGCAAGGTGTTCGAGGCTGCCCACGCCGCCGGAGGCGATCACCGGCACCGGCACCGCGTCCGCCACCCGCCGGGTGAGAGCGAGGTCGAAGCCGTCGCGGGTGCCGTCCCGGTCCATGCTGGTCAGCAGGATCTCCCCGGCGCCGTTGTCCGCCATGCGCCTGGCCCAGTCGACGGCGTCGATGCCGGTCGGCCTGCGGCCGCCGTGGGTGAAGATTTCCCACGCCGGCGCCGAGGCGCCGGCCACCTGCCTGGCGTCGATGGCGACCACGATGCACTGGGCACCGAAATGCCGGCTTGCCTCGGCCACGAACTCGGGCCGCGACACCGCGGCGGTGTTGATCGATACCTTGTCCGCGCCGGCCGCCAGCATGCGGTGAATGTCGTCCAGGCCGCGAATGCCGCCGCCGACGGTCAGCGGGATAAACACCTGGCCCGCCACCGCCTCGACCATGTCGACCGTGGTCTGGCGGTCGTCCGAGCTTGCGGTGATGTCGAGGAAGGTGATCTCGTCGGCGCCCTGCTCGTCGTAGCGCGCCGCCACTTCGACCGGGTCGCCGGCGTCGCGGATGTCGACGAAATTCACGCCCTTGACCACGCGACCGTTGTCGACGTCGAGGCAGGGAATGATGCGCTTGGCCAGGCCCACCGGCGTCGCGCCTACTTGCCGAACACCGGCGGTGCGCAGTTGTCGGCAAGCTCCTGGGCCTTGCCGAGGTCGAGGGTGCCCTCGTACAGGGAGCGCCCGCAGATGACGCCGTAGATGCCGGTGTCCGAGACGTCGCAAAGCCGTCGGATATCCTCGATGTCGCTGACGCCGCCGGAGGCGATCACCGGGATGTTGATGGCCTCGGCCAGGCGCGCGGTCGCCTCCACGTTGACCCCGCTCATCATGCCGTCGCGCTGGATGTCGGTGTAGATGATGGCCTCGACGCCGTCGTCCTCGAAGTGCCGCGCCATGTCGATGACGTCGTGGCGCGACAGCTTGGACCAGCCCTCGGTGGCCACGCGCCCGTCGCGGGCGTCGAGCCCGACGATCACCCGGCCCGGAAATTCGGCGCACAGGTCGGAGATGAAATGCGGCTCGTTGACGGCCTTGGTGCCGATGATGACGAAGCGGGCCCCGGTCTCGAGGTAGGCTTCCACCATCTCCTCGTCGCGAATGCCGCCGCCGACCTGTACCGGCAGGTCCGGGTGGGCGTCCATGATGCGCCGGACGATCTCGGCGTTGACCGGCTCGCCGGTCACAGCGCCGTCGAGGTCGACGACGTGCAGCCGCCGGGCGCCCTGCTCCACCCACCGCGAGGCGATGGCCACCGGGTCCTCGCCGAACACGGTGGCGTCCTCCATGCGGCCCTGCCTCAGCCTGACACACCGACCGTCCTTGATATCGATTGCCGGAATCAACAGCATGTAATACTCCTCGTCATTGCAGTCGTCGGCAGTCCCAGCGCACGAAGTTCGACAGCAGCTTCAGGCCCTGGGCATGACTCTTCTCGGGATGGAACTGCACCGCGAAGATGTTGTCGCGGGCGATGGCCGACGCGAACCGGACGATGTAGTCGGTCTCGCCGGCTACATCTTCCGCGCTGCGCGGCCTGGCGTAGTAGCTGTGGACGAAGTAGAAGCGGCTGCCGTCGGCGATGCCTTGCCACAGCGGGTGGTCGCGCACCTGCCGCACCCGGTTCCATCCCATGTGAGGGATCTTGAATCGTTCGACGCCACCGGTCGGGGCACGGAAACGGGGCACGTCGCCGGCGAAGACGCCGAGGCCACTGGTGCCGCCGTCCTCGTCGCTGCGCTCGAGCAGCGCCTGCAGGCCGAGGCAGATGCCGAGCACCGGGACCCGGCCCAGGGCGCCGCGCACGCTGTCGCCGAGGGCGAACTGCTCCATCGCGGCGAGCCAGCTGCCCATTGCGCCCTGCCCCGGCAGCACCACCCGGTCGGCGGCGTCGATGGCGCGCGGGTCACGCGTGACGCCGACCGCGGCCTTGGGTGCGACGCGCTCCAGCGCCTTGCCGACCGAGTGCAGATTGCCTGTGCCGAAATCGACCACGGCGATTCTCTGCATCAAAGCCGGCCCTTGGTCGAGGGCACCCGGCCGGCCATGCGCTCGTCGACGGTAACCGCGGCGCGCAGCGCGCGGCCGAACGCCTTGAACACGGTCTCGGCGATGTGGTGGGCGTTGCTCCCGCGCAGGTTATCGATGTGCAGGGTCAAGGCGGCGTGGTTGGTGAGCCCCTGGAAGAACTCGCGAACGAGGTCGACGTCGAAGGCGCCGACGCGAGCGCGCGGATAGGTCACGTTGTACGTGAGCATGGGCCGGCCGGACAGGTCGACCACCACCCGCGACAGCGCCTCGTCCAGCGGCACGTAGGCGTGGCCGTAGCGGGCGATGCCGCTCTTGTCGCCCACGGCGTCGGCGAGCGCGCGGCCGATGGCGATGCCGACGTCCTCCACGGTGTGGTGATCGTCGATGTGCAGGTCGCCCTCGGCGCCAACGTCGAGATCGATCATGCCGTGGCGGCAGACCTGGTCGAGCATGTGCTCGAGAAACGGCACGCCCGTTCGGAACGTTCCAGCACCCGAGCCGTCGAGGTCGATGGACACCGTGATGCGGGTTTCGGCGGTATTGCGTTCGACCGTGGCTTTGCGCTCGGCCATGACAGTGAGGCTCCTGGATCGTGTTGCGTAGAGGATGGGATCGGGCGGGAGAGGGGTGTCGCGAGTCGTCAGCCGATTCGGTGTCCGGTGAATATTACCAGAGTCGCGCCGCGGGTTTCATTTTACCCCGCGGTACTCCGCCGAGCGCGCGTGCGCGCTCAACCCCTCGGCGCGAGCCAGGACGGACGCCGTCGGCGCCAGCGCGGCCGCGCCTTCGGGCGAACACTGGATCAGGCTGGTGCGCTTCTGGAAGTCGTACACGCCGAGCGGCGAGCTGAAGCGCGCGGTGCCGGCGGTCGGCAGCACGTGGTTGGGTCCGGCACAGTAGTCGCCGAGGGACTCGGCGCTGTGGTAACCGGCGAAGACAGCGCCGGCATGGCGCACTTTCGGCAACAGCGCCTCCGGCTCGGCCACCAGCAGTTCGAGGTGCTCGGGGGCGATGCGGTTGGCGAGCTCGACCGCCCGCTCGAGACCGGCGACGGCGATGATCGCACCCTGGCGTTCGAGCGCGGCGGCGATGACCTCGCGCCGCTCCATCGTCGGCAGCAGGCGCCGCACCGACGCGGCCACGCGTTCGGCGAGCGCGCCCGACTGGCAGATGGCGATCGACTGGGCCATCTCGTCATGCTCGGCCTGGGCGAACAGGTCCATCGCCACCCAGTCCGGATCGGCCCCCTCGTCGCAGATCACCACCACCTCGGACGGGCCGGCGATCATGTCGATGCCGACATCGCCGAACACGCGGCGCTTGGCGGCGGCCACCCAGGCGTTGCCGGGGCCGACGATCTTGTCGACCCGGGGCACCGTCGCCGTGCCGTAGGCCAGCGCCGCCACGGCCTGGGCGCCGCCGATGGCGAACACCCGATCGACGCCGGCGATGGCGGCGGCCGCCATCACCACCGGGTTGAGTTCGCCGTCCGGGGTGGGGACCACCATCACCACCTCGTCGACGCCGGCCACGCGCGCCGGCACCACGTTCATCAGTACCGACGACGGGTATGCGGCCTTGCCGCCCGGCACGTAGACGCCGACGCGTTCCAGGGCGCTGACGATCTGCCCGAAGCGGCTGCCGTCGTCCTCGGTGAAACTCCACGAGGATTCCTTCTGGCGCTCGTGGAAGGCGGCGATGCGCTCGCGCGCGTGTTCGAGCGCTTGCCGCTCGCCGGCGCCAAGGCCAGCCGCGCAGCCTTCCAGGGTGGCGCGCGGCACCTCCAGCGCGGCGGCGTCGGCCGCCGGCCAGCGGTCGAACCGACGCGTGTACTCGATCAGGGCGGCGTCGCCCCGCGCGCGCACGTCGTCGACGATGTCGGCGACCGCCTGCTCGATCTCGCGCCGGCCGGTGCCCTGCCGATCGAGCAGCCGCTCCAGGGCGGCGTCGAACCCGGGGTCGGCGGCGTCGAGAATGACGACGGGGCCTTTCACGGCTATTGCGCGGCGCGCCTGCGCCCCGCGCCGGCGCTGGCGCCGGCAAGCGCGGCCACCAGCGCGCCGAGGTCCGCGGACTTGAGTTTCATGGAGGCACGGTTGACCACGAACCGCGCTGTTATCGCCGCGATCTCCTCGACCTCGACAAGGCCGTTGGCGCTCAGCGTGCCGCCGGTGTCGACGAGGTCGACGATGCGGTCGGCGAGGTTGACCAGCGGCGCCAGTTCCATCGAGCCGTACAGCTTGATGATCTCGCTCTGCACGCCCTTGGCATTGAAGTGGCGGCGGGTGATGTTGGGATACTTGGTGGCGATGCGCAGCCGCGTCCAGAGCGAGGGATCGTCGCGGGCGGCCAGTTCCGCGGGCTCCGCCACCACCAGACGGCAGGCGGCGATGCCGAGGTCGAGCAGTTCGTACAGCCCCTCGCCGCCGTTTTCCAGCAGCAGGTCCTTGCCGATGACGCCCGCGTCGGCGGCACCGAACTGGACGTAGGTGGCCACGTCGGCGGCGCGAATGACGAGGAAGCGCAGGCCGGCGCGATCGGACTCGACGATCAGCTTGCGGCTCGACGCCGGATCCTCGAGCGGGCGGATGCCGGCGGCGGCGAACAGCGGCAGCGTCTCCTCGAGGATTCGCCCCTTGGACAGCGCGATGGTCAACATCGGATCGGATCGGGGAATGTCAGGCGACGGCGGTCCTGCGCTCGACCAGGTGATTGGGCACGCGACGGATCTGGGCGCCGATCTGGGCCAGCTTCTCCTCGATGCAATCGTAGCCTCGGTCGATATGGTAGATGCGGTCGATGATCGTCTCCCCCCGGGCGACGAGGCCGGCCAGCACCAGGCAGGCCGAGGCGCGAAGGTCGGTGGCCATGACCGGCGCGCCGGTCAGGTGATCGACGCCGCGGACCACGGCGGTGTTGCCTTCCATCTCGATGTCCGCGCCCATCCGCTGCAGCTCGTGAACGTGCATGAAGCGGTTCTCGAACACCGTCTCGGTAACCGTGGCGACGCCGTCGGCAACCGAGTTCAGCATCACGAACTGCGCCTGCATGTCGGTGGGAAAAGCCGGGAACGGCGCGGTGCGCACGTTCACGGCTTTCGCCCGCCGGCCCTTCATGTCCAGGGTGACGGACGTGTCGCCGACCTCGATCGAGGCGCCCGCTTCGCGCAGCTTCTCGAGCACCGCGTCGAGCAGGGAGGCCCGGGTATCGAGCAGTCGAATCGAACCGCCGGTGGCCGCCGCCGCGACGAGATAGGTTCCCGCCTCGATCCGGTCCGGGATGACGTCATGAACCGCGCCGCCGAGGGCGTCCACTCCGTGCACGGTGATGACGTCGCTGCCGGCACCCGCGATCTTCGCGCCCATGGCCGTGAGGCAGGCGGCGAGGTCCACGACCTCGGGTTCGCGCGCGGCATTCTCGATGACGGTGGTTCCCTTGGCGAGGGTTGCCGCCATCATCAGGTTCTCGGTGCCGGTCACGGAAATGGTATCCATGAAGATGCGTGCGCCACGCAGGCGCCCGCACTCGGCCTTGATGTAGCCGCCCTCGATGACGATGGTCGCACCCATCGCCTCCAGGCCCTTGATGTGCAGGTTGACCGGCCGCGAACCGATGGCGCAGCCGCCCGGCAGCGACACCTCGGCGCGGCCGAACCGCGCCAGCAGCGGACCAAGCACGAGAATCGACGCGCGCATGGTCTTGACGAGATCGTAGGGCGCGCGCAGGTGCGCCACCTCCCCGGCGTCGACCGTGATCGACATCTTCTCGTCGACCTCAAGGCCCGCGCCGAGATGACCGAGTAGTTCCAGCGTGGTGGTGATGTCGTGCAGGTGCGGTATGTTGCGCACGGTGAGCGGTTCGGCCGTCAGCAACGACGCGATCAGCACCGGCAGGGCGGCGTTCTTGGCGCCCGAGATGCGCACGTCCCCGGCGAGGGGCCGCCCACCGACGATGATCAGCTTGTCCACCCGGCCCTACCGGTGACGTGCCGCCCGGCTCGTCAGGCCTCGCCGGAGAGTTTTTTCTGCAACTCGCCGCTTTCGTACATCTCCATCACGATATCGCTGCCGCCGACGAATTCGCCGCGAATGTAGAGCTGCGGGACCGTCGGCCAGTTCGAGAACTGCTTGATTCCCTCGCGCACCTCGTTGTTCTGCAGCACGTCCACGGAAGCGAACTTCGCGCCGCAGGCCTTGAGAATCTGGCTGGCGCGGCTGGAGAAGCCGCACTGCGGAAAATCGGGCGAGCCCTTCATGAAAAGAACCACGTCGTTGGATTCGACCAGTTCCTTGATCTGCTCCTGGATACTCATTGCTTTCAACCCTCTGCGGACGCCAGCTCTTCGGGCGTCAGTGTCTTCATGGAAAGAGCGTGAATGTCGGACTTCATCCGGTCGCCGAGCGCGCCGTAGACCATCTGGTGGCGCTGGATGCGGCTCTTGCCGGCGAAGCCGGGACACACGACAAGAGCTTCGAAGTGGTGGCCGTCGCCGTCGATTTCAACACGGCTGTCGGCGAGGTTCTGCTCGATCCAGCCCTTGATTTCCTGGGGTGTAACCACTGTTTCCTCGTTCAGAATTGCATCGCGGGTATCCGCCGGCGGCGCATGGGGCGCTGTCGTGCACCGCGCCGGCCAACACCGTTTACCGCTCGGCATCGGGGGCCTCCGATACGGCCCTGGTACCGAGGCTCCTATGATACCCGAGGCGAAACGCGGCAGATAGGGCGCTTCAGCCGAATACCGGGTCGAGCCCGGTGACGGACACCATGCGCGTGAGCTGCTCGGGCGCACCGCGCAGCGCGAGCGGCGCGCCGGGGCCCACGAAATGCTTTTTCAGCCACACCAGGAAGGCGACGCCGGCGCTGTCGATCTTGGTGAGCGCGGAGGCGTCCACCGTGTCGAAGCGGACCTCGTCGAGCGAGTTCGCCCGGGTCATGAGGTCGGGCACGCTGTCGAAGTCGACGACGCCCGACAGGTACAGGACGCCCCCCTCGAGGCGCAGGTCCGCCTGGCTGCTCACGCGTTCTCCAGGGTGGAGTTCTTGCGGGCCAGCTCCTCGATCAATGCGTCAAGGCCGTTGGTGCGGATGAAGTCGCCGTAGGTGGAGCGGTAGTTCGTCACCAGGCTCAGCCCGTCGATGTCGACGTCGTAGATCTTCCATTCTCCCTCGGTCAGTATGAACGAGTAGTTCACCGGCACCGGCGACGAATTCGGCAGCGTGACCACCGTCTCGACCCGGGCTCGCCGCTTTTCTTCCTGGATCCGGGCCGGCTTGACCTCCATTTTCTCGTTGCCCGTGTACTCGAACAGCGCCGTCGCATAGGTGCGGATCAGGAGCTTCTTGAACTCCTCGGCGAAGCTCGCGCGCTGCTCCTCGGACGCCTCGCGCCAGTGCCGCGCCAGCACCAGGCGGGCGATCACCGGCACCGCGAAATGAGGCACGACGACCTCCTCGACCATCTGGTAGAGCTTGCGCTTGTCCTGTTCGAGCTCGGCGCGGCGCTGCTCCAGCTTCTCGATGAGCTCGTTGACGGTGGTCTCGACCAGTTCGTCCGGCAGGACGTTGGACTGGGCCGGCGCGGCTCCGAGGCAGACCAGCAGCGCGACAGATACGATGAATTTTCCAGACATGATCATTCTTCCGATGCCTTGCTGAACAGGAGTTGTCCGATCAGGTTCTCGAGCACGACCGCCGACTGGGTCAGTTCGATATGGCTGCCGTCCTCGAGAAACTCTATGTCGCCGCCCGGCTCGAGCCCGACGTACTGGGCTCCGAGCAGCCCCGAGGTCAGGATCGAGGCGCTGGTGTCGAGCGGGAGGTTGTCGTAGGCGGCGTCGATCTCCAGGGTGACCACCGCCGAGAACATCTCGCGGTCGACGTCGATCGACGTCACCCGGCCGACGCGCACGCCCGCCACGGTCACCGGCGCCTTGACGGTCAGGCCGCCGATGTTGTTGAAGTTGGCCGTGACCCGATAGCTCTCGTTGTTGCCCAAGGTCCCCATGCCGCCGACGCTCAGGGCGAGGTAGCCGAGCGCCGCGATGCCGACGAGGAGAAAGATCCCGACTGCGAGTTCTGCGAATTTGCCGTTCATATCAGCATTACCGGTTCAGGCGCCGAACATCAGCGCGGTCAGTACGTAGTCGAGGCCCAGCACCGCCAGCGATCCGGTCACCACCGTGCTGGTTGTGGCGCGGCTGATGCCGGCGGCGTTGGGTGTACAGGTGTAGCCCTGGAACAGGGCGATCCAGGTCACGCAGACGCCGAACACCACGCTCTTGATGACGCCGTTGACGATGTCTTCGTGGAAATCGACGCCTTCCTGCATTGCCGACCAGTACACGCCGGCGTCGAGCCCGAGCAGCTTCACGCCGACGAGGTAGCCGCCGTAGACGCCGACGGTGTTGAACATGGCCGCCAGCAGCGGCACGGCGACGATGCCGGCGGCGAAGCGCGGCGCGATGATACGCTGGATGGGGTTGACCGCCATCATTTCCAGCGCCGCCAGCTGCTCGGTTGCCTTCATCAGGCCGATTTCCGCGGTCAGCGCGGAGCCGGCCCGGCCGGTGAACAGCAGCGCGGTCAAAACCGGCCCGAGTTCCCGGGTCAGGAACAGCGCCACGACCAGGCCGAGGGACGACTCGGCACCGAAGTCGACCAGCGTGGTGTAACCCTGCAGCCCCAGCACCATGCCCACGAACAATCCCGCCAGGACGATGATGATGACCGTCAGCACGCCCACCGAGTAGAGCTGCTGCACGAGCAGGCTCGGGCGCCGGGCGACGATCCAGAGCTGCTCGAGCGAGCGCAGCAGGAACATGCCGGCCGCGCCCAGCGACAGCGTCGAGCGGATTCCCCAGCGGCCGAGGCGGCGAACGGCGCTCACTGGCCGTTGCCCATCAGTTCGTCGGCGAATGCCGGGGCCGGGTAGTGGTACGGCACCGGCCCGTCCGGCAGGCCGTCGACGAACTGGCGCACCTGCGGATCGTCGCTGGCAGCGAGTTCCTCGACCGTGCCCTGCCCGATCATCGACCCCTTGCCGAGAATGTACACGTAGTCGGCGATACTGCAGCCCTCGTCGACGTCGTGGGTGACCACCACCGAGGTGGTGCCGAGGGCGTCGTTGAGTTCACGGATCAGCTTGACCGCCACGCCCATGGAAATCGGGTCGAGGCCCGTGAACGGCTCGTCGTACATGACCAGCAGCGGATCGAGGGCGATCGAGCGCGCCAGTGCCACGCGACGCGCCATGCCGCCCGAGAGCTCCGAGGGCATCAGCATCGCGGCACCGCGAAGCCCCACCATCTGCAGCTTCATCAGCACCACCATGGAGACGAGCTCCTCGGTCAGCCGGGTGTGCTCGCGCAACGGAAAGGCGACGTTGTCGAACACGTTGAGGTCGGTCAGAAGGGCGCTCGACTGGAACAGCATGCCCATCTTGCGGCGCATCCGGTACAGCGACTGACGGTGTCCGGGCCTGAGTTCCTCGCCGTCGAACAGGATGCTGCCGGCCCAGGGGCGCAGGCGCCCGCCGATCAGCGCGAGCAGCGTCGACTTGCCGCAGCCGCTCGGTCCCATGATCACGGTGACCGAGCCGCGCTCGATGGCGATGTCCAGGTCCGAAAACAGCGCGTCGCGACCGAACCCGAAGCGTATGCCGCGCAGTTCGAGCAGGTTGTCGGAAACACCGGTCATAGGAGATGGCGGGCCACAGCTGATGAAGGTGGGCGGGGAGTCGTCGGCGGGCCGACACTATACCTGAATGCACGCAGCGATTGCATTGGCGTGTCTGTAATCAAACCCCCATCAGCTCGGCCAGTACCCGGTAACGGATGGCCGCCTGCGGGGCGCCGGCGGGCGCGTCGCAGTACAGGGCGGCCTCATCGCCGCGCGCGGTGTGCCGGGCGAGCGCCTCGAGGACCGGGCGCACCGTCGCATCCGGCACGTCGCCGATACGCGCCACCAGCAACTCGCCGCCCTCGGGCACCGCAGACTCCTCAAGCGGTCGCCAGACGGCGGCGATGCCCAACCCCAGCGCCAGCTCTCGCGCGAGATCGGGGGCGGCACCGCCGGCATCGACACACATCGGCCAGCGCCTGCGCATGGCTGCCAGTGCGGCCGAGGCACCCTGCGCCGGGCGCCCCTGCTGCGCCCGCGCAGCCGGCACGGCGACGATCCCGGCGAGCCGCGGACCGAGACGGCCGAGAGCCTCCATGGTGCGCCCGGCATCCGCCGGCGGCCAGGCGAGTTCCACCGTGAACCGAAAACCGTCGTCGCTGTCGTCGACGAGTTCGGGCAGCGCCCCGCCGATGAACGAGGCCGTCGCGTCCGCGGGCAGCAGCAGCGCGCGAAACTGGTTGCAGTAGTACAGGAATCGCCAATCGTCAGGCAGGTCCGCCTCGTAGAATCCGGCGCCGCCGTCGCCGTAGTCGTAGCCGCGGGTGCCGACGTCGATCGCCCTCATGCCGTCGACCCACCCCGCCTTCCTGGTGTCCGGGGCGAAGCGGTCACGGGCG
Source organism: uncultured Gammaproteobacteria bacterium (assembly GCA_965652415.1). GTDB lineage: Bacteria > Pseudomonadota > Gammaproteobacteria > Arenicellales > CAJQKF01 > BQJD01. The sequence continues at coordinate 10,139 of CBFGVH010000034.1, read as the reverse complement.
GTGCACGATAAGCTTGCGGCATGTTCACGGGGCGGGACACTGGCGGCAGTTGAATATACAATGAATGAACGCCGCGTGAATCACCGCCGACTCGTGCCGTCGCGAGGGCGCCGGCGGCGATGCGGCCGACACCAACCGGCGCCCTGCTCCACGCCTTCCGACCTTGAAAACCGGACCCGACATCGTTGACCGACGCACCGTGGCGCGCAGCCGACTGTTCCGCGTCGACGAAGTGGAACTGGCCTTTTCCAACGGCGAGCGGCGCGTGTTCGAGCAGCTCGTGGCCGGCGGCGACGGCGGCATCGTCGTGGTGCCCGTGACCACGGATGGGGAGCTGATCCTGGTGGAGGAATACGCCCTCGGCATCGGCACCTACGAGCTCGGCTTCGTCAAGGGCGTGATCGACCCGGGCGAGACACCGCACCAGGCGGCGACGCGCGAACTCCGGGAGGAGACCGGATTCGCGGCCGGCGAACTGCTGCTGCTGGATACCGTCACCCTGATGCCCGCCTACTCCAGTTTTCGAAGCACCCTGTTCATCGCCACCGACCTCGAGCGCGACCCCCTGCCCGGAGACGAGCCCGAGCCCCTCGTCCAGCATCGCTGGCCGCTGGCGCGCATCGGCGAACTGCACCGCGACCGGCGCATCACCGATGCGCGCACCCGGCTGGCCCTGTACCTGGTCGAGTCGCGGCTGGTCGACCGCGCCTGACGGCACACCCAACCCGATTGTTCCAGCAGTACCCATGAACCTCGAAAAACTGCTCGACCCCGTGCGCGAGATCGCGACACAGGCCGGCAACGTCATCATGGACGTCTACCGCCTGCCGTTCGAAGTCGACGAGAAGTCCGACGGCTCTCCGGTCACCCTCGCCGACCGCGGGGCGCACGATGTCATCGCCCGCGGTCTCGCCGAACTGACGCCCGAACTTCCCCTGTTGTCCGAGGAATCGGCGCCGGGCGCTGCCGACGGGCGCCTCGGCTGGCGCCGGTTCTGGCTCGTGGATCCCCTCGACGGCACCCGGGAATTTGTCAACCGGAACGGAGAGTTCACCGTCAACATCGCCCTCGTCGACGACGGCGTCCCGGTCCTCGGCGTGGTCCATACCCCGGCCCGCGGCCTCACTCATGCCGCCGCTCGCGGCGCGGGCGCCGAACGCAGCGAGGGGGGTCGAAGCGCACCCGTGCGCTGCCGACCCTTCAACCCCGAGGCGGTGTGCATGGTGGCCAGCCGCAGCCATGCCGGCCCGGCCGTCGCCGCCTACCGCGAGAACCTCGAGCGCGAGGTCGCCCGGGTCGACAGCACCAGCATGGGCAGCGCCCTGAAGATCTGCCTCGTCGCCGAGGGCGTCGCCGACATCTACCCGCGGCTGGGGCCGACCTCCGAGTGGGACACGGCGGCATCGCACGCGGTGTTGACAGAGGCCGGCGGCCGGCTGACGGACGTGTACGGCCGAGAACTCGCGTACAACAAGGAGTCGCTTCTCAATCCCTGGTTCCTGGCCATCGGCGATCCTTCCCACGACTGGCTCAGGTACCTGCCCCCGGACGCGTTCGAGGGCGAGGGTTGAGGGAGGCGTCGGCGCCGCCGCGCGGAGCGGTCGCGTACATCGATACGGCGATGATGAGGGCGATGCCGGCGAAGTCCCAGGGATCGGGGAAATCGCCGAAGGCGAAGTAGCCGATAGCCACCGCCATGACCATCTCCGAGTAGGACAGCGGTGCCAACTGGGCGGCGCTGCCGCGCTCGTAGGCCTTGATCAGCAGCAGGTGCCCGATCGCCGCGGCCAGGCCGATGCCGAACATCATCGTCCAGTGCGCGGGCGTCGGCGACGTCCAGTAAAACGGCAGCAGGACCGACATGACGACGAGTCCGAGCAGCGACTGCCAGGCCAGCGTGACCATGGGCGGCGCGCGCCCGGCCAGCGCCCGCGTGCTGAGGATGAAGCCGGCGAAGGCCAGGGCCGCCACCAGCACCAGGGCGCTGGCGGGGTGGAACTCGCCGAGACCGGGACGATGGATGATCAGCACCCCGACGAAGCCCGCCGCCACCGCCGCCACATGGACGGGGGTGACCCGTTCGCCGAGGACGAAGTGGGCCAGCACCAGGACGAAAAGGGGCGAGAGGAAGATGACCGCGACCGCGTCGGCCAGCGGTACGTAGTGGATGCCGGTGAAGAACGACAGCGTCGCCGCCAGCAGGAATCCGCCGCGCAGCACCTGCAGCACGGGCCGCTCGACGCGCACCGCGCCGAGGCCGTGGCGGGCCAGGACGAGCGGCGTGACGAGCAGGAAGTGGAAGAAGAATCGCGCCCATACGAGCTGCATCACCGGGTAGAATTCCGTCAGGTACTTGGCAAGACCGTCCATGACCGGGATGATCTGCCATGCCGCCAGGGCGGTGAGCGCGGCGCTCAAGGGGGCGCGCGCGGCGGGTTCGGTGCCTGTCAATGCCGTGCAATCCGGTTCGGGTCGAAGGGACGGCGGCGCCGACGGTGGGCCGCCTGTTCGCTATAATCGCGCGAGAGAACGATAATCCAAGGGGCCCGATGTTACTTCGTTTCAGCAAGATGCATTCCCTCGGCAACGACTTCGTCGTCATCGATGCCGTGCGCCAGGCGGTATCCATGACGCCGGCGCTGGCCGCGCGCATCGCCGACCGGCGGCGCGGCGTGGGCTGCGACCAGCTCCTGCTCGCGGAGCGGGCCGCCGACGCCGGCAGCGACTTCGCCTTTCGCATCTTCAACACCGACGGCAGCGAGTCCGGGCAGTGCGGCAACGGAGCCCGCTGCTTCGCCCGCTTCCTCGAGCGCGAAGGACTGAGCGCGGCGCGCACCATTCGCGTGACCACCATCTCCCGCGACATGACCCTGGAGCTGATCGACGACGGCCGCGTCCGGGTCGACATGGGCGCGCCCGAGTTCGACCCTGCACGCATCCCGTTCGACGCGGCCGCCAACGATGACCTGCACCGCCTCGAGGCGTGCGGCCGCGACCTCGACTTCGCGGTGGTTTCAATGGGCAACCCCCATGCAGTGACCCGGGTCGACGATGTCGATGCGGCGGACGTCGCCGGAATCGGTGCCGCCGTCGAGCGCCATCCGCGCTTCCCCGAGCGCACCAACGTCGGCTTCATGCAGATCGTCGATCGCGGCACCATGCGCCTTCGGGTATTCGAGCGCGGGGTCGGCGAAACCGAGGCCTGCGGCAGCGGCGCCTGCGCCGCCGTGGTCGGCGCCCGGCGGCTGGGCCTGGTCGACGAACACGTCGTGGTCGAGCTGCCCGGCGGCCGGGTCGAGGTTGGCTGGGCCGGCGACGGGGAGCCCGTGTACCTGGCCGGCGACTCGGTCCACGTATTCGACGGACAAATAGAGGTCCCGCAATCATGAACGGCAACAGGACACCGGCAGTGACGGACGACGACGCCGACGACGAAAAGCGCTTCGCCGAGTATCTCAAGCAGCATCCGGACTTCTTCCAGCGCCACCAGTCCCTGCTCACCCGGCTGATCATCCCCCACCCCACCAGCGGCCGCACCATCTCGCTGCTGGAGCGCCAGGTGCTGGCGCTGCGCGACGAGCAGAGCGCCGAGCAGCGCCGCCTTCGCGACCTGATCCGCAACGCCCGCGAGAACGACCGGCTGGGCCGGCGCATGGAGGAGCTGATGCTGTTCCTGCTCTCGGCGCTGTCCCTGGCCGAGATGCTCGACGAGCTGCCGCGCAAACTGAGGAAGATCTTCGACCTCGAGTACGTGCGGCTGCGCCTGGCCGACGAGGCCGGCGCCGACTGCGTCGAGGCCGTCGCGGGCGACGCGCTGTGCCTCCGCCACCTGGCCGCCGACCAGCGCCAGTGGCTGTTCGGCGACGACGCCGACGAAATCGCCTCCTGCGCTCTCGTCACCATCCGGCCCGGCCGCGATGCGCGGCCCTTCGCGTTTCTCGCCATCGGCTCGGCGGAGCGCTCGCGCTACGACCCGGAATCGGGCACGCATTATCTCAAGCAGATGCAGCGCCTGCTGAGCGCGTCGGTCGGGCAGCTTCAGGCCATCGGTCCGTCTTGACGCCCGCTGCCCGCCAGGATGTCGCCGCGTTCCTGCGGCACCTGAAGTCGGAGCGGGGGCTTTCTCCCCACACCGTCGTCGCCTACCGCCGCGACCTCGCGCAGCTGGCCGGATTCGCCGACGGCATCGGCGTCGACGACTGGTCGGGAATCGATCACCGAATCGCCCGGATGTACCCGGCTCGCCTCTACCAGCGCGGCTGCTCCGGGCGCACCATCGCCCGCATGCTGTCGGCGGCGCGCACCCTGTACCGGTTCCTCATTCGCGAGAAACGGTTGGGCCGCAACCCGTTCGACGGCGTGCGCGCACCCAAGTCGCCGCGTCCCCTGCCCGGCACCCTCAACACCGACGAGGCCGCGCAGCTGGTCGAACTCCACGCCAGCACCGATATCGACTATCGCGACCGCGCCCTGCTGGAGCTCGTCTATTCCTCCGGCCTGCGGGTCTCGGAAGCCGCCGGCCTCGACCTCGGCGCGATCGACCTCGCCGAGGGCATGGTGACCGTCACCGGCAAGGGCAACAAGACCCGGCGCGTGCCGATCGGGCGCATGGCATCGGCGGCGCTGGCGGACTGGCTGGGGCGCAGGCGAACGATCGCACGGCCCGGCGAGGCGGCGGTGTTCGTGAACATGCGCGGGACCCGGCTCGGCGTACGCTCGATCCAGAAGCGGTTCGACCTCGCGGCCCGCCGTCAGGGGCTCGAACGGCACGTACACCCGCACATGCTCCGGCATTCCTTCGCCAGCCACCTGCTCGAATCGAGCGGCGACCTGCGCGCCGTACAGGAACTGCTCGGCCACGCCGACATTTCCACGACCCAGGTCTACACCCACCTCGACTACCAGCACCTGGCGAAGGTCTACGACCAGGCACATCCGAGGGCGCGCAAGAAATCGCGGTAATGAGGTCGGCGCCGGTGAGTCTTTCGTGAGCGCCATCCGGCGTCTTCACGCCATGCCTGGAAGGCGTCGCGCGCCGGCCTGCCTGCACGGCCACGTGCGCTGGATCGACCCCGCTTTCCAGACAGTGCTCGACGGGGTCGGCCTTCTCCCGCAGGTCGACTGGCGCACTCTCGCGCCGGGTGAGGCGGCGTCGGTATCTAGGGTGACCAATTGCTTCCGCGTCAGGCACCCCGGCGGCGAAGTGGTGTACTTCAAGCGCTACGTCTACACGCGCCACAAAAAATTCCGCCATTTGCTGCGCCCGTCACGGGCCATGACCGAAGCCTTCGGCTATCGCCAACTCGCCGCCATCGGCATACCCACGCCCGAGGTGGTGGCATTCAGCGAGCATCGCCGCCTCGGCCGGGTGCTGAGTACCTGCATCGTCGTCCGGGAGGTTCCGGCAAGCCGCGACCTGGAGCGATTCGCCGTCGAGGAGTTGCGGCGGATGACTCAGCAAGGGCGCCGCGAGGCGCTGGAGGCCGTCGTGTCGATCCTGGCCGGCCAGTTGCGCCTGGCCCACGCGGCCGGTTTCTTCCACCAGGACCTCCACTGGCGCAACCTGCTCATCTCGGGCGATACGCCGGATACGTATCGCATTGCCTGGATCGACTGCCCGCGCGCCCGCTGCCGGCCGGTGCGGCGGCAATACGCGAGGCTTCTCGACCTGTCGACGCTGGCCAGCCAGGCGCCGGAGCACCTGACCCCGCGCGAACGGTTTCGCGCCCTCGCCTGCCTGCTGGGCGACCGAGCACCGTTCGCCGAAACCCGGCGCTGGTTCCGCAGGATCGACCGCCACCGCCTCGGCCGGCGCAGCAGCTCGAAGGCTGCGCTCAACGCAACCCGAGGCACGGCGAAGCCACTGCAGGAGGTAAGCCTGCAGGCGATTACATCGTCGAGCACGACGTCGGAAAAAATCGCCCGCCGCAAGTCGAAGCCGCTGTAGGAGCCTGCTTGCAGGCGATTGACGCGGCGGGCGATGCGCCCGAATGAATCGCCTGCAAGCAGGCTCCTACAGTGCCAGGGCTCTCGCAGGGGATTGCCTCGACGGGCACAACGCCAAAACAATGGACGACAGAAAAACCGGGACGGAGATCTTCTTTATCGTGGCCTCACCCCACCCGCTCGGCGATGGCAGTGCCCATTTCGCTGGTGCTGGCCCTGCCGCCGAGGTCGGGGGTGCGCGGCCCGTCGGCGAGGACCGATTCGATGGCCGCCATCACGCCGGCCGCGGCCTCGCCTTCGCCGAGGTGCTCCAGCATCATCACCGCGGACCAGATCTGGCCGACGGGATTGGCGATGCCCTTGCCGTAGATGTCGGGCGCCGAGCCGTGGACCGGCTCGAACATGGAGGGGTACTCGCGCTCGGGATTGAGGTTGGCCGACGGCGCGATGCCGATGGTGCCGGTGGTGGCCGGTCCGAGGTCCGACAGGATGTCGCCGAACAGGTTCGAGGCCACCACCACGTCGAACCAGTCCGGGTGCTGGACGAAGTGGGCGGTGAGAATGTCGACGTGGAACTGGTCCGTCTCGACCTCGGGGTAGCGTGCGCGCATCTCGGCGAAGCGCTCGTCCCAGAACGGCATCGAGTGGATGATGCCGTTGGACTTGGTGGCCGATGTGACGCGCCGGCGCGGCCGCGTCATGGCGAGTTCGAACGCGTAGGTGAGCACCCGGTCGACACCGCGGCGGGTGAACACGTTCTCCTGCACCACGATCTCGTCGTCGGTGCCGGCGTAGAGCCGGCCGCCGATCTCGGAATACTCGCCCTCGTTGTTCTCGCGCACCACGTAGTAGTCGATGTCGCCCGGCGCGACGCCGGCGAGCGGCGATCGCACGCCCGGCATCAGGCGCACCGGCCTGAGATTGACGTACTGGCGAAACTCCCGGCGAATGGGGATCAGGAGCCCCCACAGCGAGACGTGATCGGGGACGCCGGGAAATCCCACCGCGCCGAGAAAGATGGCGTCGTGGCGGCGGATCCGCTCGAGGCCGTCGTCGGGCATCATGCGCCCGGTTCGGGTATAGGTCTCGCAGCTGTAGTCGAATTCGTCGAAGACGAAGGAGAGGTCGAAGCGACGAGCCGCCGCCTCCAGCACCCGCATGCCTTCCGGCACGACCTCCTTGCCGATGCCGTCGCCGGGAATCACGGCAATCCTGTACTGCGTGGTCATTTTAGGTTCTTCCCCCGGTCGCCTCAGGTGCCACGACCCATTTCCACCGCTTTCAGGATCTCCGCGCGCGCTCGCTCGGCATCGGCCCAGCCGGTGATCTTGACCCACTTGCCGGGTTCGAGGTCCTTGTAATGATCGAAGAAATGCGAGATGCGATCGAGCAGTTCAGGCGGCAGGTCGCGGTAGGACTTGATGCCCCGGTACAGCGTGGTTAGCTTGTCCACGGGCACGCCGACGATCTTCGCATCCTCGCCCGACTCGTCCTCCATCTCCAGCATGCCGACCGGCCGGCAGCGCACCACCGAGCCGGGAATCAGGGGCAGCGGGCTGACCACGAGCACGTCGGCCGGATCGCCGTCGTCGCACAGGGTATGCGGTATGTACCCGTAATTGCACGGGTAGTGCATGGCGGTGGCAAGGAAGCGGTCGACGAACATGGCGCCGGTCTCCTTGTCGACCTCGTACTTCACCGGCTCGCCGTTGAGCGGGATCTCGATGATCACGTTGACGTCGTCCGGCACCGACCGCCCCGAGGGCACCCTGTCCAGAATCATTCGGCGTTCTCCATCGATAGTGGGTGTACGGCGTCGTCCATGCCCGGCCGGCCGGTCGCCGCGGGCCGTTGCCCGAAAGGCCCGACCGGGCGCCGCGACACCGGGAATAGGTGTAACCGGCGGATTGTAGTTGGAGGCGGCGAAAACACAACCCCGCACCGAGCCATAACGCCCGCTTATATTGCCATGGAGCGGTTTTGCTATAATCGGCGCGCCCAAAAATCCCCCGCTTTCGAAGAATCCACAACCCGAGGACAATTCTTGATGAGTTTCGTGGAATATCTGCCCGTACTGCTGGGCGTGGTCGGCCTTGCGACCGCCTTCGCAATCTACAGGATGGTGCTGCGCTATCCCGGAGGCGAGGGCAAGGTTGCCGACATAGGCGCCCAGATTCATCTCGGCGCAATGGTGTTCATGCGCCGCGAGTACACCTACCTGTTCATGTTCTCGGTCGTGGTCGGGCTGGCGATCCTGTTCTCGGATCTCGGCTGGAAGACCGCCTTCGCCTTCGCCGTCGGCGCCATCACCTCTGCGGCTGCCGGCTACATCGGCATGTACGCGGCGACCCGGGCCAACGTGCGCACCACCACCGCCGCCCACACCAAGGGCGCGTCGGAAGCCCTGACGGTGGCGTTCTTCGGCGGCTCGATCATGGGGCTGTCGGTTGCCGCGATGGGACTGCTGGGCCTGGGCATTCTCTACCTGATGTTCGGCGGTAACCCCGAAACCGCCCACGTCATTCACGGCTTCGGCATGGGCGCCTCGTCGGTGGCCCTGTTCTCGCGCGTCGGCGGCGGCATATTCACCAAGAGCGCCGACGTCGGCGCCGACCTCGTCGGCAAGGTGGAGGCCGGGATTCCCGAGGACGACCCGCGCAACCCGGGCGTGATCGCGGACAACGTCGGCGACAACGTCGGCGATGTTGCCGGCATGGGCTCGGACATCTTCGAGTCCTACTGCGGCTCGATGATCGCCACCATCGCCATCGCCGCCACCCTGTCGCCGGACGTCATCGCCGCGCTCGGCGCCCAGCAGTCGCTGATGTTCCTGCCGCTTGGGCTGGCCAGCGTGGGCATCATCTGCTCGATCCTGGGCATCGGCCTGGTGCGCATGAATTCCAAGCGCTCGCCGGAAGTCGCGCTGAGATTCGGCACCATCGGTGCGACGATCCTGTTCATCGCGGCCGCATTCGTGGTCGTGAAAATGGCCGGGCTCGCCACCAACATCTGGTTCGCGGTGCTGATCGGCGCTCTCGGCGGCATCGTCATCGGCCTGGTGACCGAGTACTACACGGCCGGGAGCCCGGTGGAAAAGATCGCCAGGAGCGGCGAGACGGGCCCGGCGACAGTGATGATCTCGGGGCTGGCGGTCGGCATGCAGTCGGTGGTGGTGCCGCTGGTGATGATCTGCATCATCATCCTGGTGTCGACCGAGCTGGTCGGCCTTTACGGCGTCGGCATCGCCGCGGTGGGCATGCTGGCCACGGTCGGCATCACCATGGCCATCGACGCCTACGGCCCCGTGGCCGACAACGCCGGCGGTATCGCGGAGATGGCGGGCCTTGGGCCCGATGTTCGCAAGATCACCGACTCGCTGGACGAACTCGGCAACACCACGGCCGCCATCGGCAAAGGTTTCGCCATCGGCGCTGCGGCATTGGCGGCGCTGGCCATCATCTCCGCCTACATCGAGACGGTGGCCCACCACGTCCCGGACTTCGATCTCGAGTTGAACGACCCGAGGGTGCTGGCCGGCATGTTCATCGGCGGCATCTTCCCGTTCCTGGTCAGCAGCATCACGATGACGGCGGTGGGCGACGCGGCATTCGAGATGATTCACGAGATCCGCCGCCAGTTCCGCGAGATCCCGGGCCTGCTCGAAGGCAAGGCCGAGCCGGACACCGGCAAGTGCGTGGACATCGCCACCAAGGCGGCTCTCAAGCGCATGATCCTGCCCGGAGCGCTGGCGATCCTCGCGCCGGTGGTGGTGGGATTCGCCCTGGGGCCGGCTTCGCTTGGCGGCATGCTCGGCGGCGCCCTGCTCGGCTGCGTGCTGCTCGCGCTGACCATGGCCAACGCCGGCGGCGCCTGGGACAACGCCAAGAAGTTCATCGAACGCGGCAACCTCGGCGGCAAGGGCTCCGACGCCCACAAGGCGGCCGTGGTCGGCGACACGGTCGGCGATCCCTTCAAGGACACGTCGGGCCCGTCGATGAACATCCTCATCAACGTCATGGCCATCGTCAGCCTGGTGATCGCGCCGCTGCTCTGAGCGCGGCGCCCCGGCGCCATGCGCCGGGATGCGGACACGAAAAAGCCGGTCGATCGTCCGGGATTTTGGTCTTTCGGGCGGCGGGCCGGAATCGGGGTGAAAAGCACCTACCCAGATCCTGACGCAGCTTACGACCGAT
>CBFGVH010000033.1:0-29622 GCA_965652415.1 uncultured Gammaproteobacteria bacterium | reverse complement strand
GCGCCGGCGCCAGCTTCCAGGCCGCCATCATCAGCGGGTAGTTCCACGGCGCGATCGACCCCACCACGCCGACCGGGTCGCGGCGCACCATGCTGGTGTGGCCGGCGAGGTACTCGCCGGCGGCGCTGGCGCCGCTCACGCGCGCGGCCCCGGCGAAGAAGCGGAAGCAGTCGGCCACGGCCGGGATCTCGTCAGCCAGCACTCGGGCATGGGGCTTGCCGCAATTGCGCGACTCGAGCACGGCGAGCGCCGCGGCGTCCTTCTCGATGGCGTCGGCCAACGCGAGCAGCATCGCTGAACGCTCGGCGGGACTTGTCACCGACCAGCTCGCGAATGCCTCGCGGGCGGCGGCCACCGCGGCGTCGACCTGCTCGGCGCCGGCCTCGGGCACCGTGACGAGGCGCTCGCCGGTGGTCGGGTCGAGAATCTCCTCGCCGTCGCCGGTGCCGGGAACGAACTCGCCGCCAATCAGAAGTTCGGTATCCATGGTTGCTTCCTCGGGTGTCATGGGTGAATCAGTATGCGCTCGACCCGCCACGGTTCACTTGCCTGCGCCGGCCACGTGCTCGGTGTCTCGGGTCAGGAAATAGGCGAGAAGGATGGGAACGAAGGTGACGGCGATCACGAACACCGCCACCACGTTGGTGACCGGCCGCTGGCGCGGGCGCACCAGCTCGGTCAGCATCCAGATCGGCAGCGTCGACTGCTGCCCGGCGGTGAACGTGGTGACGATGACCTCGTCGAACGAGAGGGCAAAAGCCAGCATGCCGCCGGCCAGCAGCGCCGTGGCGATGTTGGGCAGCACCACGTGGCGGAAGGTCTGGAAGCCGTCTGCGCCGAGGTCCATCGAGGCCTCGATCAGGCTCGCCGAGGTGCGCCTGAAGCGCGCCAACACGTTGTTGTAGACCACCACCACGCAGAACGTGGCGTGGCCGAGCACGATGGTCCAGAAGCTGAACGGGATCTCGACCAGGCTGAAGGCCGAGCGCAGCGAGATGCCGGTGATGATGCCCGGCAGCGCGATGGGCAGGATGATGAACAGGGAAATGGTCTCGCGGCCGAAGAAGCGCGAACGGTACACGGCCGCCGCGGCCAGGGTGCCGAGCGCCAGGGCAATCACCGTGGACACCGCTGCCACCTGCACCGACAGCGTCAGCGCGTCCCAGATGTCCTGCCGTTCCCACGCCACCTTGAACCAGCGCGTGGTCAACCCCGGCGGCGGGAACTGGTAGGACTTGTCCTCGGTGGTGAAGGCGTACAGCAGTATCAGCCCCAATGGCACGTGCAGGAAGGCGAGCGCGCCAAAGGCCGCGACCTTCAGGCCGAGCGATGCCCTAGAGTGCATTGAATGCCCCCAGGCGGCGGGCGATGGTGAGGTACACGGCCATGATGACGATCGGCACCACGCTGAACGCCGCCGCCAGCGGGATGTTGCCGGCGGTGCCCTGGTGGACGAACACGGCCTGGCCGATGAACAGCCTCGAGGAGCCGACGATGCCGGGGATGATGTAGTCGCCCAGGGTCAGGGAGAAGGTGAAGATCGAGCCGGCGACGATGCCGGGAAACGCCAGCGGCAGGACCACGTGACGCAGGGTCTGGCGCGGATGCGCGCCGAGATCGGACGAAGCGTCGAGATACGACGGCGGCACCCGCTCCAACGCCGCCTGGATCGGCAGGATCATGAAGGGCAGCCAGATGTACAGGAACACCAGGAACATGCCGATGTAGCTCACCGAAAGCGACGACCCGCCGATCACCGGCAAAGCAAGCACCGCGTCGAGCAGCCAGGCCAGGTGAAGCTTGGCGAAGGCCCAGCTGATGATTCCCTCCTTGGCCAGTATCAGCTTCCACGCGTACACGCGCACGAGATAACTCGACCACAGCGGCAGCATCACCGCGAGATAGAACACCGCCTTCATCTTCGGGCCGGTGTGGCGCGCCATGTAATACGCGACGGGAAAGGCCACCAGCGCCGCCGCCACCGTCACCGCCGCCGCCATCGAGGCGGTGCGCAGCACGATGTCCATGTTGGCCGGCGTGAACAGCTGTGCGTAGGTCGCAAGCGTGAACTCGCGGCGCACCATGCCGCTGAACTCGTCGATGGAGAAGAAGCTCTGCGCCAGCAGGGCGAACAGGGAGCCGAGGTAGACGATGCCGAGCCACATCAACGGCGGCGCAAGCAGCAGCACGAGGAGCAGCGCCGGGCGCCGGTAGAGTACGTTGGACAGGCGCCGGCGAACGGTGGGTGCCGGCAGCGCGGCCGCGGTCACGACGACGATTCGCGCAGGCGGTGCACGTCGCCGGGGCGCCAGCGAACCTCCACCGCCGCCCCGGGCGCCAGCCGCGTCGACAGGTCGCGGTTCGGCTCGGTGACCTGCAGTTCGACGCCGCCCGCCAGCATCACCTGGTAGCGGGTGCTGGCGCCGTGGTACTGGATGTCGCCGATCGTCCCCTCGGCGGCCACGTAGCCGTCGGGAGCGGCGCCGTTGCCGCGGGCGGCGAGCAGCAGCTTCTCCGGGCGAATGGCGACGGCCGAGGCGCGCTCGGCAAAGCGCGCGGCGCCGTCGCCCTCGATGATGTTGGACACTCCGACGAAGCCCGCCACGAACGCGGTCTCGGGGTTCTCGTAGACGTCCTCGGGGGAGCCGACCTGCTCGACGCGACCGTTATTGAACACCGCCAGGCGGTCGCTCATGGACAGCGCCTCGGCCTGGTCGTGGGTGACGTAGACGAAGGTGATTCGAAGCTGGCGCTGCAGCGACTTGAGCTCGACCTGCATCGCCTCGCGCAGCTTCAGGTCGAGGGCGCCGAGGGGTTCGTCGAGCAGCAGCACGCGAGGCTTCTTCACCAGCGCCCGCGCCAGCGCCACGCGCTGGCGCTGGCCGCCGGATAGCTGCGCCGGGCGACGCTGCTCGAGCCCCTCGAGCTTGACCAGGGCCAGCGCCTCGAGGGCGCGGGCGCGGCGCGTCGCCTTGTCGACGCCGCTCACCATCAGCCCGTAGGCGATGTTCTCCGCCACGGTCATGTGGGGGAACAGGGCGTAGTCCTGGAAGACGGTATTGACGTCGCGCTCGTAGGGAGGCACGCCCGCCATCGGTCGCCCGTCGACGAAGATCTCGCCGGCATCCGGCTCGTCGAAACCGGCGATCATGCGCAGGCACGTGGTCTTGCCCGATCCCGAAGGGCCGAGCATGGAAAAGAACTCGCCCGGCGCCACCTCGAAGCTGACGTCGTCGACCGCGCGCACGCTGCCGAACGCGCGGCCGACGCGCCGAAACTCCACCGCGGGCGACATTCCCCCGATCAGCGCCCGCCAAGCACCGCGATGTAGTCCGTCACCCAGCGGTAATAGGGCACGCACTCGTCCTGGGTGGCGCACTTCGTCACCGGCGTGCGCCAGAAGCTGATGCGCTCGAAGTTGGACAGGCCGTTGATCTCGCAGCCGTTCTCGCCCAAAAGCTCGTTGCCCTCGCACGCCGACAGCACCACCGGCACCGATCCGAACCAGGCCGCGAGGTCGCCCTGCAGCTTGGGATTGATGGAGTGCTCGAGCCACATGTATGCGCAGTTCGGATGCGGCGCGTCGACGTGCATCATGGTCGTGTCGGCCCAGCCCGTCGCCCCCTCCGCGGGAACCACGCTGTCGATCGGCTGGCCCTTGCCCTTCAGCAGGTTCACCTGGAAGGGCCACGCCGAGGACGCCACCACGCCTTCGTTGGTGAAGTCATCGATCTGTATGAACGGGTCGTGCCAGTAGCGGTTGACGATCTCGCGCTGGCCCCTGAGCAGCGTGAGCGCGGCCTGGTACTGCTCTTCGGTCAGATCGTAGGGGTCCTTGATGCCGAGATCAGGCTGATGATGCATCAGGTACAGCGCCGCGTCGGCGATGTAGATAGGTCCGTCGAAAGCCTGCACGCGGCCCTTGTTGGACTGGCCGTCCGGCAGTGTCATCTCCTCGAACACCACGTGCCAGCTGTCGGGCACCTCCTTGAAGACCTCGGTGTTGTACATGAGAACGTTGGAGCCCCACTGGTACGGCACACCGTAGTGCTTGCCGTCCACCGTGTGCCAGGGCGAATTCTGCAGGCGCTCGTCGATCGTGCTCCAGCTCGGCACCAGGGCGGTGTTGATCTCCTGCACACGGTTGCCGGCGATCAGACGCAGGCTGGCGTCGCCCGAGGCGGTGACGAGGTCGAAGCCGCCCTCGTTCATGAGCGCCACCATTTCGTCGGAGGTGCCGGCGGTCTTGATCCGCACCTGGCAGCCGGTGGCCTTCTCGAAATCGGTGACCCAGTCGAAGTTCGGGTCAGTCTCGCCGCGCTCGATATAGCCGGGCCAGGCGACGATGTCGACCACGCCTTCGCCCGGACCGATCTCGGTGAGCGGGGCGGCCAAAACCGGCTGGAAGACTACGGCGGAGACGGCGGCCGCGAAGGCTGCCTTGATCGGTGTGTGGTGCATGTTGCTGCCTCCTCGGGTGTTATGTCACCGGCGGGTAGAAATACACTCGGGTGCCGGCGATAACAAATAGAAAATTCCAAAGCGAATTATCTGTTTTTCAGAACGGTCACGCGCTCGGATTGGCCCCGTCAGTGCTCGAACGCGATGTCGGCAAACCCCGCCGCCGGCGCCCCGAGGCCCGACCCGCGCCGCCAGACGATGCCGACGTCGATGCTCCGGGTAAGGTCGGCGATGGGCCGGAACTCGAGCCGGTCGCCCTCCAGGGACCACGGCCTGAAGGCGAGCTGGGGCAGGATGGCGAGTCCCGCCCCGGTTGCCACGAGGCTGCGCACCGCCTCCACCGAACGGGTGCGCAGGACCACGTTGGGCTGCCATCCGCGGGCCTGCCACAGGGCTCGCAGGTTGCGCTCCATCTCGTCGACGTCGAGCATGATGAGCGGCGCGTCGGTGATGTCGGACAACGACAGGTTCTCGCCTGCCAGCAGCTGGTGGCGCGGCGGGAGCCACAGACCGAACGGCGAGCGCACCAGCACCGCGTCTTCGAGCGCCTGGCGGTTCTCGAGGTTCGAAACCAGCATCACGGCGAGGTCCAGCTCGCCGTTCACCAGCAGGTGTTCGATGAAGCTGCGCTCGTCCTCGGTCACCGCGACGGTCACCGAGGGAAAGCTGCGCCGGTAGCGCGCCAGCAGGTCGGCCAGGTAATACCCGGCGACCATGCTGGTGACGCCGAGGTTGAGGATGCCCGCCACGGTGCGCAGGTCCGGCGAGAGCGCGTTCTCGGCGTCCTCCACCGCACCGAGCACCCGCCGCGCGTGGCGCAGGAACTGGTGGCCCTCGTGGGTCAGCCGCACGCCGCGCGCCCGGCGCTCCATCAGCGTCGCACCCATGTGCTCCTCCAGCGCCTTGACCGCCTCCGTCACGGCCGACTGCGACACGTTGACCTGTCGCGCGGCGCCGGTGATGGAGCCGGACTCGGCCACGGCGATGAAGTAGCGAAGCTGGCGCAGGGTCAGGGACATGTGGTTGTCATCGGTTCGGCGTCCGGGATCCGTGACGGGCGCGGTGTTTGCGCAATGATCACGCTAAAGCGCGGGATTCCTCGCTTCCGGCCGGTTTCGATCCAGGTGCTCCTGCAATCGGTCCGCGGCGAATCGCGACTTGACGATCGACGTATGGTCGCCGTCGACGTCGATGATATCGAGCCGGCCCCGCGCGAACTCCCGCCAACCCAGCGCCGGGTCGTCCACCGTGCCCGGAGGTTGGCGGGATGCGTGGAACAACAGCACGTTGCCGTCGAACGGCGGCGGTGTGTACGACCGCCAGATGCCGCCGCTGCGAGGCGCACGGAGTCGGTGGCCGGCGGGCAGCGAGCGCAGTGCCGCAACGCTGCACGAACTCGCGTAGACCCGGGCGTAGAACGGAAACGAGCGTTTCAAGAGCCCGAGCGCCAGCCTGTCGAGCCACGTGAACCGGCCCGGCAGTAACGTCGCCACCTGTTCGGCCTCGCCCAGCCGATCCTCGAGCAGACTTTGCGCGTAACGCTTGCGAATGTGCCGATTGTCCGCGTCGTCGTTCGCGGCCGACACCTCTCTGACCGAGGCTCGATGCGGGCGACCGACGAAGAAGGCGACGAGCTTCCCGCGTGCCTTGACGAGCAGCTCCGCAACGGTGTTTCGTTCCAGTATGTTCGTGAATTGCCCGGCACGGTTGCGGACCATCTTGTACCACTTCGGCTTTTTCACATCGAGCAGAACCTGGTAGCGAACGTACCAGGCGAAAACGGAAAGCGCCCGCCAGGGAAGCTCGCGCACCGGCAGGCAGCTGCGGGCATAGGTATCGAACATGACCACGAGCCCCACCTCGTCACCGCTGTCACGCAGACGAGCGGCGATCTCCCAGGCAATGAGGCCACCGCCTGACAGGCCGCCAAGGTAGTAAGGCCCGCAGGGCTGCACACCCCTGAGCACCTTCAGATAGCAGTCCGCCTGTTCGGTGACGGTGACATCGACCAGTACCCGACCATTGGAATCGACCGGTTCGAAGCAATAAACCGGCTGATCGGGTCGAAGCAGTCGCGCCAGCGACCGGTAACCCCGTGAAGTGAAGCCGCCATGGGGCATGAGAAACAACGGCGACCCGTCGGCGCCCTCGCGCAGGGGCACCAGGACGGAGTACGGATCAAGCGTGCGGACGGGACCGGCACACTCCGCCGACCGCCGCGCGTCAGCATGGGCGGCCCCGCTAACGGCCGACACCTGGTTCATTGTCACCTCCCGATTTGTTTGGCTTCATTCTACCCGGCAACGACAAGCAGACGGGTGAGGCCCCATGCGACAGTCAAGTTTTTGCTTGACTATCGCGGAGCCAGGAATTAGACTTAAGTTTGTACTTTACTATTACTCATCAACAGGGAGACAGTCATGTCCCGGCGCACCGTCACCCACGCCACCTTTACCATCGAACGTCCATACGACGCCGGGCCGGAAAGGGTCTTTGGGGCATTCGCCGACCCTGCCATAAAGCGCCGCTGGTTTGCCGAGAGCGAGGGATTTCACGTCGATTCCTACGAGCTGGACTTCCGGGTTGGCGGCAGCGAACGGGCATGCTTCCGCTTCGTCGCCGGCAAGCCGCTGGCCGAGGGAACGCCCTGCGTCAACGACACGGTATTCATGGACATCGTGCCCGAGCGACGCATCGTCTTCGCCTATACCATGACCATCGACGGCCGCCGCATCTCTTCCTCGCACAGCACCGTGGAGTTCCTGCCCTCGGGCAGCGGCACGGAATTGATCTTCACCGAACAGGCCGCCTTCTTCGAGGGAGCCGACAGGCCGAAGATGCGCGAACAGGGCACCCGCGAGCTGCTCGAGCATCTGGCCGAAGAACTCGAGAACCGCTGATGGCGACATCGCCGAGTTAATGCCGTGCAGACACAAGTCGTTGATGTCGACCTGGTCTTTCACGCCCTTGGCGACTCCACTCGCCGCCGGATCATCGAGCGGCTCGGGGCCGGCGAGGCGTCAGTGTCGGCGATCGCGAAGCCGCTCGGTATCTCGCTGGCGGCCGTGGTGCAGCACATCCAGGTGCTCGAGCGAAGCGCGCTCGTCTCCTCCGAGAAGGTGGGGCGGGTGCGGCGCGTGCGCCTGGAGCCGGGCGGCCTGTCGGCGGCCGAGAAGTGGATCGGCGAGCGGCGATCGATGTGGGAGCGGAAACTGGACCGGCTGGCGGCGATACTCGACGCTCAGGGCAAGGAATAGCTATAACGGCTGTGCGCCCGCCCCGACTGCAGCACGGCGGCCGACGCCGTCAGCACCAGCGCGGCGCCCGCCGCCAGCAGCACGCCGGCGCGGCCTTTACGAAGGTACGTCGGAGTATGCATGGTCATTGTCGTCTTCTCCTCATCATCTTTGGCTGGCTGGTGTGATACGACCATAAGATTCATTTTTGATCGCGGTCAATGTTCAAGGGCCCGAATAACCGTGCCGTAACCCGGGGCGAGGCGTCCGGACGGCGAAAACGGGAGGAGCGGGTGCGGCGCCGGGCGCGCTGAAGGCACACGGCGAGAACCCGAATTGACGGGGGTATGCGCCGGGAAGGCGAAATGGTGGCTATGGGTGGATTCGAACCACCGACCCCATCATTATGAGTGATGTGCTCTAACCAGCTGAGCTACATAGCCACGGCACGAAGGGCGGGCAAAGATACCGTTTTCGCGGGGATTGGGCAAGCGGTTCGCGGGGGCGCAGGGGCGTTTCAACGCACCGGGTTAGACATTGAACCGGAAATGCATCACGTCGCCGTCGGCGACGCGGTATTCCTTGCCTTCCAGGCGCAGGCGGCCGGCCTCGCGGGCGCCTGCTTCCCCTCCGTGGCGAAGGAAATCGTCGCAGGCGATGGTTTCGGCGCGAATGAATCCGCGCTCGAAGTCGGTGTGGATGACGGCCGCGGCCTCGGGCGCGGTCGCGCCGTCGCGGAAGGTCCACGCACGAACTTCCTTCTTGCCGGCGGTGAAGAAAGTCTTCAGGCCGAGCAGGTGGTAGCCGGCGCGAATCACCCGGTCGAGTCCCGACTCGGCCAGGTCCATGGCGTCCAGGAACTCGCGGCGCTCCGCCTCGGGCAGTTCCGATATCTCCTGCTCGACGGCGGCCGAGACCACCACCACGTCGGCGCCCTCGGTGACGGCGATTTCCCGCACGGCGTCGACCATGGCATTGCCGCCGAGTTCGTCCTCGGCGACGTTGCAGATATACAGCACCGGCTTGGCGGTGAGCAGGCACAGGGGTTTGAGCCGGACCTTGTCTGCGTCATCCAGCGCCATTGAACGCGCCGGATGGCCCTGGTCGAGGTGAGCGCGCACCGAATCGAACAGCTCGCGCAGCCTCACCTGCTCCTTGTCCCCGGCCTTGGCGGCCTTGGCGGCGCGCTCGAAGGCGCGGGTGGCGGTGTCGAGGTCCGCCAGGACGAGCTCGGTGTCGATGATCCCGATATCGGCCACCGGGTCTATCCGGTTGGACACGTGGGTGACGTCGTCGTCGACGAAGGCGCGCACCACGTGGGCGATGGCGTCGACCTCGCGGATGTGGGCGAGGAACTTGTTGCCGAGGCCTTCGCCGCGCGAGGCGCCGGCGACCAGACCGGCGATGTCGACGAACTCGATCACCGCCGGCACCACCCGCGCGGGCTTGACGATGTCGGCGATCTTCCACAGCCGTGCGTCGGGCACCTCGACGATGCCGACGTTGGGCTCGATGGTGCAGAACGGGTAGTTCTGCGCGTGGACCGCCGAGCGTGTCAGGGCATTGAACAGCGTCGACTTGCCGACGTTGGGCAGGCCGACGATTCCGCAGCGAAATCCCATGGATGTCCGGGTGTTCTCAGGTGGGTTTCTGGTGGAGGACGTTCATCGCCCGGGCGAAATCGCCGGCAAGGACGTCGTCCATGCTGTCGAGCGCACGCTCGATCGCCTCGCCGATGCGCCGCATGTCCTCGGCGTTCGCACGCGACAGCACCCACGGCACCACGCGCTCGGCGCTGCCCGGGTGGCCGACGCCGATGCGCAGACGGTGAAAGTCGCTGCCGAGATGAGAGACGATGTCGCGCAGACCGTTGTGGCCGCCGTGGCCGCCGCCGGACTTCAGGCGCACCGTGCCCGGGTCGAGGTCGATCTCATCGTGGACCACGAGCATCTCGTCGGGTGCGATCCGGTAGAAACGCGCGCACGCGGCCAGCGACTGCCCGCTCAGGTTCATGAAGCACGTCGGCACGAGCAGCGAGACGTTGTCGCCGTTGCGGCTGGCGCGGCCGTGCAAGCCGAGGAACCGGGGCTCCTCGCGCAGGACCACACCGAGCCGCCGCGCCAGCGCCTCGACGAACCATGCGCCGGCGTTGTGCCGGGTCTCGCGGTATTCGGCGCCCGGATTCCCGAGGCCGGCGACGAGGCGTATGGTCATGGCGAACGACAGCGACGCCGGCCCGGGTTACGGGCCGGCCATGAACGAGACGAGGCGCGACGGGCCGCCTAGGCTTCTTCCTCGCCGGCCTCCTCGGGTTCGGCGGCGCGCACCGCCTCGGCCTCTTCCTCGCCGGCCTCCTCTTCCTCCTCGGCCGCCACCTTGGGCATGACCACGGAGACCACCGCGTGGTCGGTCTCGCCCTCGGGGACATGGGTGAAGGAGACACCGGCGGGCAGTTTCAGATCGGACAGGTGCACGGAATCACCGACCCTCATCCCGGAGATGTCCACCTCGATGTACTCGGGCAGGTCGGCCGGCAGGCAGTTCACGTCCACTTCCGTCATCATGTGGGAGACGATGCCGCCCTCCTGCCTGACTCCGGGGGCGACGTCCTCGCCGATGAAGTGCAGCGGCACGTTCATGTGGATCTTGTCGGTGGCGCTGATGCGCTGGAAGTCGACGTGCATCACCACGGGCTTGTACGGGTGCATCTGCACTTCGCGCAGGATGACCTGCTCCGTGGCGCCGCCGCTCGTCAGCCGGATGATCGAGTTATGGAACGCCTCGATGTCGAGCTGGTGCTTGAAGGGATCGTGGTCGAGCACCAGCATGGCATTCTCCTTGCCGGTGCCGTAGACCACGGCGGGTATCTCCTTGCCGCAGCGAAGGCGCCGGCTCGCGGCCGTGCCGGACTCGGCCCTCGGCCGCGCATTGACTTCGAAATCACTCATTTCGCTTGCTCCGTTAATGAATACTGTCGGACGAGTCGCGCCGCTCGCCGGTGGCGGCGGCTCAGTCCATGAACAACGTACTGATCGAGTCGGCGTCGGAAATCCTCCGGATCGACTCGGCCAGAAGCTCGGCGATGCTGATCTGGCGTATCTTGGGACAGGCCTCGGCCGCGTCCGACAACGGGATCGAGTTGGTCACCACCACCTCGTCCAGGGCCGACTCCTGTATGTTCTGCACCGCCCGCCCGGACAACACGGGATGGGTGGCGCAGGCCATGACCCTGGTGGCGCCCGCGTTCTTCAATGCCAGCGCCGCCTGGCACAAGGTGTTGGCGGTATCCACCATGTCGTCCATCAACACGCAGGCGCGGCCGTCGACTTCGCCGATGATGTGCATCACCTTGGCCTCGTTGGCCTTGGGCCGCCGCTTGTCGATGATGGCCAGGTCCACGCCGAGCTGCTTGGCCATCGCCCGAGCGCGCACCACGCCGCCGACGTCCGGCGAAACCACCAGCAGATTCTCCGGCTGGTTGCGCCACAGCTCTGTCAACAGCACCGGCGACGCGTAGATGTTGTCGGTCGGGATGTCGAAGAAGCCCTGGATCTGGTCGGCGTGCAGGTCCATCGTCAGCACCCGGTGGGCGCCGGCGGTGCTGAACATGTTGGCCACCAGCTTGGCGCTGATCGCCACCCGCGCAGTGCGTGGCCGGCGGTCCTGGCGCGCATAGCCGAAATACGGCACGACGGCGGTAATGCACTTCGCCGAGGCGCGGCTCAACGCGTCAATCATGATCAACAACTCCATCAGATTGTCGTTGGTCGGCGCGCAGGTCGGCTGGATCACGAAGACGTCGCGTCCGCGCACGTTCTCCATGATCTCGACGTTCACCTCGCCGTCGCTGAACTTGTCCACGAGCGCACGGCCGATTGGCAGCCCGAGATAGCCGACGACCTCGGCGGCAAGCGCCGGGTGGGCGTTGCCGGTGAACACTGCCATGTTCTCTAGTGCCACTTGTGAACCTCGAAGATCAGCGATCCAGGACGGGGCCTGCAGTCATCCCGGCCCATTTTCGCCGGGCGAAAGTGGCTGGGGTGCCAGGATTCGAACCTGGGAATGCCGGAATCAAAATCCGGTGCCTTGGACCGCTTGGCTACACCCCAAATGATACCCCGCCCGCGGCTCAGGCGCGCACCGGAGCGTCATCGGCCAGCGGGTGCCGGTTGACGCCGCGGGTTACGAAACCGCGCCATCCGCCGGGAAGGTCCGCCAGGATTCGCTCTCCCGTCGCGCGCCCTTCGACTGGCGCGAACACCGCGCCGCCGCTGCCGGTCATTCGGGCGTTGGCACGGGCACCGAGCCAGGCCAATGCCCGGTCCACCTCGGGAAACAGCCGCCGGGTCACGGGCTCCAGATCATTGCGAGTCTCGCCCGCCAAAAAACCGCGTATTGTGGTCACGGGCGTGGATCGTGTCAATTGCGGGTCCGCGAAGATCGTGCCGGTCGGCACCTCGACGCCGGGAGCCACCACCACGTACCAGGACTCGGGGGGATCGGCGGCCGTGAGCACGTCGCCGATGCCCTCGGCGAGGGCGGCATGACCGAACAGGAACACCGGCACGTCGGCGCCGAGCCGGGCACCGAGGCGCACGAGCTCGTCGCGCGCCAGGTCCGCGCCCCACAGCCGGTTGAGAGCGATCAGGCATGTGGCGGCGTCGGAACTCCCGCCGCCGAGTCCGGCCCCCAGGGGGATGCGCTTGTCGATGACGATGTCGGCGCCCTGGGCGATGCCTGCATGGGCCTTGAGCATACGTGCGGCGCGCACCGCGAGGTCCTCGGCGGGCAGTTCCGGGTTTCCGGTCCGACGGACCTCGCCGTCGTCCCGAATGGCCAGGTGCAACCGGTCGCCGAAGTCGACAAACTGCAGCAGGGTCTGGACGAGGTGGTAGCCGTCGGCGCGGCGGCCGGTGACATGCAGGAACAGGTTGAGCTTGGCGGGCGCCGGCCAGCCGTCGGCAGGGCTCATCCTTCAGCCCGACAGGACCTGCCAGCGGCGCAGGACGACCCGCACGTCGAGGCGGTCGCCGAGATCCTCGCCGCGCTCTCCCACCAGGTGCACGGTGCCCGGCAGTGCGGTGATGAACACCTTGCGCGGCAGGTCCACGGGCTCGGCGTCGAGGTAGTCGATGATTGATACTTCCCAGCCGTCCTGGCGAAAGCCGACGGCGCGGCCCTCGGCATCGAGCGCGAGCCCGTCGTGTCGGCCCGGGCGCGGCTCGCCCTTGAGCCAGAACTTGAGCGCCTCGAACGGCACGTGCCAGCCGACCTTGAGATAGAGGATCTCCTCGGCGGTGTCGGCGACGAGCGGCTCCTCGTCGCCCTCTTCGAGCCGGGCTCCGTCCTCGTCCTGGATGATGCTGACGCGGCCGCTGCCGAAGGGGCCGAACATCTCGATGTGATGGCTCTCGCCGGCGCGCTCCCAGACGAACGTGGCCGAGCCGGCGTCATCGGCGGTGCGCACGGCCATGCGTCCCTTCATGTCCCAGGCGTCGATCGACGCCAGCACGTCGCGGCGCTCCTGCCAGCGGGCCAGCAGTTCCGGAGACAGGGTGGCCGCACCCGGCGGCACGGTGGCGCAGCCGGCGACCAGCAGGATCGCCAGCAACGGGGCGGCGAGATATTTCATTGACCGGTGAAACGCTCCAGCGTGCGCAGCAGGGTGCGGTTTTCGGGATCGATGCGCAGCGCCTCGTCCCACAGGCGTCGCGCCTCGTCGCGAACCCCGGCCACCCAAAGGACCTCTCCAAGATGGGCCGCGATCTCCGCATCGCTGCGAAGATCGAGGGCGCGGCGCAGGTACTGCTCGGCCTGGTCGAGGTCGCCGAGGCGATATTGCACCCAGCCCATGCTGTCGAGGATGAACGGATCATCCGGGGCAAGCTCCAGCGCCCGCGTGATCAGATCCAGGGCTTCCTCGTAGCGTTCGGTCTGGTCGGCCAGGGTATAGCCGAGCGCGTTGTAGGCGTGGGCGTTGTCGGGGTCGAGCTCGATCACCCGCCGCATGTCCTTCTCGTGAAGATCGAGCCTTGAAAGTTCCGCTGCCAGGAGGCCGCGCGAATACAGGAGGTCGGGATCGTCCGGCACCTCGCCGAGGGCGCCGTCGATCAGTTCGATGGCCTCTTCCAGGCGGCCCATCTGCCGCAGCACCTGCTCGCGGGTCAGCAGCAGGTCGACCTCCTCCTCGCGGCTCACCGGCACCAGCGACGCCAGGTGGTCGAGCGCGGCCTCGTGGTCGCCGCGCTCGCGAAGCACGCCGGCGATGCGCAGCTGGGCGGTGAACACCAGGGCGTCGTCGCGAACCTCGGAGTACCATTCGACGGCCTCGTCGTAACGTTCCTGGGCCGCGGCCACGCTGCCCAGGTGCAGCCGCGTCTCGTCGCTGTCCGGGTCCAGCTCGAGGTGCTTGACGAGCGCCCGCCGGGCCTCGTTCCACTCCTCGCGCTGCATCCGGATCAGGGCGACGGCGAACAGCACGTCGCCGTTGTCCGCCTGGCGGCGCAGTATCCGCTGGAAGTGACCGAGGGCGGCGTCGAGTTCGCCCTGCGACGCCAGCACCCTGGCGTGACGCTCGGCGAGCGAGAGCGCGTCGCGGTTTCGCGCGAGGAACGCCTCGGCGAACGTGAACGCCTTGTCCTGGTCGCCGCGCTGCAGGAGCTGCACGTAACGCACCACCGCCGCCTGCTCCCAGTCGGGGCGCAGTTCCAGCACACGGCCGATCGCGCGCTCGAGCACGGCGTCGTCGCGGGCCCGGTTGGCCAGGTACGAGAGCGCGAAATAACCGCGATAGTCCTCGGGGTAGGCATCGGCGACGGACTCCATCGCCGCGAGGTAGGCGGCGGGATCGCCCTGTTGGGCGAAAATCTCCCCGGCGTTGTTGAACACGCGCTCGCGTTCGTCCGGGTACGCCTCGAGCAGGCCGAGAATCACCTCGACGGCGGCCCCGGCATCCCCGCCCAGCAGGTGCGCCTGCACCCGGGCGAATCCTCCCTGTATCGGGTTCTCGCCGATCTCATCGAGCAGGTCGACCATGGCCAGTGCCGCCTCGCCGTCACCGGCACGCACCGCGCCGCGGAACGCGCGCACCACCAGTGCCCGATCGCGGGTGCGCTCGGCGAGGCGCACCATCGCCTCCAGCGACGCCCCGCCGGCGCCGCGACGCTCGGCGATGTCCGCCAGCAGGTAGTCGAAGACGATGTCGGCGTCGAGTTCGAAGACGCCCGCGCCGGCCACGGCTTCTTCGCCGGCGTTGTCGTCCCCCGGCGATCCGGCGACCGCATCCACCGGCGCCTCGCCCGGATCCGCGCCGTCGCCCGCCGGCGGCAGGCCGAGCACCGCGCAGCCGCCGGCCATGGTCGTCACCAGGACCGTGGCCAGGGCAACGATCGGGACGCGACAGGCGCGCCTGACGCGAGCAACCGCCGGGAAGGGGGCAAATGGAATCAAGTAATTCAGGGGACCGGACAAAGAAAACAAGGCGTTTAGAATATCAGAATCGCGTGCGCCCATGGTGCGGCGCAACCGCGCGATGTCGATGAAGATTCGGTCATTCCGCGGGCCGTGCCGCCGGTTTCCCGAATGCAATGCACGCACTCCCCCATGGGGCGTCAAGGGGCTAATATCGCGCAATGAACATCCTGTTCCTGCTCGCGGCCGCAATCGTGCTCCTGCTCATGGGCCGGCGATTCTGGGGGCGAATACTTGCAGCCGGACCCTTTCGTCCACTGTCAGGGATACGCGTCCCCGGCAACGACACGACCGCGGGATTCGACCTCGCGGAAAACGGCCACGTCGTTGCAGCCGCGGGCGGAGCACTGGCGGCGATCGGAGCGGGACTGGCACTGATCTGGGGCTGGGCGCCGGTCTACGTCTGGCTCCTGGTGGCCTGCGCGCTGCTGTCGGGGCTTACCGCGGGTGCGCTGTCGTGGACCGCGGCCGCCGTCGCGCGCGGGCCCCTGGAGGCGACGGCGGCGGTCCTCGGCGACGGCTTCGCCGCCGGCATGCGCCTGGCGCTGGTCGTCGTCCTCGCGGTCTGGGTGCCGGTGTCGGCAGCGATGGCCGCCGCGTTGGTGACCCGCTATCCGCTGGCCCTCGGCCCGCTTCTCGCCCAGGCGCTCGTGGCGCTCACCCTGGGGCTCGCACCGCGCCCTCGACCCGGAGGACCGACCCTGCTCGCCGCCCTCGTCGCGGTCGTCGCGGCGGTTCCAGCCGGCTACCTCGCGGCGCTATGGCTGACCGGCGGTGATCTCACCTGGATGGATGGGGCGGCGATGCGGGTCGGGGCGGCGCTGGTGGTGGCCGCCGTCGCCCTCTCTGGCGGCCCGCCGCGGCGGTTCCTCGCACCGTTCGGATTCCAGCTCGCGGTCGTGCTCGCGGCCGTGATGGTGCTGGCCGCGGTGTCGCTCGGCGCCTCGCCGGTCGAGGTCGGGTACCTGCCCTATCATCGGCCGGACCCGGGGCCGGGCGCGCTACCGCTGCTGCTGATCGCCGCCAGCTTCGGCCTCGCCCCGCTGCTCGTCATGCCGCGCGACGGACAGCGCCGCGAACAAGTTTCGGGCGGAGCATCGGTGCCGGCCTGGGAAGGGCTTGTCGCCATCCTCGTGCTGTGCGCCTTCCTCGCCGCGCCGTCAACGGTCGACGCGCTGCCGACGAACCTGCCCCACTGGGTGGCAGGTATCGATCCCGGCGCCACTGCCGTCTACGCGGTGCAATCGATCGCAGCGCTCGCGGAGCCGCTGGGGATCTCCGGCAGGATGGCCGAAGCGGTGGTCGCCGCCCTGCTGGCAGGACTCGTACTCGCGTTCCTCGCGCTCGCCTGCGGCACCTTCGCGGCAAACGTGGCCGCGTTCGTGCCGGCCGGCGCCGGCGGCCCGGCGCTGGTCACGCTGGCACCGGCGGTATTGCTGGTCGGCCTGACCCTGGCGGCATTGGCCGCCGGGCGGCTGCCCGTCGACCTGTGGCTGGCGGCCGGCGAGGCGGCGCTGCTTCTCACCTGCGGCGCCCTCGCCGCGGCCGCATTCGCCGCCGCGCGCCTGAAACGCAACCCGTGGCCATCTCTCGCCCCGGCCGTGGCGCTGTCGGCGCTGCTGGCCTGGGCGCTGGCATCGCAGCTCGCGCGGTGCGCCGCCGACGGTCGCTGGGGAATGTTCGCGGCGCACTTCTCCGTGGCGGTGGTGGCGACCTGGCTTGCGACGATCGCGACTGCCCGTTTTCAACAACTTGCGGGGCTTCGCCGCGTCGCGAAACAGCACTGATCGGCGCCTGGCGACGATGCCGCAACACTTGTGGCCGATGGTTGACGCGGGTCTCTTGACAAGTTCCGGACAAGTCGCAAAATAGCGCAACCGCTTTCTTATTTTTCAACGAGATGCACCTGCTCGCCTTCGGGCTGAATCACACCACGGCGCCGCTCGCAGTGCGCGAGCGCGCGGCGTTCACCAACGATCGCCTGGAGAGCGCGGTGCGCGACCTCGCGGCCAACGACGGCGTGCGCGAGGCGACCATCCTGTCGACCTGCAATCGCACCGAGATCTACTGCCGCCTGGCCACCCGCGACAGCAGCCTCGTCGGCCGCTGGATCTGCCGCTACAGCGGCCTTTCCAGCGAGGAGATCGGCAAGGCGATCTACGGCTACCCGGGCGAACGCGCGGTCAAGCACGCCTTCCGCGTCGCCTCCGGACTCGACTCCATGGTGCTCGGCGAGCCGCAGATCCTCGGCCAGATGAAGGACGCCTTCGCCATCGCCCATCGCGCCGGCGCCACCGGCAAGATTCTCAATCGGCTGTTCCAGCATACCTTCTCGGTCGCCAAGCAGGTCAGGACCGACACCTCGGTGGGTGCCAACGCGGTGTCGGTGGCCTACGCCGCGGTCGATCTCGCCCGGCGCATCTTCTCGAGCCTGTCGGAGCAGACGGTGCTGTTGATCGGCGCCGGAGAGACCATCGAACTCGTCGCCCGCCACCTGCTCGAGCACGGCGTCGGCAGGATCATCGTCGCCAATCGTTCCATCGAGCGCGCCGAGACGCTGGCCCAGCAGATTTTCAGCGAGGCGATCTCGCTGGCGGAGATCCCGGCGCGGCTGCACGAGGCCGACATCGTCGTCGCCTCGACCGCCAGCACCCTGCCGATCCTCGGCAAGGGCGCGGTCGAGCGCGCCGTGCGCAAGCGCCGCCGCAAGCCGATGTTCATGGTGGACCTCGCCGTGCCCAGGGACATCGAGCCCGAGGTTGCCGAGCTTCGCGACGTCTACCTGTACACGGTCGACGATCTCGCGCAGGTGGTCCAGGGCAACATCAACGCCCGCCGCGAGGCCGCAGTGGAGGCGGAGAAGATCATCGACTTGCAGGTGGTGCGCTTCATGCGCTGGATGAACTCGCTCGACTCGGTGCCGACGATCCGCGAGTTCCGCCACGGTGTCGACGCCATTCGCGAGCACGAACTTCAAGCGGCGCGCCGCCGACTCGCCGCGGGCGCCGATCCCGGCGAGGTGATCGAGCGCCTGGCCTGGAACCTGGGCCGCAAGTTCAGCCATGCGCCGAGCCAGGCGCTGCGCCGTGCCGACGAAACCGGCAACGCCCAGATGATCCAGGCGATGCGGGCGCTGTTCGGGCTCACGGATCGATGAACCCGTCACTGCTGGCCAAGCTCGACCATCTCGGAGAACGCGAAGAAGAAATCAACGCCCTGCTCTCCGAGGCCGACGTGTTCGAGGACCAGGCGCGCTACCGCAACCTGACCATCGAGCTGTCCGAGATCTCCCCGGTGGTGAACCTGTACCAGGACTACAAGGAAGTCAGCGCCGAGATCGACGAGGCGCGCGAGATGCTTCGCGACGGCGACCCGGAGATACACGACCTTGCCGAGCAGGAACTGGCGCGCCTGGCCGCGAGGCTCGAGCGGACCGAATCCGAACTGCAGAAGCTGCTGTTGCCGAAGGACCCCAACGATTCGCGCAACATCTTCCTCGAGATCCGCGCCGGCACCGGCGGCAACGAGGCGGCGCTGTTCGCCGGCGACCTGTTCCGCATGTACAGCGCGTTCGCCGAACATCACGGCTGGCGGGTCGAGGTGCTCAGCCGCAGCGAGGGCGAGGCCGGCGGCTACAAGGAGATCATCAGCCGGGTGGCGGGACGCGGCGCGTGGTCGAAGCTCAAGTTCGAATCGGGCGTGCACCGGGTGCAGCGGGTGCCGGAAACCGAGGCCCAGGGACGCATCCATACCTCGGCATGCACCGTGGCCATCCTGCCCGAGGCCGAGGAGGTCGACGAGATTCACGTCGAGCCGAACGAGCTTCGGATAGACACCTACCGCGCCTCCGGCGCCGGCGGCCAGCACGTCAACAAGACCGACTCGGCGGTGCGCATCACCCACCTGCCGACCGGCATCGTGGTGGAGTGCCAGGACGAACGCTCCCAGCACAAGAACCGCGCCCGCGCCATGGCCGTTCTGAAGTCGCGCCTGCTCGACGCCGAGGTTCGCCGCCGCGAGGAAGCCGAGGCGATGACCCGCCGCCGACTGGTTGGCAGCGGCGACCGCTCCGAGCGAATCCGTACCTACAACTTTCCCCAGAACCGGGTAACGGACCACCGCATCAACCTGACCCTCTACAAGCTCGACGAGATCGTGGCCGGCAACCTCGACCTGGTGATCGAACCGCTGACGGCGGAACACCAGGCGGACCAGCTCGCCTCGATCGCCGCCCATTGACCGCCGTGACGACGGCGGCACCGCCGACCCTCGGCGAGGCGCTCGACCATGCCCGCGGCCGGCTGGCGGGTGTGTCGCAGACTCCGGCGCTGGACGCCGAGGTGCTGCTCGCGCACGTCACCGGGTTCGGTGCGGCGGCGATCATCGCCGGCGCCCGGCGGCTCACGAAGGCGCAGTCGGCGGCATTCGCCGGCCTCGTCGCGCGCCGCGAGCGCGGCGAACCGGTCGCCTACCTCACCGGCGAGCGGGAGTTCTGGTCGCTTTCCTTTCGCGTCACCAGCGACGTGCTGATTCCGCGGCCGGACACCGAGACGCTCGTGGAGCGGGCCCTGGAGCTGATTCCCGGAGATGCCGAACAGGAGATACTCGACCTCGGTACCGGCAGCGGCAACGTCGCCATCGCCATCGCCCTGGCACGCCCACGCTGCCGGGTCACGGCGGTGGACGTCGAGTCGGCGGCCCTCGATATCGCCCGCGACAACGCGCAACGCCTCCGCGCAAGAGGCATCGAGTTCGTGAATAGCGACTGGTTCACCGAACTCGGTGCCCGCCGCTTCGGTCTCATCGCCGGCAATCCGCCGTACGTCGCCGCCGGCGACCCGCACCTTTCGCGGGCAGAAGTAGCCGCGGAGCCGATGCGGGCGCTGGTGTCGGGGCGCGACGGCCTGGACGACATCACCCGTATCGTCGCCGCCGCCGAGCCCCGACTCGAGCCGGGCGGCTGGCTGCTACTGGAACACGGCGCCGAACAGGGCGAGAAGGTGCGTGCGCTGCTTCGCCGCCACGGCTTCACGGCCGTGGCGACGCGCCGTGACCTCGGCGGCCGCGAGCGGATCAGCGAAGGCCGCGTCGGCGCGTGAGGCCCCGGGGGGTGGAACGAGGCACGACGCGCGTGTCAGGCCTGGCCGGACTCCTCGCGTTCGTCACCGTTCGATGACTCGAACAGTGCGCCGAGCACGTCGGTCACCTCGCGCTCGCCGAGGTTGTTGAACTCGATGAACTCCACGCCGGCGCCGCGCGGCGGAATCCAGCGCCTGACCCACCGCACCACGGCGCGGGCCTCGACCGGATCGCCGCCGTCGACGTCGAAGCTCAAATCGATGACGTCGCCGATCGCGAGCGGCACCGAAGTGGTGATGAAAAGTCCGCCGAAGCTGTAGTTCTCGACGAGGCCGGAGTAGTAATCCCGGCTGGCACGGTCGGACTTCGTCACCTGGAAGCCGATCTCGACGCCGCTGGCGATTCGGTGGAACTTGCGCTTGTCCATGGAGTGTGTCCGGTGAGGGCCCGCAACGTCTCAAGGCCGCGGATTGCAGGGAACTGGCCTGTTCAATAATAACATTCGGTGCAACCTCGAGCCGCGCCTTGCCCGCCGGCGCCGTTCGGGCTAACGTAGGCGGGCGGGCTGTCGGCGCGTTCGTCATCATCCAGGGGAGAGATTCAGCCATGTTCTTCAGCGGCAAAAGCGAACTGGTCGACCCGGGCCGCGCCCTGCCGGGACGCGAGACGCCGATGGCGCTCGACAACCGGCACTTCGTGCACGGTCGCCCCATCCTGCCGCCGTTTCCCGAGCCGCTCGAGCAGGCGGTGTTCGCGCTCGGCTGCTTCTGGGGCGCGGAACGGCATTTCTGGACGCTCGACGGCGTGTTCACGACCGCAGTCGGCTACGCCGGAGGTTACACGCCCAACCCCACGTACCACGAGGTGTGCACCGGCAGGACCGGTCACGCCGAGGCGGTGCTGGTCGTCTACGAGCCGCTGCTCGTCAGCTACGACGCCCTGCTGGCCGAGTTCTGGCAGGCGCACGATCCGACCCAGGGCATGCGCCAGGGCAACGACGTCGGCACCCAGTACCGCTCGGCGATCTACACGACCGGAGAGGATCAGGAGAAGGCCGCGGCGGCATCGCTCAAGGTCTACCAGGAGGCGCTCGCCGCGCGGGGCGGCGGCACCATCACCACCGAGACCAGGCCGCTTGCGGGGTTCTACTACGCCGAGGACTACCACCAGCAGTACCTGGCGAAGAATCCCGGCGGCTACTGCGGGCTCGGCGGCACCGGGGTCGCCTACCCGGGATGATTCACTCCCTGCGTCCAGGCGGCGTCACCGGCAGGGGGAACGGGGCGACCTTGCCGCCGCCTTCGCCGGCGATGATCTTGTTGCGGCCTTCCTTGTCCACCTCGTCGATGCGAATCACCGAATGCATCGGGATGTAGGTGCGCCTGACGCCGTTGAACTCGGCCTTGAGGCGCTCGTCGGAGGGATCGACCACCACTCGCGAGCGCTCGCCGAAGATGATGTCACCGACCTCGACGAAGGCGTACATGGCGCTCTGGCTCACTTCGCGCGCATACAGTTCGTAGACGCTGCCCTGGTTGTGAAAGACGACCTTGAAGATCCGCTTGTTCGCAGTGTTCGACTGGTTGGACATGTTGACGCAATGGGGGTGTGATCTGGGCCCGCGCGCAGCGGCCGGAGTTCGTGGCGGTTGCGGGATACGTCGCGCCGTCGCGAGGGCCGGGATGTTTCTTGTGTCGGCGCTCGACGTGTCGATTTCAAGTATAACAACAATCACTCGAATCATCGTCGAGGCGCGCGCCGCGGCCACGACCTTGTGCCTCGTCGCCGCCGCGATGTCGATGTCGGCGCAGGCCGCATTGCCCGCCCCCGTCGCCGCGGCGCTCGAGCGCCACCGGCTCGCGCCCGACTCGATCAGCATCCACGTCGCCGACGCCGACGGCCGCGTGCTCGTCAGCCATCTCGCCGACGCGCCCCGCAACCCGGCCTCGGCAATGAAGCTCGTGACCACTTACGCCGCCCTCGACCTGCTCGGGCCGGGCTTCACCTGGCACACGCGCTTCCTTGCCGACCGCCCGCCTGCCGGCGGCGTGCTCGACGGCAACCTGTACATCGTCGGCGGCGGCGACCCGATGATCCTGGTCGAGGACTTCCTCGGCATGCTGTTCGCGCTTCGCCAGCGCGGGATCGAGCGCATCCGCGGCGACCTCGTGATCGACGCGGGCTACTTCGACGAGTCCTCCATCGACACCGCGCCCATCGATGAACAGTCGAGCCGCGCCTACAACGCCTGGCCCGCCTCGCTGGTGGTGAACTTTCGCGCCACCCGCTTCATCATGGTCCCTGCCGGCCCGAGGATCGACGTGATCTCCGAACCGCCGTCGACCACGCTCGACATCGACAACCGTCTCGAGGCCGTCGACGGACCGTGCCAGGGCGCCCACCGGCGCCTGGTGTTCGATCCGCGCCCGAACCCGGCCGGCACCACGGTACGACTGTCTGGACGTTATCCGCGAACATGCGGCGAATCGTCCATCACCCGCACGGTGCTGTCGCCGGAGCACTACCTGCGCGGGGTGTTCGAGGCGCTGTGGTCGGCGCTCGGCGGCACCCTCGAAGGAGGACTCGTCTACGGCGACGCCCCCGACGGCGCCGTGCTCCTGCTCGACCACCAATCGCGGCCGCTGGCCGAAGTCATCGCCGCCACCAACAAGTTCAGCAACAACCTGATGGCACGCAGCCTGCTTCTCACGCTCGCTGCGGAATCCCTCGGCGGGCCGGGTACCGTCGAGGCGGGCCGTCGCGCAATCGACAACTGGCTGGCGGCGAACGCCTTCGAACTGCCGCACCTTGAACTCGACAACGGTGCCGGCCTCTCGCGCGGTACCCGAATCACCGCCCGCGGCCTCGCCGACATGCTGATCGACGCCCTGCACCATCCGTTTCGCGACGAGTACCTGTCCTCGCTGTCGCTGATCGGCATCGACGGTTCGACCCGCAAGCGCCGCGCCAGGGACGTCGACGCGGGACAGTTCCGGCTGAAAACCGGGCTGCTCGATGGCGTGCGCGCGGCGGCGGGCTACGGCCTGACCGCGCGCGGCACCCGGCTCGTCATCGTCATCATCCAGAACGATCCCGCGCTGACCTACGACTCCGGCAACGCGGTGCAGGACGCGGTGCTGTCGTTCCTGTACCGGAACTACTGAGAGCGGCAGGCCTTAAGGAATTCATTCACGGCGGCGGCCACCGGGGCCGGGTCGTCCATGTGAACGTGGTGCTGCCCCGCCACCGCGGCCACCTTCAACGCGGCGAACGCGTCCATGCGGGCACGGGTGGACGGGCGGCGGGCGATGACACCGTCCTCGACATGGACCAGCAGCACCGGACACTCGATGGCGGCGAGGAACGCCAGCACCTGGCTCTCGGTCAGGTACAGCGGCGAGGGATGGGTCAATCGGCGGTCGGTGCGCCAGGCGAAGCCGCCGTCGACCGCGCGCAGGTTGCGCTCGACGATCAGCCGCGCGCTAGCAGGCGCCATGCGCGTTGCCCTGAGGCGCGCGGCCACGGCGCTGTCGACGCTCGGGTGGGGACCGCGTTCGCGTGCCTGCCCGCCGCGCGCGACGATGGCGCGGCGCAGCCGGTTGGCGGCTTCGTCCTCGTGACCGCTCAAGGGGCCGATGCCGTCGATCAGCACCAGCGCCTCGACGCGCTCGGGGAAGGCCGCGGCGAACAGGCACGAGATGCCCGCGCCCAGCGAATGGCCCATCAAGGTAAACTGCTCCCAGCCGAGCCGCTCGACGACCTCGAACGCATCGATCACGTAGTCGACGAGATGGTAGCTCGCACCCGGGGGCCTGTGATCGGAGTGGCCGTGACCGGCCAGGTCCATGGCCACCACGCGGGAGTCGTCGAGCATCGGCGCCAGCGGGGTGAAGCTCGCCGCGTTGTCAAGCCAGCCGTGCAGGGCGAGCACGCATCGGTCGCCGCCCGTATCGTGCGAGAGCGCGCGAATGGTGCCGCCGGGGACGGCGAACTCAAGGGGTGAACTCATGTGCGGCGCGTCGATGGACGTTGATCGTGTGACAGGGGAATCATGCTGCGACTCTACGCCGACCTGAAGCGGATCCTGGTGGTCACCGAGAACCTGCTCTACCTCGCCGGCCGCAGCCTGCAGCGGCGCGCGATGCGCAACGGCGTGCTCATCACGCTGGCGATGAGTTCGAACATCGTCAAGACCAACTACGTCGGCGCGCAGAGCCTGACCACAGACCAGTTGACGTGGCTTCTGGCGGGCGCCTTCGCTTCGTACCCGGCCGGTTCCCTGCTGCTTCGGGTGGCGAGTTTCCTGAGCCGCGATCATATCGACGCGGCCGCCGGAGGCTACCTCCATTTGACCAGCCATTACAAGCAGTCGCGCATGCGGCTGCACCTGGAGTACCTGTGGCGCGAGGTGTTCCGTTACGATCCGCTGCAGCGTGCCGTCGGCGCCGGCCCCGCCAGTGTGCCGCGACCGCCGCCGCCCCCGGCCGAGGATCATCTGGGTCTGTTCCCCGAGCCCGACGGCATCGGCGCGGACGAGTCCCGCACCCGCGACCGCTTCGTCGGCGTCGGGCTCGAGGCACTGCGCTCGCCCCTGCCCATGGGCGTGCAGAGCGCCGGCATCGGCTTTCACCTCGGCCCCGTCGAGGACTGGTACGAGAAGGGGTTCTTTTCCTACGAGGACTTCCCCGCCAAGGGCTTCTCGCGCGATCCGTTGATCCAGCGCGCATGGCGGCTGGTGGAGTCCCCCCACCGGGTGCGGCTGAAGCAACTGGTGGCGGCCGAACGCGCACCTTCGTTCTGGTACGCCTTCACAGTCCGGAAGTTTTCCAGCATGCTGGGCAAGGCCCTCGGCACCCTGAATAGCGAGGCCGAACGCGCCGGCTTTCCCGACTACTTCGATGCCCAGCACTTCATCTGGCCAAGCGGCGCCCTCGACGAGGAAGTGTCGCGGCGCTTCGAAGCCTTCGGCGGACATCTCGAGCGGCGGCTGCGGCAGATGCGCCGGGCACTGGTGCGGGAGGTATTCTCCGACGACGGCGTCACGGCGCGCCGTCACGTGATGCGCATGTTCGCCCGCGACTATGCCTGGATATTCCTGCTGCGCCTGAAGCTCGACGCGGCCTGGGCGGCCGGCCGCCTCGACACCGGGCCCGACGCGGAACTCGACGCGATCGAGGCCGCCTTCTCGCTGGTCCCGGTCAGGCGCACCAGGGTCCGCGACCTCGCCGCCTCGGCGCGGACTACTCTCGCCGCGCTCGACCCGATCCTGGAAAACCCCCGCTCCGGCGCGCCGGGCCCCGCGGCCCGCCAGTTGATCGAGGTCGCCGCACACATCGACTACCGGGGCCTCGGCAGCGAGGTGCTGGCGGGGAACCGGGAAGCCGTCTGGCACCTGCTGAACGATCCGCCGGCCGGAGCTCTCGGCGACCTGGGATTCCTGCGCGAACTCCTGCATCGTGTCCAGCTTTTCCATGCGCTGATCAAGATGCAGGTGCTCGACTACTGGAGCATCGTCAGGCGGATCGGCGACCTCGAGTGATGCTCGCCGGCAGCGGCCGGCATGCTGGTTTCGTCTTGACGCAGTGCGGCAAACTGGCCCTGTCGCCATGCCCCCACTGGCCTAACCGGGCCGCTTCTATTAACATGTGTTCGGTTATGCATCATGCTTTATTTATTTATCCAATAGTATTCATTGACAGGCATAGGGGTTGATCCATGGCGAAGGCAAAGACCGGGGACAAGGCGGCGAAGGCGGCGGCGAAGACGTTCACCCTGATCGATAACGAGAAGGGAGTGTCCTACGAACTGCCTGCGCTCGAGGGGACCATGGGCCCGCGCGTCATCGATATTCGCAGGCTCTATGCCGATGTGGGCGTGTTCACCTACGATCCCGGCTACACCTCGACCGCGTCGTGTTCCTCGTCGATCACGTTCATCGACGGCGAGCAGGGAACGCTGCTGCACCGCGGCTACGCCATCGCCGAGCTCGCCGAGAACTCGGATTTCATGGACGTGTGCTACCTGCTGCTGTACGGGGAACTGCCCTCGCCCGAGGAAAAGCAGGAGTTCGAGGATTCGATCACCAACCACACCATGCTGCACGAGCAGCTGGTGACGTTCTACCGCGGCTACAAGCGCAATTCACACCCCATGGCGATCATGGTGGGCGTGGTCGGGGCGCTGTCGGCTTTCTACCACGACAGCACCGACATCCACGACCCGATGCAGCGCATGGTGGCGGCGCACCGGATGATCGCCAAGATGCCGACCATAGGCGCCTACGCCTACAAGTACGCGCTCGGCCAGCCGTTCCTGTACCCGCGCAACGACCTGTCCTACTCGGCCAACCTGCTGCGCATGATGTTCGGCGTGCCGACCCAGGAGTACGAGGTCAACGAGACCCTGGCACGGGCCATCGACAAGCTGCTGATCCTGCACGCCGATCACGAGCAGAACGCCTCGACCTCGACCGTGCGCCTGGCCGGCTCCTCGGGCGCCAACCCGTTCGCCTGCATCGCCGCCGGCATCGCCTCGCTGTGGGGCCCCGCCCACGGCGGCGCCAACGAGGCGGTGCTGAACATGCTCAACGAGATCGGCTCCATCGACCGCATTCCCGAGTACATCAAGAAGGCCCAGGATCCGAACGACCCGTTCAGGCTCATGGGCTTCGGCCACCGCGTGTACAAGAACTACGACCCGCGCGCCACGGTCCTGCGCAAGAGCTGCCACGAGGTGCTCGAGGTTCTCGGCATCAACGACCAGCGCCTGGAACTTGCCATGGAACTGGAGCGCATCGCGCTTCAGGACGACTACTTCATCGAGCGCAAGCTGTACCCGAACGTGGACTTCTACTCCGGGATCATCCTGAGCGCACTCGGCTTTCCGACCAACATGTTCACCGTACTGTTCGCCATCGGCCGCACGGTTGGATGGATCGCCCACTGGAAGGAGATGCTGGGCGATTCGGAAACGAAGATCGGCCGTCCGCGGCAGCTCTACACCGGTCAGCGCGAACGGCCGTTCACCGCCGTCGAGGGCCGCCAGCACAGCGAGTCGAAGATCAGCTGGTCGTGGCTGTGGCGCAGCAATCGCAACGACCAGCAGCCGCTGTAGGGACGCCTACCGCACCACGATGCTGGCGCAGGGGGCATGCTGCGCCAGCTTGTGGCTGACGCTGCCGAGCACGAGGCCGCGCAGCCTGCCCAGGCCCCGGCTGCCGGAAACCACCGTGTCGGCGCCCACGCGTTCGACGTAACGCACGATCTCGTCGGCCGGGTCGCCCCGGAGCAGCGCCGTGACCGGGGCCTCGATGCCCTTGCCCCGGGCCTCGGCTTCGCCCGTCTCCAATACCTTCTCGCCGAGCTTCTCGAGGATCCGATCACCCTGGTCGAAACGCTCCACGTTGCGCAGCACGGCGCCGAACTCCTCGCGGTCCCCGGCCGCCTTCTCGCGTGCCTCGGCGGGCGACGGCACAAGGTGCTCGACCTCGGCCATGCGCCTCAGGTCGTCGGGAACCTCGTGGCGGGTCACGACGTGAACCAGGTGCAGCTCGGCATCGAACCGGCGCGCGAGATCGACGGCAAACTCGAACGCCCGATCGCCATGGGCCGAACCGTCCAGCGCAACCACTATGGTGTGAAGCATGATCGTCTCCTGCCGCAGGTGAATGGATTGAAATCCGGCGGCTGCCGGCGGCATTGGACCACGGCACCCCGCGGTCGGGGTTGACACAGGTCAACCCGGGGCGCGCCGGCCCGGGACGCTTATCCGTGGTAAATTAGCCCTTGTCCGAATCATCGCCCTTCATGAACTGCATCGTCTACAAGAGCTCGAGAAAAGCCGATACCTACCTGTTCGTCGCCGATGAGGACGCGCTGTCGACGCTGCCCGAGGCGCTGGCCGGCCTCCTGGGGCGGCTCGAGCGGGTGATGGATATCGAACTTGTCGAAGGCCGGACGCTGGCCAGCGCGAGCGCTGCCGAGGTCATGCGGCAGATCGACGCCAACGGCTACTACCTTCAACTGCCCCCGTCGGCGGGCAACCCGCTCGATCACCGCGTCGTCAACTAGTGCTTACCAAGATCCTGTTCACACTGCTGGTAATCATCGCGGTGGCGGTGATCTTCCGCCACAAGACGCGGGCGCGCACCGGCAACGAGCGGCAGCGCCCGCCGCGCGCCGCCGAGGGGGGCATCCGTTCCAGCACCGTGATCTACGCCATCGGCGCGCTGATCATCGTGATTTCCGCGCTGCTGTTCGTCCTGCACTGGCAGAACCAGCACCAGATCGTCAACATCGAGGTGACCGACAGCGGCGGCAACACGACCGCCTACCAGGCGTACAAGAAATCCATCGAGGGGCGGAAGTTCATCACGCTTGACGGCCGACAAGTCACGCTTGGCGACAACGACCGCGTGGAAATGACCTCCCCCGAATAACGAGCACGGCCCGCTACCGCAACATGCCTCCCGGATACGTGCCCCGCTTCACCTTCGCGCTGATCGGCGTGTGCGTTCTGATCGCCCTGTACACGCGGTTCGGGGCGCACTTCGACGCCCTGCGGCCGCTCTTGATCACCAACTATGTCGACGCCGGCCTGCCGGAAGTGCGAAGCGGCCAGTGGTGGCGCCTCGTCTCCCCGATCCTGATTCATTTCGGCATCCTGCACATCACGCTCAACATGCTGTGGCTGTGGCAGCTCGGCCAGATCATCGAGTACACGCGCGGCGTGCGGGTGCTGGCCACGCTGGTCCTGGCCAGCGGCGTCGCCTCAAACCTGGCGGAATTCTACGTCTCCGGTCCCCTTTTCGGCGGTATGTCCGGAGTGATCTTCGCGCTGCTCGGCTACCTGTGGGTGCAGGGCAGGTTCAACCCGTCGTTTCCGGTGCTGCTCAACCCGGCGCTCGTCACCATGGTCATGGTCTGGTTCGTCATCTGCTGGTCGGGGATCCTGGAATGGTTCGGGATCCACATCGCCAATTTCGCCCATACCGTGGGGCTGATCTCGGGCGCCGCGCTCGGATTTCTTGCCGCGAGGACCGGTACAAGAATCATCTAGAACGAGTAATATGTCATTCAGGCATGTTCACTCTACTGCGAGGTATGGGACGATGAAACTCGGGCAACTCCCTGCACTCCTGGTACTCCTCGTGGCCTGGCAGACGGCCGTCGGCGCGAACGAGATCGATCCTTTCATCGGCAATTACGAGGGCGAGGCGACCGTCGAGTCCAACGGCAGCGAGTCGCGGCGCGACCTCGGAGTCACCATCACCGGCACCCGGGACGGCTTCACGGTGAAGTGGCAGACCACCACCTTCCGCGAGGACGGCAGCGAGAACACGAAGTCCTACTCCATCGACTTCATTCCCTCCGAGCGC
>CBFGVH010000032.1:0-29784 GCA_965652415.1 uncultured Gammaproteobacteria bacterium | reverse complement strand
GGGCACGATGATGTCCCGCGACCTCTGAGCTGCCGCGACGACCGACGGCAACACTCCCGACACGCCGCGCAGCGCGCCGCCGAGTGCCAGCTCGCCGAGAAACTCGATCCGCGACAGAACGTCGCGGGGCAGCTGACCCGAAGCCGCGAGGATGCCGATGGCGATGGGCAGATCGAAGCGGCCGCCCTCCTTGGGCAGGTCGGCCGGCGCGAGGTTGACGGTGATTCGCCGAGTGGGAAACTCGAAGCCGGCATTGTGAATTGCGCTTCGCACCCGGTCCTTGCTTTCCTTGACCGCGGTTTCCGCCAGTCCCACAATGGACAGCGACGGCAGGCCCGGCGCGAGATCGACCTCGACCGCGACTTCGCGGGATTCCATGCCGGTCTGGGCCCGGCTCAGGACGATGGCTAGCGGCATGACGACCTTCCCTGGTGCAATGCAAACGGTGCGGCGAACGAATTCTAGCAAAGGCGGACCGGCGGCGTGCTGACGCTGGCGGCGGACCCTTCGCTCGCCGAGTACGGCTTTGGCGAATCCCACCCGTTCGGCAACGACCGCCTGCCCGCGTTCTGGGCCGAGGCGCTCAGGCGCGGCATCGACCGCCGCGTGATCGTTCCCGAGGCCCGCCTCGCCACGGAGGAGGAACTGCTGCGCTTTCACGACTTCGCCTACATAGAGCGCGCGCGGTTCCTGTCCGAGGTCGGCATCGGCTACTTCGACGGCGGCGACACGCCGGCGCGCAAAGGCATCCTCGAGGCGGCCTCGCGCGTGGCAGGCGCCGCGCTCGACGCCGTCGACGCGATCATGTCGGGCGGCGGACCGCGCGCCTTCCTGCCCATCGGCGGCCTGCACCACGGGCGACGCGACAGCGCCTCCGGGTTCTGCGTGCTCAACGACTGCGGCATCGTCATCGAGACCCTCAAGCAGGTCCACGGCCTTGAACGCATCGCGTACGTCGA
This sequence comes from uncultured Gammaproteobacteria bacterium, assembly GCA_965652415.1. Taxonomy (GTDB): domain Bacteria; phylum Pseudomonadota; class Gammaproteobacteria; order Arenicellales; family CAJQKF01; genus BQJD01. The sequence continues at coordinate 28,825 of CBFGVH010000032.1, read as the reverse complement.
TATCGACGCCCATCACGGTGACGGCGTGTTCTACGAGTTCGAGAACGATCCCGCGGTGATCTTCGCCGACATCCACGAGGATGGACGCTACCTCTTCCCCGGCACCGGCTTTGCCGACGAGCGCGGGCGCGGCGACGCGGCCGGTACCAAGCTGAACATCCCCATGCCTCCCGGCGCCGACAGCGGCAACTTCCTCGACGCGTGGCCGGCCGTCGAAGCCCACCTCGAGCGCTTCCAACCCGAGTTCATCCTCCTGCAGGCCGGCGCCGACAGCATTCGAGGCGACCCCCTCACCCACCTGCAGTTCACCCCGTCCTGCCACCGGCACGCCGCCAGATCCCTGTGCGAGATGGCCGACCGGTTCGCCGATGGACGCCTGCTCGCCATGGGAGGTGGCGGCTACAGTCTCGCCAATCTCGCCACGACCTGGTGCGAGGTGGTCGAGGCGCTGCTCGAGGTCTGACCGCCGCGACCATCGCCGACGGCGCATCCGCCCTGCACCATCGCAGAGCAGCGCACCACGAAAGTGCCGGGTGCGCGACTCTTCCACGCCCCCTGAAAATCCCCTGTTGGTCGCATCAGCCTCGACCCGACGCGCTGTCGCGTTGATTTTGCACGCGTTTCGCTCATCTGCGGCTGGCGCCGGCATCTCTGGCACGACATTTGCGAACACCTGCCGGCGACAGCGAGCAGTTGTTCACAAGTTTTCCATCCATCCACGAGGAGCCAGCTGATGAAAATGGTCACGGCGATAGTCAAGCCGTTCCGGCTCGATGACGTGCGCGATGCGCTCTCGCAGATCGGCGTGAAGGGAATCACGGTGAGCGAGGTCAAGGGATTCGGCCGCCAGAAGGGTCACACCGAACTGTACCGGGGTGCCGAGTACACGGTGGACTTTCTCCCGAAGACGAAGATCGAGGCCGCAGTCGGCGACGACATCGTCGACCAGGTGGTCGACGCCATCACCGCGGCGGCGCGCACCGGCAAGATCGGCGACGGCAAGATCTTCGTCTTCGACATCGAACAGGTGGTGCGCATCCGCACCGGGGAGACCGGCGAGGACGCGCTGTAGCGCGCGCCGCCGATACCTCGACAACCTCACACTTTCCCAAATCCGGAGCAGCAACGTGGAAGACATTCTCAACCTGAGGTATGCCCTCGACACCTTTTACTTTCTCGTCATGGGCGCCTTCGTCATGTGGATGGCGGCCGGCTTCGCCATGCTCGAGGCGGGGCTGGTACGGGCCAAGAACACCACCGAGATCCTCACCAAGAACGTGACCCTGTACGCCGTGGCCTGCATCATGTACATGCTGGTCGGCTACAACGTCATGTACCCGGGCGAGGCCGTCAACGGCTTCTGGCCTGGCGTGTCGTTCCTGCTCGGCGCCGACAACGACGCCGCCGAAGTCGTCGCCGCCTCCGCGGACACCTGGTACGACGGCGCCTACTACTCGGGCCGCGCCGACTTCTTCTTCCAGGTGGTGTTCGTGGCCACCGCCATGTCCATCGTCTCCGGCGCCATCGCCGAGCGCATGAAGCTGTTTCCGTTCCTCACCTTCGCGGTCATCATGACCGCCTTCATCTACCCGCTCCAGGGCTACTGGAAATGGGGCGGGGGATTCCTCGACGCGGCCGGGTTCCAGGACTTCGCCGGCTCCGGCGTGGTGCATCTGACCGGCGCCGCCGCGGCGCTTGCCGGCGTGATGCTTCTCGGTGCGCGCAAGGGCAAGTACGGCGCCGACGGCTCGGTGCACCCGATCCCCGGCGCCAACCTGCCGCTGGCCACGCTCGGCACACTGATCCTGTGGCTCGGCTGGTTCGGCTTCAACGGCGGCTCCGAACTCGTCATTTCCAATGCGGGAGAAGCCAACGCGGTCGCGGCGGTGTTCGTCAACACCAACGCGGCCGCAGCCGGCGGGGTGGTGGCGGCGCTCGTCACCGCGCGACTGACCTTCGGCAAGGCCGACCTGACCATGGTCCTGAACGGCGCCATCGCGGGCCTGGTCGGCATCACCGCCGAGCCGCTCAACCCGAGCCCGGAGCTGGCCACGCTGGTCGGCGCGGTGGCCGGCGTGCTGGTGGTGTTCTCGATCCTGCTGCTCGACAAGCTGCGCCTGGACGACCCGGTGGGCGCGATATCCGCTCACGGCGTGTGCGGCATCTGGGGCCTGGTCGCCGTCGTATTGTCGAACCCGGATGCGACCCTCGGCGCCCAGCTGCTCGGCGCCGGCGTGATCTTCGCCTTCGTGTTCGTCGCCAGCTTCATTGTCTGGGGAGCCATCAGGGCGACGGTGGGCATTCGCGTGAGCGAAGAGGACGAATACACCGGCGTCGACGTTTCCGAGTGCGGGCTGGAGGCCTACCCGGAGTTCACCAGCGCGGGCAAGGTCTGACGGGGCCCTGCAGGGAGTACCCGCGATCCCAACGGGGGCGCCTGGAGGCGCCCCCGTCACGCGCGGCGCGAAAAGCCACCCGCTTCAACCAGGTTTGACCCGGAACCTGACATAGGCCTCGTCGCGGATGCGCCGCTGCCATTGCTCGTAGGCCTCGCGCCCCTTCTCTTCCTGCAGCTGGCGCTCGGCCTGCACGCGCAACCGGTCTTCGCCGGCATCCTGGCGGCGTCGGTCGAGAACCTCGATCAGGTGGAAGCCGAACTGGGTCTCGATGGGTTCGCTGAGTTCGTTGAGATCGAGGCTCTTCAGGGCCTCCTCGAACGCCGGCACGGTATCGCCGGGACTGACCCACCCCAGCTCGCCCCCGCGAACCCGCGAGTTCTGGTCGGCCGAGTGAACCCGTGCCAGCTCGGCGAAGTCGTCGCCCTGCAGGATGCGTTCGCGCAGACGCTCGGCCGTTTCCCGGGCCTCGTCGAGCGTGCGGTCCTGGTCGGCTGCGACCAGGATGTGGCGTGCCCGCCATTGCTCGACCATCGCCGAGTCGCCGCCGCGCCGATCGATCAACCGGACCAGGTGGAAGCCCTCCGGGCCGTCAATCACGCCGCTGGTTTCGCCGACCCCGAGGTTGCGAACGGCGACAAGGAACAGGTCGGGAAGGTTGTCGGCGGTGCGCCAGCCGAGATAACCGCCGTCGGCCGCCGTGGGACTGTCCGAGTGGGTCCTGGCCAGCTCTGCGAAGCCGGCGCCGTCGGCGAGCTCCCCGGCAATCTCGCGGGCGAGCTCGCGCGCCCGGTCTCGCTCGTCCTGGTCGCTCTCGTCGTCGAGAAGCAGCGAGATGTGGGCCACTTCGTACTCCACGTTCGCGGCCTCGTCCTGCGCCGCCAGCATTGCCGCACGCTCCTCGATCTCCGCCTCGCTGAGCACCACCCGCCGGCGCACCTCGCGATCGACCAGGCGCTGGATGCGGATCTGTTTCTCGATTTCGGACCGGTACTTCGCGGGACTCAGTCCGACGCGGCCCGCCTCCTGCACCAGCTGCTCGGCGGTCAGACCCTGGCGGCGCGCGATCTCGGCGATGGCCCGGTCCACCTGGGCCGGCGTGACGGTGATGCCGGCCCGGTCGGCCATCTGCATCTGGATGCGCTCGAGGATGAGCTGCTCCATCACCTGCTCCTCGAGTTCGCGGCGTTCGGGAACCTCCTGGCCGCGGGCGCGGTACTCGAACACGGTGCGCCGCATCGCGTCGATATACTCGCCCTCGGTGATGACGCCGTCGTTCACCACCACCAGCACGCGATCGATGGTCTGCGCGGCGGCAGGCGTGGCGATGCCGGCCGCCAGCATCGCGGCCGCGGCGACGGCTGCCAGGCGTTGCAGGATTTTTCCAACCATGAACCGGGTCCGGAAGATTATTCAGCTGGGGAGACGATATCGTGGAGTCGCAAACCCCGCGGGACAAGGCGCCGCCACCGTGCGGCGTCGCGGACGCCCGCGGGCGGAACTCCGCCCGCGGGGCGCCGGTCGTCGATCGACAGGCTCAGTAGTTGGTCGAGAATCTGCCGAGGTTCTTCAATTCGAGGGTGAAGAAGATCGCGGCCTCGTCCTCCTCCACGCGGTTGCGGCGACGCTCCGCGCTGACCCGCGCCGCCCAGCAGCAGGCATCGTAGGTGATGCTGGCGGCGCTCGCGAGGTGCTCGCCTTCCTCGATGTCGTACTGGGTTTCCAGGCCCAACTGCCAGCGGCTAGCCAGCGGCCACGACAAGTCGAGATCCAGCTGCTCGGAGAAGTCCTTGAAGTACCAGTACGAAGCCTTCAGCCAGCGACGCGAATCGCGGCTGTACTCGGTATCGAGACGGATGACCTCGGTTTCGCTCGACTCGTGACTGTACACCGCCGAGGCGCCGACTTCCCAGCGCTCGGTCAGGTTGGCGCGGATCTCGCCGAGCAGGTCGGACTTGTCCTCTGTCTCCGGTTCGGCGATCGGCGATACCTGCACCTCGCGGTCGTCGAGATAGAAGATCTGCGCGATCTCGGCCTGCAAGCGCTGCTGGCCGTTGTCCGAGTCGATCAGGCGCGAGGTCAGCCCGAGGGTGATGCGGTTCTCGTCGCCCACCCGGTCGGGGCCGTAGAAGCGGTTGTCGCGGTAGTAGTTGCCGATGCTGCTCAGGTTGCCGCCGCCGGTGTCGAACACGGGCACGTCGGTCTGGTCCTCCTCGGGCGCGTACACGTAGTACAACCGGGGCTCCAGGGTCTGGTAATGGGGCCGGTCGTGCCAGGTGGTGTCGCGCTCGAAGTAGATACCCGCATCTAGGCTGAATACCGGCACCGTGAAATTGGGGCTGTCCTCCTCGCCGGGATCGACGTTGTCGAGGCTGTAGGTGGTGTGGCTGACCGACACGCGCGGCGTCACGTACGAGAACACGTTCTCCCACGGCAGGCTGACGAAGGGAACGGCGTTGAAGCGGGTGGCCTCGATGCGGTTGCCCGGGTGGGCGAAGCGGACCAGTTCGCTGTCGAAGCCGAAGCGGAACGGTCCGCGGATCTCGCGGGGCGCATCGGCGTTCAGCGTCAACCGCGGCAGCCGACCGTAGGGTTCGAAGTCGGGATCGAGGGCGGAGTCAGTGCTGACGTAGTCGAGCACGCTGGCGCCGAAGCGGAACACGTCGCCATCATAGTTGACCTCGGCGCGCTGGCTCAGGAAGCTCGAGCTGCTGATCTCGATATCGTTGCTGAAGTCGTCGAAGTAGTCCGGGTCGGATACATCCTGTACGTCGATGCGGGTGTTCCAGTTTTCGCCGAAGTCCTGCCGGTGGTCGTAGCCCCACGCGTAGCGGTCGTCGCCGTAGACGTCGTCGCCCGGCAGGATCTCGGCACGCACGATGCCGTCGTGGCGCTCGCCGAGATAACGGTACTCGCCCATCACCTGCACGCCGCGGTCCGACAGGTAGCGCATGTTCACGGTCGCGTCCATGTGCGGCGCGATGTTGATGTAGTACGGGATCTCGACAATGGTCCCGGAGCGGTCGCTGGTGCCGATGGACGGGAACAGGAAGCCGGTCTTGCGCTCGTCGTTGATCGGGAAGGTGACCCGCGGGAAGTAGAAGATCGGCACCTTGAAGAATCGCACCGACATGTGCTTCGCCTCGCCGACGCCGGTGGCGTGGTCCAGGGTGACCTCACCGGCGTTGAGATAGACGCTGTCCTGGCCCATGCGGCAGGCGGTCAGCCGGGCCTTCTCGAGCCGCTGGCGGTCCTGTCCCTCGAAGAACAGCCGTTCGGCCTCGCCGCGCAGTTCGGCCCGCGGCGGACCCGAGGGCCTGGCATCCTCGTCACCGGCGTCCTCGCCCTCGTCGCCGACGATGTCGATGGAGAACTTGTGGTCGTCCGCCAGGAAATCCGCGGAGTCGCTCATCCACGAGGCGTCCTCCATGCCGCCGAGGTCGAACGAACCCTGGCGGGTGTCGCCCGAATCCATGAGCCGCCGCTTCCTGCGCTCGCCGGGCCTCTGGCCGAGCTGGAAATCGACCGCGTCGGCGTCGCCGATGAAGGTCTCGAGCTGAAGCACGAGGGACGCCGCCTCCATCTTGTCGCCGCCCGGGGAGTAGATGGTGACGTCGTCGCGGGCGTTCAGGGAGTACTCGGCCTTGTTGAAGACGATCTCCTCGGCGAAGATCGCCTGCGGCCCCTGGATGACCTGAGCGTTGCCGGTGAGGATCAGGGTATCACCGTCGGGAGCCTCGATGCCGTCGGATTCGAGCACGATCTCCTGGGTGGCCGGGTCGAGTCCGGCCGCATCCTCGACGACCTTGGGAATCTCGATGATGTCCGGCTCGCATACCTCGGGGCCGGCGAAGAACAGCGAATCGTCGCCCTGCGCCACCGGGGCCGCCGCCAGAACCAGCGCGCCGGCCGCGAGGAGGAAGGGGCGCTTGCGCGGCAGATTCTGGATCCGTGGAGACTCGGGTCGATCAGGGCCGGGTTCGCGCATGTTCTTGTGCTGCCTGTGCGAGGTTGTGCGTAACGCCACGTCGTTCTTCAGGTGGTGTACGGGCTGCTACGCGCTCGGCAGCCACTGCCCGTTTCTAGACCGTTGAGGCATTATAGAGGGAATTGCCCATAGTGAAAATCCCGCGACCGGCGGCGGCCCAAGCGGGCGAGACAACCTTCGACCCGATTCATCCGGTGGACGCATTCATCCTCGCGGCCGGTCGCGGAGAGCGGCTGCGGCCGCTGACCGACCATGTCCCCAAGCCTCTGATCGATATCGGCGGCAGGCCCATCATCGAGCGCCACCTCGAGGCGCTGGCAGCGGCGGGCGTGCGGCGGGTGGTGATCAATGTCGCCTGGCTCGGCGAGAAAATCGTCGGCCAGGTCGGCGACGGCCGCCGCTTCGGCCTCGAGATCGCGTACTCCCGCGAGACGCCCGGCGCGCTGGACACGGCCGGGGGAATCGTCAACGCGCTCGATCTTGTTCATGCCGAGTGCTTCCTGCTCGTCAACGGCGACGTCTGCACCGATTTCGATTTCGCCGACCTCGCGCCTGCGGCCGGCGCCGACGGTGAACTGGTGCTGGTCGACAATCCGCCGCACCATCGCGGCGGCGATTTCGTCCTTCGCGCGGGAGTGGTCGACTTGCCGCGCGCGGGCGACGACACGCTGACCTACGCCGGCATCGCCTGGCTTCGCCGGACCCTGTTCGAGCAGCTGGCCCCGGGCCGGCGCGCGCTCAGGACCGTGCTCGCCGATGTCATCGCCCGCGGCCGCCTGCGCGGCCGCCGCCACGGCGGCGACTGGCACGACGTCGGCACCCCCCAACGCCTCGATGCGGCCCGGCGCGCCGCCAGCCGGCTGGCAGGGCGATAGCAGCAAACCAACCTGGGAACTGACATGACCGACATCCTCGAACACACCGCGGACGGTATCGCCCGCCTCACGCTCAACCGGCCCGAGCGGCTCAACGGCCTCACCGCCTCGCTGTGCGCGGCCCTGCGCGACTGCCTGACCCATGCCGCCGCCGATACCTCGGTGCGCTGCGTGCTTCTGACCGGCGGCGGGCGCGCCTTCTCCAGCGGCCAGGACCTGGCGGACATCGACATCGACGGCCCCAAGCCGCGCGCCATCCGCGACATCATCGACCAGGACATCAACCCGGTGGTGCGGTTGATGCGAGGCATCGACAAGCCGGTGGTCTGCGCGGTCAACGGCGTCGCCGCCGGCGCCGGCGCCAACATCGCGCTGGCCGGCGACATCGTCATCGCGACCGCCTCGGCGCGTTTCGTGCAAGCGTTCCGCCAGGTCGGCCTGATGCCCGACGGCGGCGGCACCTGGCTGCTGCCGCGCCTGGCGGGCCCGGCTCGCGCACTGGGGATGGCCATGCTCGGCGAACCGGTGAGCGCGAAGACTGCCGAGGCGTGGGGCCTGATCTGGAAATGCGTTGACGACGACGCCTTCGACGAAACCGTCGAGGACGTCTGCCGACGGCTTGCCGACGGCCCAACCACGGCGCTGGCGCTGGCCAAGCGCGCGATCGCGGTCAGCGGTGCCAACTCCCTGGAGGCGCAACTCGACCTCGAGCGCGACTTCCAGGCCGCGGCCTCCGCTACTGGGGATTACCAGGAGGGGGTTCGCGCCTTCCTGGCGAAGCGAAAACCGCGTTTCGAAGGCCGATGACGATCGGCCCGGCGGTATAATCGGCGCGCGCCGCACCCGCCCTCTAGGGCAAGGCGAACACCACGAACATCAACGGAGGACTGCGACATGAGCGACTCGAGCGGCATCAACATCGCCGGCATGCCCGACCAGGCGATCGGCGTCATCACGGCGCCGCGAGCGTTTTTCCGCGGCATGGCGCGCACGGGCGGTTATATCGACCCCATCGTGTTCCTGGTGGTCATGGGCCTGGCGGCGGCGCTGATCCAGATCGTCCTCGGCTTCATGGGGCTCGGCCAGGCGGGCATCACGGCAATGGCGGCGACCGGCTTTGTCGCCATCATCATGCTGCCGATATTCCTGGTCATCGGCGGCTTCATCGGCGCCGCGATCAGTTTCGTGATCTGGCGCTTCATGGGTTCGCAGCAGGGCTACGAGACCGCCTTCAGGTGCATCGCCTACATGAGCGCGATCCTGCCGATCACCGCGCTGTTGAGCGCGATACCGTACCTGGGCGGCATCGTGCACGTGGTGTGGGCGTTCTACCTGGTGATCATCGCCAGCGTCGAGGTGCACGGCATCCGCGAGCGCACCGCTCAGATCGTGTTCGGGATCATCGGCCTGATCGTGCTCGTCATGAGCGTGAGCAACGAGTACGCGGCGCGCAACTTCGCCGAGCGCTTCGACCAGATGTCCCGCGGCTTCGGCGAGAACATCGAGAACAAGTCCCCCGAGGAAGTCGGTCAGGCCGTGGGCGAATTCCTGAAAGGACTGGAGAACGCCACCCGGCAGGACACCGGTTCGTCCAACTGACGCCTGGCCGCTCCGGCAGCCGCGTCGCGGACCGGACCGCGGGCCGGCCGCCACGATCGCGGGGGACTTGAGTACTGATCCGGCTCGACGCAGCACTCGCGTGGGCGTCCGCGAACCCGCAATGGATCTCGGTCCTCGTGTTCGCGGTGGCCCTGCTCGAATCGCTCGCCATCGTCGGCCTGGTGGTGCCCGGGGCCGTGGTGATGCTGGCGGCCGGCGCCCTGGTCGGCCTCGACCGGCTCGACCTCGTACCACTGCTGGCGGCGTCGGTGGCCGGCGCCTTCATCGGCGACGGAGCGAGCTTCTGGCTGGGGCGGCGCTACCGCGACCGGCTCGAGGACATGTGGCCGTTCAGGCGCCACCCGGCATGGCTGTCGCGGGGCCGGGATTTCTTCGTCCGACACGGCGGCAAGAGCGTGATTCTCGGCCGCTTCATCGGCCCGCTGAGGCCGCTGGTACCGCTGGCGGCCGGCATGATGAGGATGCGGCCGGCGTCGTTCGTCGCCATCAACTTCGCCTCGGCGCTGCTGTGGGCACCCGCCTACCTGCTGCCGGGCGTCGTCTTCGGCGCGTCGATCGCCCTGGCCGGCGCTGTCGCGACGCGCCTGGCGGTGCTCCTCGTCGCCCTCGCGACGGCCGCCTGGGTCACCTGGTGGCTGACGCGCTACGCCTTCCTGGCCCTGTCGCCGCGTGCAGGGCGCCTGACCCGGGGCGTGCTCACATGGGCTCGCGGCCATCCGCTGGCCGGCCGCCTGCCGCGCGACCTGCTCGACCCGTCGAGCCACGAGGCGCGCGCCCTGCTGATTCTCGGTTCGATCCTGGTGTTCGCCGCGTGGCTGTTCGTCTCCATCCTCGAGGACGTGGTCTCGGCGGACCCCCTGGTACGCGCCGACCACGGCCTGCACGAACTGGTGCAGGGCCTGCGCACGCCCTGGGGCGACCGCATCATGGTGTTCGTCACCCAGTTCGGCGACGGCGTGGTGATCGCCGGCATGGCGCTGGTGGTGGTCGCCTGGCTCCTGCTTGCGGGGCACCGGCGCGCCGGCGCCTACCTGGGCGCCACCCTCGTATTCGGACAGCTCGCGGCCTTGGCGATCAAGTTCGCGGTCGAGCGGCCGCGCCCGGTGCCGAGCCTCTACGACGGCATCTCCGAGTTCGCCTTCCCCAGCGGCCACGCCACCATGGCGATGGCCGCCTACGGCTTCATGGCAGTCATGATCGCGCGCGGCACGCAACCGGCCCGGCGCTGGCTCGTGTTCGCCGGTGCGGCGCTGCTGATTGGCGCCATCGCCCTGTCCCGTGTCTACCTCGGTGCCCACTGGCTGTCCGACACCCTCGGCGGATTGAGCCTGGGGCTTGCCTGGGTGTGCCTGCTCGGCATCGCCTACTACCGGCACCCGGTCACGGCACCCGCCCACCTGGCTCCGGTAGCGGTCGCCGCGATACTCGTGATCGGCGGCTGGCACGTGTGGCACAACCACGGCGCCGGGCTCGAGCGCTACGCGCAGCGCTCCATCACGCAGCACCTCGACGCCGGCGAGTGGCCCGCCGGGGGCTGGCAGGCGCTGCCCGGGTTTCGTATCGACATGGGCGGCGACTACGAACAGCCCCTGAACCTGCAATGGGCTGGCGGCCTCGCCGAACTGGAACGCCGCCTCGAGGAGGCGGGCTGGCGGCGCCCGGCGGACGCTGGCGGGCGGAGGTTGCTGCGCTGGCTCGCACCCCGGCCGCGGCTCGCCGAGCTGCCGGTATTGCCCCAGGTGCACGACGGCGCCCACCCGGCGCTGCAGATGACCCTGTCATGGCCTCCCGGAGGCGACGGCAACATGCAGTTCCTCGTACGCGTGTGGCCGGGTGACGCCGTTCTCGATCCGGGCGGCACCGAGGTCTGGCTCGGCAGCGTCCTGCGCCAGCGCGCGCGGCACCTCACGTGGTTGACGCTGCCGTGGGACGACGCCGGCTATGCCACCTCCCTGGCCCGGCTCGCGCCGGCCCTGGAAGGCGCTCGCAGCCGCCTCGTCACACGCCCCGGCGCCGGCGAGTCGACCCGGGACTGGGACGGCTCGGTGCTGCTGGCCGGCGCCCCGTGAAGGGGCGGCCAAACCCCGATTCGGCGCTGCACGCATGAGCGCCCAAACAACCGCGGCGGAGCCGGCATTCCTGCTGACCCGCGACTGGCGCGACACCCGGGAAGGCATCGAGGTGACATTCTGGGCGCGCACCGAGCGCGACGCCGTGTGCATCACCGTTTCCACGGAGCAGGCGGTGTGCTTCGTCGATCGGCGCGCGCATATCCTGCCCGGTCGCTACACGCGGCGAAAGGTCGCCCTCGTGTCACCGCGCGGCAGCCCGGTCGACGCGCTCTACTTCGCCAGCCATGCCGCCTTGCGCGCGTTCGCCGAATCGCCGCCGGTGTCGCCGGAGCAGTTGTTCGAGTCGGACGTTCGCCCGCCCGACCGCTTCCTGATGGAGCGCTTCATCCAGGGGCCGATGCTGATCCGCGGCGAGGCGAACGCCGGGACGCGGCACCGCCGGTTCGCCGATCCGCAACTTGCGCCCGGCGATTTCCGGCCGCCGCTTGTCATGGTGTCGATGGACATCGAAACCGACTTCGAGTCCGGCGTCCTGTTTTCGATCGGAGTCAGCGGCGAGGCAGGCGAATGCGTGTTCCTGCGCGTCGACGCCGACGGGGCGCCGACAGTGAAACGCAGCGGCGAATTCGAGCTCGTGCCCTGCACGGATGAGCGCGCGCTCATCGCCCGGTTCCTCGACTGGATCGAGGAGACGGATCCGGACGTGATCGTCGGCTGGAACGTGGTCGGCTTCGATCTCGCCGTGCTCGAGCGTCGCTGCCGCGCCCTGAAGGTTCCGTTCGCGCTGGGCCGGGAACGCGCCGTGGCGCGCATTCTTCCCGCGCGCGGCCCCGGTGGCACGGCGCAGGCCCGCGTGCCGGGTCGCGTGATCATGGACGGCATCGAATCCCTGCGCGCGGCGTTCTACAATTTCGAGAATTTCTCCCTCGACCACGTCGCCGCCGAACTGCTTGGCCGCGGCAAGCTCATCGCCGAGCCCGCCTCGGGCCACCGCGGCGAGGAGATCCGGCGCCTGTTCAACGAGGACCCGGCGGCGCTGGCCCGCTACAACCTCGAAGATTGCCGCCTCGCCGCCGAGATCTTTCACCATGCCGAGCTGGTCGACTTCGCCGTCGAACGCGCCGCCAGCACCGGCCTCGCGCTCGGCCGCGCCGGCGGTTCGGTGGCTGCCTTCGACTTCCTCTACCTGCCCCGCCTGCATCGCCGCGGCTACGTTGCCCCCGATGCCGCCGCGGCCGCTGCCGGCGGCCTGTCGAGCCCGGGGGGCTACGTGCTCGACTCGACCCCCGGCCTGTTCGAGGACGTGCTGGTATTCGACTTCAAGAGCCTGTACCCCAGCATCATCCGCACGTTCCTGATCGACCCCCTCGCCATGTGGCTGCCCGGCGGCGAGCGCGTCGCCGGTTTCGACGGCGCAAGCTTCAGCCGCGACGCGCCGATCCTGCCGGACATCATCGGCGAGCTGTGGCGGCGCCGCGACGCGGCCCGCGCGGCACGCAACCAGCCCCTCAGCCAGGCGGTGAAGATCATCATGAACTCGTTCTACGGCGTGCTCGGCGCCTCGGGCTGCAGGTTCTGCGACCCGCGGCTTACCTCGAGCATCACCCGCCGCGGCCACGAGATCATCCGTCGCAGCAAGGCACACATCGAGGCGCAGGGCCTGGCCGTGATCTACGGCGACACCGACTCGCTGTTCGTCTGGCTCGACGGCCGGCCCGGCGAGGCCGGCGCCGCCGCCACCGGGCGGGCGCTGGCCGCGGAACTGAACGATTTCTGGAGGCGGACGATTCGCGCCGAGCACGACCTCGCGAGCTTCCTCGAGATCGAGTTCGAGTCGCACTACCTGAAGTTCCTCATGCCGACCGTGCGCGGATCCGGCGCCGGCAGCAAGAAGCGCTACGCCGGCATGGTGCGCACGGGCGACGGCGGCACCGCGCTCGTGTTCCGCGGCCTCGAGACCGTGCGCAGCGACTGGACGGCGCTGGCGCGCCGCTTCCAGCACGAACTGTTCCGCCGCATCTTCAACGACGAGCCGTACGAGGCGTACGTGCGCGAGGTCCACGCCGGGTTGTACCGGGGCGAGTTCGACGATGCGCTCGTCTACCGCAAGCAGCTGCGCCAGGAGATCGGCCGCTACCGCCGCAACGTGCCGCCCCACGTGCAGGCGGCCCGCAAGCTCCGTCGCCCAGGCCGCCGCGTCGAATACATCATATGCGCCAGCGGCCCCGAACCCGCCGTCCCCGGCGTCCCTCCACCCGACTACGATCACTACAGCGAGCGCCAGCTCAAGCCCGTCGCCGACACCATACTGGTACCCATCGGCACCAGCTACGACGAGATCGTCGGCGGGCAGATTGAGTTGTTCAGGTAGTCCGCTTCGTCGTGGAGTCTCGGCACTGCAGGAGCGGACCTGCCGGCAATTCTTCCTTGCCCCCCACCGTACCCGCCGATGCAATCGCCTGCAGGCAGGCTCCTACAGCGGCTTCGGCACAGAGTCCGGGCACTGCAGGGGCCGGCCTTGCCGGCGATTCTTTCAGTCGCCGCCCGGAGGTGTCGACCCTACAGGATCTCGTCCAGCGCGGCGACCAGGCGTTCCACCTCGTCGTCGGTGTTGTAGTGCACCATGCTGATGCGGACCACGCCGTCCGCGGGGTCGATGCCGAGCGCCTCGACGAGGCGGCGGGCGTAGAAATGGCCGCTACCGACACCGAAGCCCCGCTCGGCGAGTTTCACCGCGATGTCCCGCGAGGGGCGTGCGTTGGAAGTGAAGGCGACGGTCGCGGCGCGCTTGCCGCCGCCGGCGTCGCGGCGGCCGATGATCCGCACGTCGTCGCGGCCGCCGAGATAGTCGAGCAGGCGAGCGGCCAGCCGGCCCTCGTGGGCAGCGAACAGGTCGTAGACGGCGGCCGCCTTGTCGCGCAAGGTGGCGGCGCCGGTGAAGTGGTGCCCATACAGGCGGTCGAAGTAATCGGCGAGACCGCCCAGCGCTCCGATCTCGGCATGCAGCGGCCCGGCCGGGTTGAGCCGGTAGTGCGGCAGGTCGCGATTGAAGTAGTGCCCTTGCGGCTCGAGCCTGTCGAGGCACTCCCGGCGACCCCACATGACGCCGGCATGGGGGGCGAACGTCTTGTAGGTGCTGAACAGGTAGAAGTCCAGGCCCGACGCGGCCACGTCGACGAGCCGGTGCGGGGCGAAGGAGACGCCGTCCCCGACCGACATCGCACCCACCTCGCGAACACGAGCGGTGATGGCGGCGACGTCCTGGAAACTGCCGACGATGTTGGAGCACAGAGTGAAGCACACCAATCGGGTGCGCTCGCCGAGCAGTGCGTCGAGGTCGTCGACGGCGAGCTCGCCGCTGGCCGGGTCGACCCGCCACTCGCGCACCACCGCCCCGGCCTCGACCAGGCGCCGCCAGCTCCCGATATTCGCCTCGTGGTCCTGATTGGTGACGACGATCTCGTCGCCGGGCCGGATCGACGCCGCGAGGGCATGGGACAGCACGTAGGTGTTGATCGTGGTCGAAGGGCCGATGGTGATCTCGTCGACGTCGGCGTTGATCAATTCGGCGATGGTGCGGTAACCCCGGTCCATGGCCTCGCCGGCGCGCCGCGACGGCGCGTACGACGCGTACGGCTGCACCTTGTAGTGGGACAGGAAATCGACGAACGCATCGAGCACCGGGGCCGGGATGGCGGAGCCGCCGGCGTTCTCGAACAGCACCTCGCCGGCGTACTCGCCGGTGGTCAGGGCGGGGTACAGCGAGCGGACGTAATCAACATCGAGCATGGGGTGGACCTGTAAATCGTGACAATGTCATGTAAGCTGGATCGTACCTTCAGCGGGCGGGCGAATCGACTTCCCGTGCACGACGGCGCGCCCGGCGAGCGCACCTGCTGCACGGCACGCGAGTTGAACCGGGATTGATCCACGTCAACGCATGGGACGCGGCGAACATCCATTATCGACTCACCACTTCAGAATCGGAGAACACGAATGTACAAAGACATCCTGGTCCAGGTAGACAGCGCCCGATCCGTCGAGGCGCGGCGCCAGGCGGCTATTGCCCTCGCGCAGAAGTTCAATGCTCACGTGACCGGGTTGTACGTGATCGAACCGGTGCAGCTGCCGGCCTACGCCGAGGTGGCCATCGGCGCCGACCTGCTCGAGCGCAGCTACCGCGAATACGAGCGCCAGGCGGGCGAGGCGGGCAAGGCCTTTCGCGCCGCCATGGACCGCGCGGCGGTGCCCAACGAGTGGCGCACCGCCGAGGGCCTGACGGCGTCGCGCACCATCGACCACGGTCACTACAGCGACCTCGTGGTGCTGGGCCAGGCCAATCCCGACGACCCCGACGACATCAGCCGCGGCCTCGTCGACGAGGTGATCCTGGGCGTCGGGCGCCCGGTGCTGGTGGTGCCCTACATCGGCGCGCGCGATACCATCGGCAAGAAGATCCTGCTGGCCTGGAACGGCTCGCGCGAGGCCGTGCGCGCCGTGCACGACGCCATGCCCCTGCTCAAGGCGGCCGACAAGGTGGTGGTGATGGCGGTGAACCCCAAGGAGGGCGAGGGCACGCATATCGCCGGTTCCGACATCAGCCTGCACCTGGCGCGGCACGACGTCAACACGGTGGTCAACAGCACCGTCTCGCGCGAGATCGACGTCGGCGACACGCTGTTGTCGCGCGCCTCCGACGAAGGCGTGGACCTGATCGTGATGGGGGCGTGGGGCCATTCGCGGTTCCGCGAACTGGTCCTCGGCGGCGTCACCCACCACATGCTGCAGTACATGACGGTGCCGGTGCTGATGTCGCATTGAGGCGAGCCGTCCCTTCCATTTCCTCGACAAGGACCGGCCCTGAGGGGCCGGTCTTTGTGTGATCGCCCGCGCTGGCGGATAATCGCGGAGCCCGCCGCCGGCCGGCGGACCTCTCCGACCCAGGGCGATCCCATGACCCGCGACAGCAGCACGGCGCCGCTTCACGGCATCCGCGTTCTCGAACTCGGCCAGCTCCTGGCCGGGCCCTTCTGCGGCACCATACTCGGCTACTTCGGCGCCGAGGTGATCAAGGTCGAGCCGCCCGGCACGGGCGACCCCATCCGCAAGTGGCGCGTGGTCGAGGACGGCACGTCCCTGTGGTGGCGCAGCCTCGCCCGCAACAAGAAGTGCGTCACCCTCGACCTCAAGAGCGAGCGTGGCTGCGAACTGGTCACGCGGCTGGCCGCCGGCAGCGACGTGGTGATCGAGAATTTCCGCCCCGGCACCATGGAGAAATGGGGGCTCGGGCCGGAGGCGCTGCGCGCGGCCAACGAGGCACTGGTGTACGTGCGGATCTCGGGCTACGGGCAGAGCGGCCCCTATGCCGGCAGGCCCGGCTTCGCTTCGGTGTGCGAGGGTATCGGCGGTTTTCGCTATATCAACGGCTTCGCCGACCGCCCCCCGGTCCGGCCCAACCTCAGCATGGGCGACACCCTCGCCGGCATCCACGCCGCCCTCGGCGCGATGATGGCGCTGTTCGCCCGCGAGCGCGGCGGCGGCGGCGACGTGGTCGACGCCTCGCTGGTCGAGTCGATCTTCAACATTCTCGAGGCGGTGGTGCCCGAATACGACGGCGCCGCCGTGGTGCGCGAGCCGTCCGGCTCGACGCTGACCGGCATCGTGCCGAGCAACACGTACCTGTGCCGCGACGGCAAGTACATCATCATCGGCGGCAACGGCGACTCGATCTTCAAGCGCCTGATGCAGGCCGTGGGGCGCCCGGACCTCGCGGACGATCCGCGGCTCGCCGCCAACGACGGCCGCGTCGCCCACGAGCGGGAGATCGACGACGCCCTGTCGGCGTGGACCGGACGCACCGACAGCACCGAGGCGCTTGCCGTCCTGGAGCGGGCGCGGGTGCCGTCCGGGCCGATCTACAGCGTCCGCGAGATCATGGCCGATCCCCATTTCATCGAGCGCGGCCTGTTCGAGTCGGTCGAGATCAACGGCCGACCGCTCAAGGTGCCGGCGATCGCACCGCGGCTCGAGCGCGGCGCCGGCGCCACGCGCTGGCCCGGACCGGAACTCGGCGCCCACAACGAGGAGATACTCGGCGGACTGCTCGGCCTCGACGGCGACGAGATCGGCGAGCTGGCGCGCGAGGGTGTGATCTGACAATCGCCGGCGTCAGCGCTGGCACCTCGGACAATAGAACGTTGCCCGCTGGCCGATGACCAACTGGCGCACCGGCGCGGCGCACTCGCGGCATGGTTGCCCGGCGCGCCCGTAGACCCGAAGCGTCTGCTCGAAGTAGCCCGGTTCGCCGGCGGGGTTGACGTAGTCCCGAAGCGTGGTGCCGCCGACTTCGATGGCGTTCTCGAGGGTGGCGCGCACGGCCGTCGCGAGCTGCTCATAGCGCGCCGCGCCGATCCGGCCGGCGCCGCGCAGCGGATGGATGCCGGCCGTCGACAGCGCCTCGCTGGCGTAGATGTTGCCCACACCCGCCACCACCCGGCCGTCCATGATGAAGCTCTTGACCGGGACTCGGCGCCCGCGCGAGAGCCGGTACAGGTAGCTGCCGTCGAAGTCGTCCGACAACGGTTCCGGGCCGAGGCCGGCGAGCAGCGAATGACCGAGCGGATCGTCCGCCGTCCACAGCAGGCAGCCGAACCGGCGCGGGTCGTGGTAGCGGATCGTCACGCCGCTGTCGAGCACGAGATCGACGTGGTCGTGGGCGAGCGGCGGCGCGGGCCGGGTCAGCACGCGCAGGCTCCCGGACATGCCGAGATGGACGATGAGGCTGCCGCGCGGCGTGGCGGCGACGATGTACTTCGCACGCCGCGACAATGACGTGACCGTCGCGCCGGCGAGCTTGCCCCCGAGGCCGCGCGGCACGGGCCAGCGCAGCCGCCGCTCGCGCACCACGACCTTCTCCACGCACCGTCCCACGAGGTACGGCGCGATGCCGCGGCAGGTGGTCTCGACCTCGGGAAGTTCAGGCACGTTCAACCACCGCCGCGCAAACTGGTAGCGTTTTGACAACCGTGGCAGAATGCGCCGTCGCTTTCGCCATCGCCCGCAAGGATTTCATGAGCTTTACCGTTACCAACCGCAAGACCGGCACGACCTTCAGCGTCAAGGACGACGAGACCATACTCGACGCCGGTCTCGCCAACAGCACGGTGTTTCCCTACAGCTGCCGGGGCGGCACCTGCGGCACGTGCAAGGCGCGTCTTGTCCAGGGCCGGATCCATCACGCCCACCCGCCGGCCGCGCTCAGCGCCGAAGAACTGGAGCAGGGCTACGTGCTCCTGTGCCAGGCGGTGCCGGAAACCGACGTCGAAATCGAGGCCACCGAGCTCGCGGCCAGCGCGGAGATCCGCATCAAGATCCTGCCCTGCCGGGTCAGCGCCATGGACAAGGCCGCCCACGACGTCATGATCCTGCACCTGAAGCTGCCCGCCAACCAGCCGTTCGACTACCTCGCCGGACAGTATATCGACATCCTGCTGCGCGACGGCCGGCGGCGCAGCTTTTCCATGGCCAGCCGGCCGCAGTTCGGACAGGAGCTGGAGCTGCACGTGCGCCACGTGCCCGGCGGTCAGTTCTCCTCGCGCGTGTTCGAGTCGATGAAGGTCAAGGACCTGCTCCGCTTCCAGGGACCGTTCGGCACCTTCTTCCTGCGCCAGGACAACGACCTGCCGGCCATCCTCATGGCCGGCGGCACCGGCCTCGCCCCCGTCAAGGCATTGCTCGAGCAGGCACTGCACGACGGCAGCGCGCGCCGCTTCCACCTGTTCTGGGGCGTGCGCCAGCGCCGCGACCTGTATCTCGACGACACCATGGCCGAGTGGGCCGCGCGACACGCCAACCTCGACTACACCCCGGTGCTCTCGGAGCCGCAGGCCGACGACGACTGGCGCGGCGAGACCGGCTTCGTGCACGAGGCGGTGCTGGCCCGTTATCCCGACCTCGCCGGACACGAAGTGTACGCCTGCGGCCCGCCGGTGATGATCGACGCCGCCAGGACCCGCTTCCCCGCGCACGGCCTCGACCCGTCGCGGCTGTACTACGACTCCTTCGAGTTCGCCGTCGACGACTGAGCGCCGGACGCCGCGAGCGCCGGGCCTTCGCGCCTGCGCGCCGCCCGCACCTCGAGGCCGCGCCGGTAGCAGCGCAGCGCTTCCACGTTCTCGCCGGCGCGCTCCAGCAGCTCGCCCAGCTCCAGGTAGGCCTTCGCCCCGGCGCCGTTGCGGATGGCCCGGGAGTAGTACTCCTGGGCCTCCTCGTCGTCGCCCGCGGCGCGCGTCAAGTGCGCCAGCTCGTAAAGCAGGCGGGCGTCGTCGGGGTGCTTCTCGAGCCACACCCGCAACTGGCGTATGGTCTCCTCGCGCTCGCCCGGCAGGGACGTGAACAGCGGCACGAGGTCGGGGTTCCAGTGATGGTGCATCTCCGACAGGATGAAATCGCGCGCGCGCCTTTCGTTTCCCGACTCGATCAGGCGTTTTACGTAGCCCGTCGCCAGCTCGGCGTCGTGACGCTCGGCTTCGGGCAGCGAAGACCATGCCCGGGTGAGCGCGTTGGCGTTGTCGGGCGCGATCGCACCGGGAAGGAACGGCCGCGAGTAGACCTGCTGCTCGAGTTCGGCGATCTCGCCCGGGGCGAAGGCACCGTGGCGCCTGTAGTAGCCGAGGCGCTTTTCCAGGGCCTCGAAGTCACCCAGCGAACGCAGTACCTCGGCTTCCATGCGCTGGGTGACCGCGCGCCGGCGCAGCGGCTCACGCATCGCCTCGATGGTGCGCCGCGCCTCGGCCAGCTGCCCGGCCTGGAACTGCAGGCGGACGCGGGTCAGGGCGATGGCGTCGCGGAATCGCCGGCCGCCCGCGGCCGCGGCGTCGAGCCAGGAATCGCGGCGCACGTAGTCGCCCTGCTGCTGGGCGGCGTAGGCGGCGCCGAGGTAGTTCAGAAGTGGAGTCTCGCTGTGCGACGCCCGCAGCGTGAGTTCGCGCTCGGCGTCGGCGAAATCACCCTCGATGAGCCGCGCGTAGCCGGCAAGGATGTCGCGCCCGGCCCGTTCGCGGTCATGGCGCCGCTTCCACGCGGCGAGGTCTCGGCGCGCGTTCAATGAGCGCATCAGGAACCGCGTGCCGAGGTACAGGGCCGCGAAGGCCGCCACCAGGAGCAGAATGGCGAGCGCCAGGGAGATCTCGATCTCGTAGGGAGCGCGGGCGATCAGTATGTAGCCGGGATCCTCCAGCGCCACCAGCGCGAGCACCAGCGCCACGGCCAGGGTGGCGAGGATGAAGATCAGCGTGTTCATCGACCACCGCGCTCGGCAATCAGCTCGCGAAGCAGGGCCAGGGAGCCGTCGATCGGCGGCAGCTCGCGCTCGACCGGCAATGCCGCCAGCGCCTTAAGTTCGTCGCCGAAGTTCACGGCGACGTCGCTGTCCATGGCGATGTAGCGCGTCATCCACTCACGGGCCGCCTCGAGGTCCTGCCGGTACACGGCCGCCCGGCCTTCGAGCAGCGCCTGGCGCGCCCCGGCCAGCATCAGGCGCAGGTTCTCGTCCACCAGGAATCGCTGCACGGTGGTCAGGCGCGGCGCGCGGGTCTCGTCGACCCGGCGCACGCGCACCAGGTTGCCGAGATCGGCCAGCATCTCCCGCGCGAGGCGCTCGACGCCGCCCGCGCCGGTGTCGTCGCCCGCGCCGCCGGTCGCTTCACCGGTCTGCCATTCAGGTCGCTGCATGTCCTGGGCCAGCGGCAGATCGCCGACGTTGTTCATCAACGCGCCGAGCCTGAGCGCAGCACCGTCGACGTCCAGTTCGGGCACGCGATCGAGCGCCGCCAGTTCCTCGGCGAGCTGGCGGCGCACCGGCAGCAGCGCGGGATCGCCGATGTCGCCGAGCTTGGCGTCGGCGATCTCGAGCGCCGCGACGGCGAGAGCGGTGTCTGCCGCCAGCGTCAGGCGCTGGTTGGCCAGCAGCAGCAACTGCTCGACCTCCTCCAGCACCCAGGTATCCACCGACCGGCCGAGGTCCTCGTAGACCTGTTCGACCGAGCCGGCGAGCGCGTCGAACTCGGCGCGAAAATCCGCAAGCGCACTCTCGCGCCGGCTCGACTCCTGGTCGAGGGCGCTGGAGAGCGAGCGCTCGAACTCATCGAGGTGAGCGCCGATGTCGTCGACGCGCATGGCGAGCTGCGCCTGGCGCTCGACGGCGGCGCCCTGTTCGCTCGCCAGCCGCTCGACCACCCCGCGCTGTTCGCCGGTCTCGAGGCGCGCGGTGACCGCCCCCTGGTAGAAGGCGACGGCCGCCGCGACGGCCGCCGCGAGCGCCACCACCAGGGCGGCGACGGCGAGCCAGAGCGCGGCGGATGCCGGCACCGCGCGGGCGCTCTCGCCCCTGGTCGCGGCCTGCTCGGCAGACGTTTCAGTTGTCATCGCAATCGCTGTTCGTTGAAGATTCGGGAAACCTCGGCCAGCGCGCGTACCAGGGCCTCATCGCTCGCGGTGGCGCTTGCACGCACTGGCCCGCGCCAGCCGGCGTCACGGCAGAACCGGCCGATGCGGTCACTAATGACCGCCACCGGGGCCGCCAGCGCCGGCCCCCTCAGGTCGCCGGGAAGTTGCTCGAGAAAGGCGCGCGCCGACGCCTCGCTGGTCAGTACCAGCACCGGCCGATCGGCCCGCAGCCACTCGGCCAGCACGCTCGCGGCATCGTCGCGCTTAGACACCAGGCGCCGGTATACCGGCGCATAGTCGACCAGCGCGCCGCGGCGTCTCAATGTGCCGGCGAGAAGTTCGCGGCCGTCCTGGCCGCGGAAGATCAATATTCGCCGGCCGGCCACCTCCTGCAACAGTTCGCATTCTAGCAGTTCCTCGCTGCGCGACCGCCCTTGGGGCAATGTGACGCGGGTGACGCCGCGCCGCTTCAGCGCCTCGGCGGTCGCCTCGCCCACCGCGGCCGCGGGAACGTCGGCGGCGATGCTGCCGCCGGCCTGCGCCACCGCGTCGAGGCCGAACTCGACCGCGTTGACGCTGACGAAGATGAGGATGTCGTAACGCCCGGCACGCGCCAGCCGCGCGGCGAGTTCCGCGTCGACCGGGGCCGCCTCGATATCGACCAGCGGCAGGCGAAGCGCGCGGCCACCGTGTTCGACCACCATAGCGGCCAGGACGGCCGCCTGGCGCTCGGGCCGCGTCACCAGCACCGTGACGCCGCCGAGATCGATGTCGCGCGTCATCAGTGGTCCCGGTAGACGCGCTCCAGGATGTCGCCGGCGCCCTGTCTGCGCAGGTCGGCGGCGACCCGGTGCGCAAGATCGCCGGCCTGCCCCGGTGCCGCCCGCCCCTCGGCACGCAGCAGCCGCGAGCCGTCGGTGTCCCCCACCAGCGCGCGCAACTGCACGGCGTCGCCGTCGCGCACGGCGTGGGCGGCGATGGGGACGTGGCAGCCGCCTTCGAGGGCCGCGTTGACCACCCGCTCGGCACCTACGCACAGAGCAGTGTCGGCATCGTTGAGCGGTGCGATGAGCTCGTTGCTGCGCGCGTCGTCGATGCGGCACTCGACGCCGATGGCGCCCTGGCCCACCGCCGGAACGAACGTCGCCGGATCGAGTTCGGTGCGAATGCGCCCGGCCATGTCGAGCCTCTTCAGGCCGGCGGCGGCGAGGATCAACGCGTCGAAGTCGCCGGCATCGAGCCGTGCCAGGCGCGTGTTGACGTTGCCGCGCAGGTTGTCCACCTCGAGCGTGGGATACAGGTGCCGCAGGATCGCCTGGCGGCGCAGGCTGCAACTTCCCACGCGGGCGCCCGCGGGCATCTCGTCGAGGTCTTGATAACGATTGGAGACGAAGGCGTCGCGCGGGTCGCCACGCTCGCATATCGCCCCGATGTGCAGGCCGTCCGGGAGGGTCACGGTGACGTCCTTCATCGAGTGCACGGCGAGATCCACCCGGGATTCGACCAGGGCTTCCTCGAGCTCCTTGAGAAACAGTCCCTTGCCGCCCGAGGCTGCCAGCGGCACGTCGAGGGTCTTGTCGCCCTGGCTGACGATGCCGACCAGTTCCACCTCGATTGCGGGCCAGTGGCGTCGCAGGCGCTCGGCGACGAAGCGGGCCTGCCACAGGGCCAGGGCACTGCGGCGTGTGCCGATGCGAATCGGATTCATAGGGAGTTCAGCATGCTCTGGTAGGGTGCCGATGCATTACGGGGCCCGGCGCGAGGCGGGGACTCTAGCAACGATTCACCGCCGCGCTCAAGGCCGGACCCGTTCCTTACCCAGCCAAACGAGGTTCACGCCAATGATGGAAACGAATCGCAGGTTCGCACTCACCGGCGCGGCGGCGCGGGCCGCGGCGCTGGTACTGGTACTGGCACCGGCCCTGCCGGCCCTTGCCCAGCAGGACCGGGAGGCGGCGCAGGCGGTGACGCCGGAGGCGGTCGAAGCCGGGTCCGCCGCCGGTGAAGGCGACGTTGTCGAGAAGACTCTTGAGAAGAGCAAGGAGCTGATGGAAGCCGGCGCCGAGACGGCGAAGCAGGGATGGGAGAAGACGAAGGAAGTCTCCGGCGACGTCTGGGAGAAGACGAAGGAGGTATCCGGCGAGGCATGGGAAAAGACCAAGGAGGTCTCCGGCGAAGCCTGGGAGAAGACCAAGGAAACCGGCGCCCGGGTCGGCGCCGCGGCCGGGAGCGGCCTGAAGGCGGCGAAGGAAACCTACCAGTCGAGCGGAGCCGCGACCGAAGGCGAGCCGGATGCCGGCGAAGCGACCGGGGACGCGGCATCGGCGGCCCACGAGACCGCCGCCGAGAGCGCCGAAGAACCAGCCGCGATCTCGGCCGAGTAGCGGCCCGGCCGCGACCGGTAATTGGAAACCGTCAGTTACGCGCGCGCGCCGACGTCGCGCGTTCCCGCGCTGCGACCGCGTTCTCGAAGAACCGTACCATCCAGCGAAACACGGCGTCGTCGTCGACTCGCAGCTCCAGCGACTTCAGCCCCGCCTCGATGACGTTCTCGGGAATCAGGCCGCGGCGCATTTCCATCAAGGCGCGGGAATACTCGCGGCTGAACTCGGGGTGGCCCTGGATGGACAGGGCATGGTCGCCGATGGTGCAGAAGTAGATCGGGCAGAAGTCGCTGCCGCCGATCAGTTTCATTTCCTCCGGGAGCTCGGTGACCTGGTCCTGGTGGGAGACGACCAGGTTGACGTCGCGCCTGGCGTCGTCGCCCATGAACGGCTGCGGCTCGTCGATGACGTTCTGCGACACACCCACGCCCCAGCCCACGGCGGCGCGCGCCACGGTGCCGCCGAGCGCCTTGGCGAGCAACTGGTGGCCGAAGCAGATGCCGATGTACGGCGCCTTGTCCGACACCAGGCGCGCGACGAAGCGCTCGAGATCGCGGATCCACTCGTCGTCGTCGAGCACGCTGAACCGTGAGCCGGTGCTGATCCAGGCGTCGCACTCGTCGGTGGCCGCCGGGATCTCGCCGTCCATGCAGCGATAGACCCGGAACTCGAGGTCCGGGTCGACGGCGTGGAAACGCTCGATGAAGACCTCGGGATAGTCGGCAAAGCCCTGCGCCTGCAGCTCCTCGCGCACCCGGTCGCATTGAAGCAGTCCGATCTTCATGGACGGACCCTACAGGCGCCCGTCGACGGCATCGGTGACGAGGGTCGAGTAGCGGTCGGCATCGAAGGCGATAGGGTTGGTGCCCGCCGACGGGTCCGCCACTGCCATCGGCCCGATCTCGGCCGCGCGCGCGGCGTCGATGCCGATCTCGGCCAGGGTATGCGGAATGCCGATCGTGCGTCGAAGCTCGAGCACCCAGTCGATCACCGCGTCGGCGCCCGTGCCGGCAAGACCGAGGTAACGGGCGAGCCGCGCGCAGACGCCGCCGATGGCGCCGGAATTGGCGCGAAGCACGTAGGGCATGAGAATCGCGTTGAGGGTGCCGTGATGGGCATCGTAGAGCGCGCCGAGCGGATGAGACAGGGCGTGCATGGCGCCGAGGCCGCGCTGGAACGCGGTCGCGCCCATGGTCGAAGCGACCAGCATCTGCATGCGCGCCTCGATGTCGCTGCCGTCGGCCACGGCGCGCGGCAGGTAGTCGTGTACCAGCCGCGCCCCTTCCATGCCGATGCCCTCGGCCAGCGGGTGAAACAGCGGCGAGCACAGCGCCTCGAGATTGTGCGACAGCGCGTCCATGCCGGTGGCCGCGGTCAGCCTCGCGGGCAGTGCGGTGGTCAATTCGGGATCGAGGATCACGATCGACGGCAGCATGCGCGGGTGGAAGATGATCTTCTTGGCGTGGGCGGCCTCGTCGACGATGACCGAGGCGCGGCCGACCTCGGACCCGGTGCCGGCGGTGGTGGGCACGGCGACGATGGGCGCGATGCGGGCGCGATCGGCGCGCAGGTAGTTGTCGCCGACGTCCTCGAGATCGAACAGCGGCACGTCCTGGCGCGCGATGAGCGCCACCGCCTTGGCCGCGTCGAGACCGCTGCCGCCGCCGAAGGCGATGACGCCGTCGTGGCCGCCGTCGCGAAACGCGACGCAGCCCTCCTCGACATTGGCGCCGGTGGGATTGGCCTTGATGTCGCTGAACACGTCGATGCCGAGCCCCGCCGCGCGGCACGCGTCGATCGCCGCATCCACCATCGGCAATGCGCGCAGACCCGGGTCGGTGACGAGCAGCGGACGCCTCATGCCGAGCGCGTTGCAGCAGTCGGCCAGTTCGCCGATGCGTCCGGCGCCGGCGCGGATGGCGGTCGGGTAGTTCCAGTTGGCCTTCATGGTGACGCCTTCAGATACGGGTCTTGAAATGGAACGACTTGGGACGGGTGAGCTGCTCGAAGCCGATGGTCGACAGCGTGCATCCGCGTCCCGAGTGGCGCACGCCGGTCCAGGCGAGCGCCGGGTCGAGGTAGTCGCAGCGGTTCATGAAGAAGGTCCCGGTCGACACGGCCTCGCCGATCGCCAGCGCCGCCTCCTCGTCGCGGGTGAACACCGCGGCGGTGAGCCCGAACTCGCTGTCGTTCATCAATTCGATCGCCTCGTCGTCGCCCGATACCGGCTGCACGCCGACCACCGGGCCGAAGCTTTCCTCGGTCATCACCCGCATGGAATGATCGACGTCGGTCAGAAGCTGCGGCGCCATGTAGGCGGTGCCCGGCGCATCGCGTTCGAACAGCGACGGGTCGACATGGGCGCGCGCGCCCTGCTTCACCGCCTCGTCGATCTGCCCGCGCACGAAGTCGGCGGCCTCGGCGCGCACCAGCGGTCCGAGGGTGGTGGCCTCGTCCTGCGGGGGACCGAGTCGGTACGACCCGACCAGTTCCACGGCACCGGCGACGAAGTCGTCGAACACGTCGCGATGCACGTAGACCCGCTCGATGCCGCAGCAGGACTGCCCCGAGTTGAAGAAGGCGCCGTCCACCACCGTGTCGACGGCATGTTTCAGGTCGGCGTCGGCGCGCACGTAGGCGGGGTCCTTGCCGCCGAGTTCCAGCCCCACGCCCTTGAACAGCCCGGCGGCGGCGCGCTCAACGGTGCGCCCGCCCGGCACCGAGCCGGTGAAGGCGACGAAGCCGATCTCGTCCGCCCTGATCAGCCTCTCGGTGTCGGCGTGGTCGAGGTGCAGGTACTGGAACACGCCCGGCGGCAGCCCCGCCTCGGTGAACGCCTGCACGAAGCGCTCGGCGCACAGCGGGGTCTGGGCCGAGTGCTTGAGGATCACCGTGTTGCCGGCGAGCAGCGCGGGCACCACCGCGTTCACCGAGGTCAGGTACGGGTAGTTCCACGGCGCGATCACGAACACCTGCCCGAGCGGCTCACGGCGGATGAAGCGGTTGAAGCCGCTCTTCGCCGGCGGCGTCACCGGCGCCAGCGCCTCGGGCGCGATCGATGCCATGTAGCGGGCGCGTTCCTCGAAACCGGCCACCTCGCCGGGCGCGAAGCGGATCGGCCGGCCCATCTGCCAGGTGATCTCCTCGCTGATTTCCTCGCGCCTTGACACGAAGATGTCGACCGCGCGGTTGACGAGTTCGACGCGCCTCGCGACGGGCGTCGCGCGCCACGCGGCACCGGCATCGTCGGCGGCGGCGAGGGCGGCGGCGATGTCCGTCTCGCCGGCCAGGGGGCGTTCGATGTAGACCTCGCCGTCGACCGGCGAGACGACCTTAATCGTTTTCATGGATGTGTGCATGATTGACAGGTGGGGGCGCGCTCAGATGATTTCGAAGTAGCGCGCCATTTCCCAGTCGGTGATGTGCTTGCGGAACTCGCGCTCCTCCCATTCGCGGGTGGCGGCATAGTGCTCGACGAAGTCGTCGCCGAACAGCGAGCGCGCCGCCTTCGAGGCACGCAGCCTGCCGGCGGCTTCCATCAGGGTGGCCGGCAGCTGGTACTTGCGCGGGAACTTGACGTCGTAGGCGTTGCCGACCACCGGCGCACCCGGCTCGATCTCGTGCTCGATGCCCCAAAGGCCCGTGCCGATGGCGGCGGCCAGGGCGATGTAGGGGTTGATGTCTGCGGCGGCGATGCGGTACTCCACGCGCTGCGCCTTGGGCTTGCCGTATATGGCGCGCAGCGCGCAGGTGCGATTCTCCACGCCCCAGCTCGCCGCGGTCGGCGCCCAGAACCCGGGAATCAGGCGACTGAAGCTGTTCACGGTCGGCGAGATCATCGACAGCACCTCGGGCATCAGCGCCTGCTGGCCGCCGATGAAATGGCGCATGGCGGTCGACATGTTGTGCTCATGCCCCTCCTCGTGGAACACGGGATTGCCGTCACGACCCGTCAACGACAGGTGAATGTGGCCGCTCTGTCCCGGCCAGTGGGCCGACCACTTGGCCATGAAGGTGGCCATCCATCCGTTGCGCTGTGCCAGCACCTTCGTATAGGTCTTGAACAGCGCCGCGCGGTCGGCCGCCTCGAGGGCGTCGGTGTGGGCGAGCGCCGCCTCGAGCACGCCGGGACCGGTCTCGGTATGCAGCCCTTCGAGGGGAAACTCCATGTCCCGGGACATGCGCAGCAGGTCCTCGTAGAACTCGGAATAGACCGAGTTGCGCAGCATGGAATAGCCAAAGAATCCGGGCGAGATGTTCTTCAGGTTGCGGTAGTTTTTCTCGCGCACGCTCTCCGGCGTTTCGTCGAAGACGAAGAACTCGAACTCGCAGGCGGCGCTGGCGGCGAAGCCCATGTCCTTCGCCTTCGCCAGCACCCGCCGCAGGAGTCCGCGCGGACAGATCGCCTCGGCGCCGCGGTCGAACTCGGCGAGAAACAGCAGCGTGCCGTCCTCGAGCGGCAGTTCGCGGCAACTCGACGGAATGATGTTGACCCAGGCGTCGCCGTAGCCGGTGTGCCAGCCGGTGAACTTGACGTTGTCGTAGAGCTGGTCGCAAGAGTCCCAGCCGAGCACCACGTCGCAGAAGCCGAAGCCGCCGTCGAGCGCGGAGAGGAACTTGTCGCGGCTGATGTACTTGCCGCGCATGATGCCGTCAACGTCAAACAATCCCACCTTGACGTAATCGAGCTCGCGCTCCTCGACGATTTTCCGGGCATCGGCCCTGGTCTTGACCTCTGACGCTTGCATGGGAACTCCCGAAATGCTGATCGGCATTTTATGACTGGCGGCGCGCGGCGATGGCGCGGGACGGTGCGCGCCGCCCGGCGACGTCGAGGAGCATCGGTTGGCAGCGGGTCGCGCCCGCAGTTTTTATTACAGTTTTTATATCAAAGTCAATCGCTGTAATATCTGATACGGCCCGGCCCATCCCTTGCATTGCTTGAGAAGGACATGACCGACAGCAGCCGTCACGCGCCCCTGGTGGAACACATCACCGCCAGCTTCGCCCGCCTCACCGCGACCGAGAAACGCGCCGCGCGAGT
>CBFGVH010000031.1:0-30111 GCA_965652415.1 uncultured Gammaproteobacteria bacterium | reverse complement strand
CCGGACCCGGAACAACTCTATGACGGTGTCGCCGACGTTTCGCGGGGGCTGAGGCTGATCGCCGAGTTCGGCGGCGGCCGTCCGGACGCGGCCGCGGTGGACGTCATTCGCATGACCCACGGGGCGCTCAGGCTGCAGGCGTCACTGCGCGCCAACGATATGTTTCGCGACAAGCTCGGCCGCAAGCTGACCCGGCTGGCCGCGGCGGAGCGGCCCGTGCCCTACCCGGACGAGACGTATTTCGCCCTGAACGACCTGTACACGGAAACCCTGAGCCCCCTGAAGCCGTCCATCATCGTGAACGGCGCGGAGGGTCACCTGCAAAGCGCGGTGCTCGTCGCCAAGGTTCGAAGCGCGCTCCTGGCGGCGGTGCGCAATGCCTACCTGTGGCACCAGCTCGGCGGGCGGCGCTGGCACCTGCTGGTGTTCAGGCGTCGCTATTGCCAGTACGCCGGGGACCTGCTGGGGCAGACGCCCTGAACCCGCGGCCGGACTCGAGAACCACGTGCCAGGCGACAAGCAACCGTCGTCTCGCGGTGGCAGCCGGGACCTGCGCTCTACGCGGGCAGGACGATCCTCGGCTCTCGCGCCGGCCGGTATACCACCCCGGTCTTGCCGATCATCTGCACCGGCGCCGAGCCGGTGGCGGCGCAGAGCCGTTCGAGGCAGCGCTCGCGCGCCTCGCGGTCCTCTCCGGCGAGCCTGACCTTGACCAGTTCGTGCGATTCCAGCGCGCCGTCGAGTTCGTCGACCACGGCGCGGGTGACGCCGCGGGCGCCGACGCTGACCACGATCTTGAGGTGGTGGGCCGAAGAACGCAGGAATCGAAGCTGTTTGCCGGTCAGTTCGGACATGACGGGTTCGCCGTGAAAAAGCCGATTATTTCAGCAATGGCGCCGCCGGTACACCGGTCGCGCACAATTGCGGGATGAAGAAAGGAAAGGGGAAAAGCGCCTCCAGCCGGCGCTGGGTCGCGCGCCAGGAGCGCGACCCCTACGTGGACCGGGCCCGCCGGTTGAACCTGCGCTCGCGGGCGGTGTTCAAGCTCGAGCAGATCGACGCGCGGGACAAGCTGTTCCGCGCGGGCCAGCGGGTCGTCGACCTGGGAGCGGCACCGGGCGGATTCAGCCAGTACCTGGCGCGCAAGGTCGGGCCGGGTGGGCTGGTGGTCGCGGTGGACCGGCTCGACATGGCGCCGATAGAGGGCGTGGCGTTCGTCCAGGGCGACTTTCTCGATCCGGATGTCGCCGCACGTCTCGACGAGATCCTGGCGGGTCCGGTGGACGCGGTGGTGTCCGACATGGCGCCGAACCTGTCGGGGATCAGGGATCGCGACGAGGCGCGCTGTCGCGAACTGGTCGAGGCGGCGCTGGCCTTCGCACGGCCACGGCTCAGGCAGGGCGGCGTGATGGTGGTCAAGATTTTCGAGGGCGGCGAACGTGCCGCGATCGTGGACGCGTTCCGCGAGCGCTTCGCCCGCGTCATCCTGCGCAAGCCCGAGGCGTCGCGCGCCCGCAGCCCGGAGTGCTATATCGTGGCGAAAGGGTATAATCGGCCGGGTGAATACCCGTCCAGCACCGCTTGAAGTCCATCGAAAGGCGACCATATAAAGGATGACCCGGGGCCCGGGAGATCCTCGTCGATCCACCAGGACGGCGCCGGCCCGCTCGGTTCGAAGCGCCGGTGCAACGCCGAATTTCCAATTCAAGTAGAGATCCCGAGGTAGCTTGCTTGAACAATCTGACCAAAAACCTGGTCCTCTGGCTGGTAATCGCCATGGTTCTCATGGCGGTGTTCAACAATTTCTCGCCGCCGGATTCCGCGACATCCAACGAGATCGAGTACTCGGAGTTCATCAACGACGTGGCTTCCGGCCGCGTGGTTCGCGTGGAGATCGACGGCAAGACGATCAAGGGCGAAACCACCGCGGGCAACCGCTTCGTGACGTACAACCCGGGCGACCCGCAGCTGGTCAACGACCTGCTGAAGCACAACGTGTCGATTGTCAGCAAGAAGGAAGAAGAACCGTCGCTGTTGATGCATATCCTCATCAACTGGTTCCCGCTGCTCCTGCTGATCGGCGTGTGGATCTTCTTCATGCGGCAGATGCAGGGCGGCGGCGGGCGCGGTGCGCTCAGCTTCGGCAAAAGCCGCGCGCGGATGCTCACCGAGGACAAGAACAACATCACCTTCGAGGACGTCGCGGGCGTGGACGAAGCCAAGGAGGAGGTCAAGGAACTGGTCGACTTCCTGCGTGATCCCTCGAGGTTCCAGAAGCTCGGCGGCCGCATCCCCAAGGGCGTCCTGATGACCGGCAGCCCCGGCACCGGCAAGACGCTGCTGGCCAAGGCCATCGCGGGCGAGGCCAAGGTGCCGTTCTTCACCATTTCCGGCTCCGACTTCGTCGAGATGTTCGTGGGCGTGGGCGCCTCGCGGGTGCGCGACATGTTCGAGCAGGCCAAGAAGAACGCGCCGTGCATCATATTCATCGACGAGATCGACGCGGTCGGCCGCCAGAGGGGCGCCGGCCTCGGCGGCGGCCACGACGAGCGCGAGCAGACCCTCAACCAGCTGCTGGTTGAGATGGACGGCTTCGAGGGCCACGAGGGCCTGATCGTCATCGCCGCCACCAACCGGCCCGACGTGCTCGACCCGGCCCTGCTTCGGCCCGGCCGCTTCGACCGCCAGGTGCACGTGCCGCTGCCGGATATCCGCGGCCGCGAGCAGATTCTCAAGGTCCACATGCGCAAGGTGCCGATCTCCGACGACGTCGATGCCGCCGTCATCGCGCGCGGCACGCCGGGGTTTTCCGGCGCGGACCTCGCCAACCTCGTCAACGAGGCGGCCCTGTTCGCAGCCCGCGGCGGCAAGCGGCTGGTCGACATGAGCGACTTCGAGAACGCCAAGGACAAGGTGATCATGGGCGTCGAGCGGCGCTCCATCGTCATGCCCGAGGAGGAGCGGCTCAATACCGCCTACCACGAGTCGGGCCACACGGTGGTCGCCAAGGTGCTCAAGGCGTTCGCCGACCCGGTGCACAAGGTCACCATCATCCCGCGCGGCCGGGCGCTGGGCGTGACCATGCAGCTGCCCGAGACCGATCGCTACAGCCACAACCGCGAGTACCTCCTTGCCCGGATCGCGGTGCTGATGGGCGGGCGCATCGCCGAGGAAGTGTTCATGAACCAGATGACCACCGGCGCCGCCAACGACTTCGAGCAGGCCACCAACCTGGCCCAGCGCATGGTGTCGTCCTGGGGCATGAGCGAGGAGCTCGGCCCGCGCACCTACGGCGAGCGCGAGCACGAGGTGTTCCTCGGCCGCGACGTGTCGACCAACCGCAATCTGAGCAACGAGACCGCGGCGCGCGTTGACAAGGAGGTCACGAGGATCATCGAGGAGCAGTACAAGCGGGCGCGGCAGATCATCGAGGACAACCGCGACAAGATCGAGGTCATGGCCAAGGCGCTGCTGGAATGGGAGACGCTCGACTCCAGGCAGATCGACGAGATCATGGACGGCAGGAAGCCCTCGCCCCCGGACCAGAAGAGCGACGCCTCCGGGACGAAAGGCCCGGACGACTCCGCCGAGGATGCCGGCCGCGAAGGCCCCGTGCAGCCCGACATGGACCAGCCGGCCGGCCACTCGGCCTGAGGACGCCGATTGTCGACATTGGACGACGATCACGTCCAGGGGCGCGTTCGGCTGAGGTCGGACGGCCCCTCGGTGATGGGAATCATCAACGTGACCCCCGATTCGTTCTCCGACGGGGGTCTGTTTTTTGATACCGGCAGGGCCGTCGAGCACGGCCTGCGGCTCGCCGAGGAAGGCGCCGACATTCTCGATATCGGCGGCGAGTCGACGCGGCCGGGTGCGGCGGCGGTCAGTGTCGACGAGGAACTCGCGCGGGTGATCCCGGTGATCGAGGGCCTGCGCTCCCGCGTCGATACCCCGATCTCCATCGACACTTCCCGGCCCGCGGTGATGCACGCGGCGGTTGCCGCCGGCGCCGGAATGATCAATGATATCCGGGCCCTGCGCGCTTCGGGCGCGCTCGAGGCGGCGGCTGCGTGCGGCGTTCCGGTATGCCTGATGCACATGCAGGGTGAGCCCGGCACCATGCAGGTCGATCCCCGCTACGACGACGTGGTGAAGGAGGTTGCCGAGTTTCTCGAGGAGCGCGCCGAGGCGGCGCTGGCGTCAGGCATAGCCCGGGCGGACGTCATCGTCGACCCCGGTTTCGGATTCGGCAAGACGCTCGCGCATAATCTCGAGCTGCTGCGCCACCTGGATCGCATCGCGCCGGCGGGAATGCCGGTACTGGCCGGCCTGTCGCGCAAGTCGATGATCGTGAGGATACTCGGCCACGAGCCGCCCGACCGGGTTCCGGCCAGCATCGCCCTGGCCCTGTACGCGGTGCTCAAGGGCGCCGCGATCATCCGGGTTCACGATGTGCGCCAGACGGTCGAGGCGCTGGCGGCCTGGCGCGCGGCGGCGGGCGCCGGGGCAGGCGCGTCGCAAGAGTCATGAGATCGAACGAGACGAGGAAAGGACCCAGTTTGAGCAGACGATTTTTCGGTACCGACGGAATTCGCGGCCGCCTCGGCGAGGGCGCCATCACCCCCGAGCTTGTTCTCAAGCTCGGCTGGGCCGCCGGCAGGGTCCTGTGCCGCAACACGGACAATCCCAAGGTCGTCATTGGCAAGGACACCAGGGTCTCAGGTTACCTGCTCGAGTCGGCGCTCGAGGCGGGACTTTCGGCAGCCGGCGTCAGCGTGCTGCTGATCGGCCCCATGCCCACTCCGGGCATCGCGTACCTCGCCCGCACTGCGCGGGCAAGCGCCGGCATCGTCATCAGCGCTTCGCACAACCCGTTCGAGGACAACGGGATCAAGTTCTTTTCCGGCGCCGGCAGCAAGCTGCCGGATGAGATCGAGGAAGAGATAGAGCGAATGATGGACGTTCCGCTCGTCACCGTGGAGCCGCGCTTCCTCGGCAAGGCGGAGCGGTTTTCGGATGCCGCCGGCCGCTACATCGAGTTCTGCAAGAGCACGTTCCCGGCCCATCTCTCTCTCAAGGGCCTCAGGGTCGTGGTCGACTGCGCCAACGGCGCCGCCTATCACATCGCCCCGCACGTGTTCGAGGAGCTCGGCGCCGAAGTCATTGCCGTGGCCAACCAGCCGAACGGCTTCAACATCAATCTCGACTGCGGTTCGACCCATCCTGCCGCCGCGCGGGCGGTCGTGCGCGACCGGCGCGCCGACGTCGGCGTCGTGCTCGACGGCGACGGCGACCGGGTCCTGTTCGTCGACCACGAAGGGCGGATCATCGACGGCGACCAGGCGCTGTTCGTGATGATGAGCCGGCGTCACGCCGCGGGCCGCATGAACGGCGGGGTCGCCGGCACCGTGATGACCAACTACGGCCTCGAAAGCGCCTGTGCCCGGCGCAAGGTCGCCTTTCACCGCGCCGCGGTTGGCGACCGCTACGTGCTTCAGGCGCTCGTCGAGCGCGGCTGGATCCTCGGCGGCGAGACCTCGGGACACATCATCTCCCTCGACAAGAGCACGACGGGCGACGGCATCATCGCGGCGCTCGAGATCCTCGCCGCCATGGTCGAAAGCGGCGAGACGCTGGCCGACCTCGCCGCGGAGATGGACCGTTATCCCCAGGTCGCCATAAACGTGAAGCTGTCCTGCGACCGCGCCGCCGCCGTCGCCATCCTCGAGACCCCGGAGGTGACCCGGGAAGTGGCGCGCATCACCGAACAACTCGGCGGCGATGGCCGAGTGGTGCTGCGTCCGTCGGGTACCGAGCCGCTGATCCGCGTGATGGTCGAGGGCCGCGACCCGGGCGACGTGCGCGACCATGCCGAGCGTCTTGCCAGCGTGGTGCGCGGCGCCACGGCGATCGCCGCCAGCTAGTGCCTGTCCACACCACTCGCTATACCAACCTCCCGCCTATTCCAGTATAATCCGGCCGCTTTCGAGGGGCGCGGGAAGATCCCGCGCCGTCACGCCTCCCCGGGACCAGGCCGGATCGGCTGAACCCCGGAATCGCGTCGCGTGCCCGGTACGCGACGCGTCCGACACGCCTCCCGGGTGCGTCCGGGCGCCAGGCAAGAACAATTTCGTGGAGTGCACGATGCGGCAACCGCTGGTTGCGGGGAACTGGAAAATGCATGGTTCCCGGAAATTCACGCATGAACTGGTCGGCGGCATTCTTGCCGGGCGAGGACCGGACCGAGGCGGGGCCGAGGTCGTGGTCTGTCCTCCGTTCACGTGCCTCGACGAGGCCCGCCGCCTGCTGGCCGACCAGGACGAAGTCGTCCTCGGTGCGCAGGACGTGGACTGGCACGACGACGGCGCCTATACCGGCGAGGTCTCCGCGAGCATGCTGGCCGACGCCGGCTGCCGTTACGTCATTGTCGGCCATTCCGAGCGCAGGGCGTTGTACGGCGAAACCGATGCCGTTGTCGCGCGCAAGGCGGCGGCGGCTCGCGAACGTGGATTGACGCCGATCCTGTGCGTCGGTGAGACCCTGGCCGAGCGCGAGGCGAACCGTACCGAAGCGGTAGTCGGTGCGCAGATCGACGCGGCGATCGAGTTTCTCGGCGCCGATGCCTTCGCCGACATGGTTATCGCCTACGAGCCGGTCTGGGCGATCGGCACGGGCCGTACCGCCACCGGCGAGCAGGCGCAGGCCGTGCACGCCTTCATACGCGCCCGCATCGCCGGACACGACCCGGCGGCGGCTTCCGCCGTGCGGATAGTCTACGGCGGCAGCGTCAAGCCCGACAACGCGCAGGCGCTGTTCGTCAACCCCGACATCGACGGCGGGCTGATCGGGGGAGCGTCGCTCAAGGCGGCGGATTTCCTCGCAATTTGCAACAGCGCGGGTTGAAGCCAGACATGTTGACCAGTATTCTCACCGCCGTACACCTGATCGCCGCCATCAGCATCGTGGTGCTTGTCCTGCTGCAGCAGGGCAAGGGAGCCGACATGGGGGCGGCCTTCGGTGGCGGTTCGTCGCAGTCGCTGTTCGGCAGCCGGGGATCGGCGAATTTCCTGAGCCGCACGACCGCGGCATTGGCGATCGTATTCTTTCTGACCGGGCTGACGCTGGCCTATATCTATGCCGGTGAAAGCGGGTTCGAAAGCGCGACGCAGGCCGTCGAGGCACCCGCGGCGCCTGTCGGCGCGGAAGTTCCCGATGTTCCGGCCGACGGCGCGGAATCGACGCAGGCCGGCGGGGACGTTCCCGCGGTGCCCGAGGGCGGCGGCGAGGCGCCGCAGTAGCGAGAGTTTGAATTGCCGAAGTGGTGGAATTGGTAGACACGCCGTCTTGAGGGGGCGGTGGCGCGAGCCGTGCCGGTTCGAGTCCGGCCTTCGGCACCATGTTTTCCTGCGGCCGTCATGTCCAGGGGACCGGGGAGAATGGATCAGCAACGACAATCGATGGACCACGGCCCGTCGATCACCAGGGAGCATCGCATGGATATCCAGACTCGCCGGCGAGCGCGCCCGCGGTTTCGCAAGGCAAACCCGGCGGCCGCCGCCGGTGCGTCCTTGACGGGGTAATCGGCGACCGCATAGACTCGTAATACCTTTGAATTCAATGCGTTCCCGCTTCCGACCCGGTTGCCGGACGCACCTTGGCCCTGTAAATCCGGATGCTCGAGAACTACGTTCCCATCCTCATGTTCATGGCAGTGGCGCTGACCATCGGCGTGGTTGCGCTGGCCGCCGGGAGCGTGCTCGGCCCCAACAAGCCGGATCCGGAGAAATTGTCGCCGTACGAGTGCGGATTCGAGGCGTTCGAAGACACCCGCATGAAGTTCGACGTGCGCTACTACCTCGTCGCCATCCTCTTCATCGTGTTCGACCTGGAGATCGCCTTCCTGTTTCCGTGGGCCGTGGTGCTCGATTCGGTCGGCATGTTCGGCTTCCTCGCCATGGTGATATTCCTGTTGGTGCTCGTCGTCGGCTTCATCTACGAGTGGAAGAAGGGGGCGCTGGACTGGGAATGAGGATTCTGCCATGTCGATAGAAGGCGTACTGAAGGAAGGCTGGGCGACGGCCCGGCTCGACGACCTCATCAACTGGGCGCGCACCGGCTCGATGTGGCCGATGACCTTCGGCCTGGCCTGCTGCGCGGTGGAGATGATGCAGGCGGGCGCCGCGCGCTACGACCTCGACCGCTTCGGCATCATCTTCCGGCCGAGCCCCCGGCAGTCGGACGTGATGATCGTCGCCGGCACGCTGACCAACAAGATGGCGCCGGCCCTGCGCAAGGTGTACGACCAGATGCCCGAGCCGCGCTGGGTCATCTCAATGGGCTCGTGCGCCAACGGCGGCGGCTATTACCACTATTCCTATTCGGTCGTGCGCGGCTGCGACCGCATCGTTCCTGTCGACGTCTATGTTCCCGGCTGCCCGCCCACCGCGGAGGCCCTGATCTACGGCATCCTGCAGCTGCAGAAGAAGATCAAGCGAACCAATACCATCGCCCGGAGAACCGCGTAATTCATGGCCGCGGTGGAACAGCTCTCGGAACTGGTGCGCGAGGCGTGCGGGCAGGCGATCGTCGAAGCGCGGATCGCGATCGGCGAGCTGACCGTCGAGATCGCGCCCGGCGCCGTGACCGACGTTCTCGGCACGCTGCGCGATCGCCCGGAGCTGGCATTCGAGCAGCTGATCGACGTCGCCGGCGTGGACTACTCCACCTACGCCACCGAGTCGCAGGCACCGGCGGTGGTCGAGCCGGGTGATGGAGACGTCCTTCGGCTCGCGGTGGTGTACCACCTGCTGTCGCTGACCCATAACCGCCGCATCCGGGTGCGTGCGAGTCTCGACCCGGATCGCCCGGGGGTCGATTCGGTGGTGGGCCTGTGGCCGGTGGCGAACTGGTACGAACGCGAGGCGTTCGACCTGTACGGGATCGTGTTTCACGGGCACCCGGACCTGCGGCGCCTTCTGACCGACTACGGCTTCATCGGCCATCCCTTCCGCAAGTCCTTCCCGATCTCCGGTCACGTCGAGATGCGCTACGACGAGGAGAAGCGCCGCGTCGTCTACGAGCCGGTCTCCATCGAACCACGCGTGCTGGTGCCGCGGGTGTCGCGCAGGGAGGGCTACCGTGCCTGAGATCCGCAACTACACGATGAACTTCGGGCCCCAGCACCCGGCCGCTCACGGGGTGCTGCGGGTGGTGATGGAGATGGACGGCGAGGTCATCGAGCGCTGCGACCCGCACATCGGGCTATTGCACCGGGCCACAGAGAAACTGGCCGAGACCAAGCCGTTCAGCCAGAGCATCGGCTACATGGACCGGCTCGACTACGTGTCGATGATGTGCCAGGAGCATGCCTACGTGCGCGCCGTCGAGAACCTGCTCGGCATCGAGGCGCCGATACGCGCCCAGTACATCCGGGTGATGTTCGACGAGATCACCCGCATCCTGAACCACCTGCTGTGGATCGGCGCCCACGCCCTCGACGTCGGCGCAATGACCGTATTCCTGTACGCGTTCCGCGAGCGCGAAGACCTCATGGACACCTACGAGGCGGTGTCCGGCGCACGCATGCACGCGACCTACTACCGCCCCGGCGGCGTGTATCGCGACCTGCCCGAGGCGATGCCCCAGTACCAGCCGTCACGCTGGCACGACGAGAACGAGACCCGCGACCGCAACCGCGACCGCCAGGGTTCGCTGCTCGACTTCATCGAGGCGTTCACCGAGCGCTTCCCATCCTGCTGCGACGACTACGAGACGCTGCTGACCGACAACCGGATCTGGAAGCAGCGCCTGGTCGATATCGGCGTGGTGACCGCCGAGCGGGCGAAAGCGCTGGGCTTCACCGGGCCCATGCTGCGCGGTTCCGGGGTGGTGTGGGACCTGCGCAAGATGCAGCCGTATGCGGTCTACGACCGCATGGAGTTCGACGTCCCGGTGGGCACCACCGGCGACTGCTACGATCGCTACCTGGTGCGCATGGAAGAGATGCGCCAGTCGAACCGCATCATCCGCCAGTGCATCGACTGGCTGCGCGCCAACGAGGGGCCGGTGATCCTCGAGAACTACAAGGTGGTGCCCCCGCATCGCGAGGAGATGAAGCGCGACATGGAATCGCTCATTCATCACTTCAAGCTGTTCACCGAGGGCTACTACGTCCCCGAGGGGGAGACGTATGCGGCGGTGGAGGCGCCCAAGGGCGAGTTCGGGGTCTACATGATCTCCGACGGCTCCAACAAGCCGTACCGGGTCAAGATTCGCGCCCCGGGCTTCGCACACCTTTCCGCCCTCGACGAGATGTCGCGCGGCCACATGCTGGCCGACATGGTGGCCATCATCGGCACCCAGGACATCGTGTTCGGCGAGATAGACCGCTAGAGAAGGCCGCACTAGATGCTCTCGGAAGCCATAGTCGCCAAGATCGAGAAGGAGGCCGCCAAGTACCCGACGCGCCGCGCCGTGGTGAAGTCGGCGCTGCGCTACGCCCAGGCCGAGCGCGGCTGGGTGGACGACGGCGTGATCAACGATGTCGCGCAAGTGCTGGGGCTCGAGCCGATCGAGGTCCACGAGGTTGCGACGTTCTACGACCTGTTCTACATCGAGCCGGTCGGCCGCCACCAGCTCCGGGTGTGCACCAACGTCTCGTGCATGCTGTGCGGCAGCGACGAGGTGATGGCGCACCTGGAGTCGCGGCTCGGCATCGGTCCGGGCGAGACCACCGCCGACGGCCGCTTCACGCTGATCGAGGTGGAGTGTCTCGGCGCCTGCGGTGGCGCGCCGATGATGATGGTCGGCGACCGCTACCACGAGAACCTCGACGCGGAGCGAATCGACGCCATCCTTGCCGATCTGGAGCAGGGCGATGGGTGAGTATCGCGTCTGCCTGCCCGACCCGGCGCTCGAGTCGCCGTGGACGCTCGCATCCTACGAGAGCACCGGCGGCTACGAGGCCTGGCGCAGGATCGTCGCCGAGGGCACGACGGCCGAGGAGATCATCGAGACCATCAAGAATTCGGGCCTGCGCGGGCGCGGCGGCGCCGGCTTTCCCACGGGCTTGAAGCTCAGCTTCATGCCGCGCAGCGCGCCGGGGCAGAAGTACATCGTGTGCAACTCCGACGAGAGCGAGCCCGGCACGTTCAAGGACCGCGACATCCTGCGCTACAACCCGCACCAGCTGATCGAGGGCATGGCCATCGCCGGCTACGCCATCGGCGCCACGGTGGGCTACAACTACATTCGCGGCGAGTACTACGAGCCGTGGGCGCGCTTCGAAGCCGCGCTTGCCGAGGCCTACGAGGCCGGTCTGCTCGGCAGGGGCGTGCTCGGCAGTTCGATCGATTTCGACCTCTTCGCCACCCGCGGCGCCGGCGCCTACATCTGCGGCGAGGAGACCGCGCTGCTCGAGTCCCTCGAGGGCAAGAAGGGCATGCCGCGCTTCAAGCCGCCGTTCCCGGCCCAGGTCGGCGCCTTCGGCAGGCCCACCACCATCAACAATACCGAGAGCCTGGCATCGCTGCCGCCGATCATGCGCCGCGGCGCCGCGTGGTTCGCGGGCCTCGGCGTCGAGCGCAGCGGCGGCACCAAGATCTTCTCGGTCTCCGGTCACGTCAACCGGCCCGGCAACTACGAGGTGCCCATGGGCATCCCGTTCGCCGAGCTGCTGGAGATGGCCGGCGGCGTGCGCGACGGGCACCGGCTCAAGGCGGTGATCCCCGGCGGCTCGTCGGTCCCGGTGCTGCCGGCCGATATCATCATGCAGTGCAACATGGACTACGATTCGCTGCAGAAGGCCGGTTCGGCCATC
Organism: uncultured Gammaproteobacteria bacterium; assembly: GCA_965652415.1. Classification (GTDB taxonomy): domain Bacteria; phylum Pseudomonadota; class Gammaproteobacteria; order Arenicellales; family CAJQKF01; genus BQJD01. The sequence goes on along the minus strand of CBFGVH010000031.1, from coordinate 18,293 downwards.
GGCGCGGGATCGGTCATCGTGATGGACGAGACCACGTGCATGGTGAAGATGCTCGAGCGCATCTCCTATTTCTACTATGCCGAATCGTGCGGCCAGTGCACGCCGTGCCGCGAGGGCACGGGCTGGCTGTACCGGGTCATCCACCGCATCCGCACCGGGCGCGGGCGCATGGAGGACCTCGACCTGCTGGTCGCCATGGCGAACCGGATCGAGGGGCGGACGATCTGCGCCCTCGGCGACGCCGCGGCATGGCCGGTGCAGAGCTTCATGAAGCACTACCGGCACGAGTTCGAGGCGATGATCAGCAAATCCGAAGCGGCGTAACCGACGATCCACAGCCGATGGCGAAGATTGAAATAGACGGCAGGAGCCTCGAGGTCCCCGACGGGATCATGCTGATCCAGGCGGCGGAGCAGGCCGGAATCTATATCCCGCGTTTCTGCTATCACGAGAAGCTCAGCATCGCCGCCAACTGCCGCATGTGCATGGTGGACGTGGAGAAGGCGCCCAAGCCGCTGCCCGCCTGCGCCACCCCGGTGGCCGACGGCATGGTGGTGCGGACCACCTCGGAGCGCGCCATCGACGCCCAGAAGGGCACCATGGAATTCCTGCTGATCAATCACCCCCTCGACTGCCCCATCTGCGACCAGGGCGGTGAATGCCCGCTGCAGGACCAGGCGCTCGGCTACGGCGAGGACGTCTCGCGCTTCACCGAGAAAAAGCGCGCGGTCGAGGACAACGACATCGGTCCGCTGATCGAGACCGAGATGACGCGCTGCATCCACTGCACCCGCTGCGTGCGCTTCGGCCGCGAGATCGGAGGCATCATGGAACTCGGCGCCGTCGGCCGCGGCGAGCACATGGAGATCACCGCCTACCTCGGTCACACGGTGGACTCCGAAGTATCCGGGAACATGATCGACCTGTGTCCGGTCGGCGCCTTGACCTCGAAGCCGTATCGCTACACGGCGCGGGCCTGGGAACTCGTCTCGCACCCGTCGGTCAGTCCCCACGACTGCGTCGGTGCGAACCTCAACGTGCAGACCTTGAGGGGCGTGGTCAAGCGGGTGTTGCCGCGCACCAACGAGGCGGTCAACGAATGCTGGCTGGCCGATCGCGACCGCTTCAGCTACGAGGCGGTCAATTCGCCGGAACGGGCTTTGGCGCCGCTTCTTCGCTCCGGGAATCACTACGAACCCGCCGACTGGAAGGTCGCCCTCGACCGGGTCGCGCGCGAGCTTCGCAAGGTCGTCGACGAGCACGGTCCCGACGCCATCGGGGCGCTGATCTCTCCAACCGCGCCAGCCGAGGAGCACTACCTGCTGCAAAAACTTGTGCGAGGCCTGGGCGGCAACAACATCGATCACCGGCTGCGCCAGCAGGATTTCGACGACGACCAGTCGGCACCGCTTTATCGGGGTTCCGGCGTCGAGCTGGGCGATGTCGATCGGCTCGCGACGATCGTGCTGGTCGGCTCGAACATTCGCAAGGACGAGCCGCTGATCGGCCTGCGCGTGCGCCAGGCGACCCTTACGGGCGGCAGCGTGTACGCGTTGAATGCGCTCGACTACCAATTCCACTTCCCGCTGGCCGGCAGGCATATCGTCACTCCGGCATCGCTGCCCGGTACGCTGGCGCGCGTCGCGGCACAGGTGGCGTCCGAACAGGGCGTCGCGTTGCCTGACGAAATCTCGGCATGGGTGCCGTCCGCCGAGCCGGCGGCGGTCCATGATGCCATCGCGCGCGCGCTTCTCGATCATCCCGATCGTGCCGCCATCGTGCTCGGCGACGGCGCCCATCAGCACCCGCGGGCGTCGGTGCTGCGCGGCATCGCCAACTGGATTCGCGCCGCCACCGGCGCGCGTCGCATCGACCTGCCGGAAGCGAACGGCGCGGCGGCGTGGCTCATGGGCGCGCTTCCGCATCGCGGCCCGCACGGCCGCTCGGTCGATGCGCCGGGGTTGAACGTCCGCCGGATGATCGCCGCGCCGCGTCGCGCCTACATCGTCCACGGCGTCGACGCGGAACTCGACTGCCTTGACGGCTCCAGGCTCGCGGATGCGCTCGCGCGGGCCGACTTCGTCGTCTCGCTGTCCGCCTTTGCCAACCAGGAGATGAACCGGGCCCACGTGCTGTTGCCGCTGGCACCGTTCACCGAGTGCGCCGGCACCTTCGTCAATCTCGACGGCCGGGTCCAGGCGGCCCGTGCGGCGGTGAAGCCGAAGGGCGAGGCCCGTCCCGGGTGGAAGGTGCTCAGGGTGCTCGGCAACCTGCTCGGCCTCGACGGCTTCGATTACGTGGAAATCGACGACGTGCGCGCCGAGATGGGTCTTGGCGAGCGCGTCGCCCCGCCGTCGTTCGACCCGGCACGGGGCCTGGCCCTGCCCGGCGACGAGGACCGGGGCACCGCGCGGGACGAGTTTCACCGCGTCGTCGACGTGCCGTTGTACCGCGCCGACCCGTACGTGCGCCGCGCGAGTGCTCTGCAGCACACGCGCGACAACCCGGCCAAGCCTGTCGCAGGGCTGAATCCGGGCCAGTTCGAGCGCTACGGACTGCGCGAGGGCACGATCATGAACCTGGTCACCCCCGACGGCGACGGCGTCAGTATCGAGGTGCGGCCCGACCCGCGGGTGCCCGAGAACTGCATCTACGTGCCTTCGGGCTACCGGCAGGGCGCGGTGCTCGGCCTGGCGCGCCGCGTCGCGCTGGAGGAGGTCTAGGTGGAGTATCTTGCCGAGCTGTGGATGACCGTGCCCGAGGCGTTCAGGATCGTCGTGGTCAACGGCCTGCTGATCGTCGCCATCGTCGTTCCGCTGATGCTGTCGGTCGCGTATTTCACGTTCGCCGAGCGCAAGATCATCGGCTACATGCAGACCCGCATCGGCCCCAACCGGGTCGGCCCGCGCGGCTGGGGGCAGCCGATCGCCGATGCGGTGAAGCTGCTGTTCAAGGAAGTCATCATCCCTTCGCGCGCCAACCGCTACCTGTTCCGCATCGCACCGCTGCTGGCCCTCGGGCCGGCGCTGGCGGCGTGGGCGGTGGTGCCGTTCACCGACACCTGGGTGCTCGCCAACATCGACGCCAGCCTGCTTTACGTGCTGGCCCTGACTTCGATGGGCGTGTACGGCGTGATCATCGCCGGCTGGGCGTCGAACTCCAAGTACGCCTTCCTCGGCGCCATGCGATCGGCCGCACAGATCGTCGCCTACGAGATCGCCATGGGCTTCGCCCTGGTCGGCGTGCTCATGGCCGCCGGCAGTCTCAACCTGCACCAGATCGTCACCGCCCAGGCCGGCGGCATCCACCAGTGGTATTTCATACCGCTTCTGCCCCTTTTCATCGTCTATTTCGTGTCCGGCGTGGCCGAAACCAACCGGGCGCCGTTCGACGTCGCCGAGGGCGAATCCGAGATCGTGGCCGGGTTCCACGTCGAGTACTCGGGCATGGCGTTCGCGCTGTTCTTCCTCGCAGAGTACGCCAACATGATCCTGATCGCGGCGCTCACCGTGATCATGTTCCTCGGCGGCTGGCACGCGCCGTTCGACTTCGCGCCGTTCACCTGGGTGCCGTCGATCGTCTGGTTCTGCGTCAAGCTTGCGTTCGTCGCTTTTTTCTTCCTGTGGTTCCGGGCGACGTTTCCGCGCTATCGCTACGACCAGATCATGCGCCTGGGCTGGAAGGTGTTCATCCCGGTGACCCTGGTATGGATCGGCGTGATCGGCGTGGCCCGGTTCTTCACCCCGTTCGGACACTGGTTCCAGTGACGGAGGCGAACCGATGAATGCAGTGAAACGATTCGTCAAGGGATTCACGCTGTTCGAGCTCCTCAAGGGCATGAGCGTGACCGGGCGACACCTGTGGAAGAAGAAATTCACCGTCCAGTATCCCGACGAGAAAACTCCCAAGTCGCCGCGTTTTCGCGGGCTGCATGCGCTTCGGCGTTACCCCAACGGCGAGGAACGCTGCATCGCGTGCAAGTTGTGCGAGGCCGTTTGCCCGGCGCTCGCCATCACCATCGATTCGGTGGAACGCGAGGACGGCACCCGGCGCACGACCCGCTACGACATCGACCTTTTCAAGTGCATCTACTGCGGCTTCTGCGAGGAGGCCTGCCCGGTGGATTCCATCGTGCTGACCGACATCCACGAGTTCCATTTCGAAGAGCGCGGAGGACACATCATCGACAAGCAGCACCTGCTCGAGATCGGCGACAAGTACGAGCGGGAGATCGCGGGGGCGCGCGGGCAGGACGCGCCATACCGATAACGGGAACCGACCAGCGCAATGACTTTTCTGCAACTGTCGTTCTACTTCTTCTCGCTGGTGCTGATTGCCTCGGCGGGCGCGGTGGTCACCGTGCGCAACCCGGTGAAGGCGGCGCTGTTCCTCGTGCTCGCCTTTTTCAGTGCGGCCTGCATCTGGATCACTCTTGAAGCGGAATTCCTGGCGATCGTGCTGGTGCTGGTCTATGTCGGTGCGGTCATGGTGCTGTTCCTGTTCGTGGTGATGATGCTGGATATCGACATCGCCAGGATGCGCGAGGGGTTCGCGCGCTACCTGCCGGTGGGGGTGGTCGTCGCGCTGGCGCTGGTCGCCGAACTCGTTATGGTGCTCGGGGGACGCATGTTCGGCGCCGAGTCCATGCCCCGGCCGGCTGCCCGGGCCGCGGAGTACAGCAACACCTCGGAGCTTGGCAATCTCCTGTATACCGAATACGTGTACGTGTTCGAGGTGGCCGGTATCCTGCTGCTGGTCGCCATCGTGGCGGCGATCTCGCTGACGCTGCGCCGCCGCCCGGCCACCAAGTACCAGACTCCCGGGCGCCAGGTGCGAGTGACCAGGGCCGATCGGCTCAGGATCGTCAGCATGCCGGCGGTGAAGACCGGCGAAACCGGCGAGACCGGGGGAGGGGACAAGTGATACCCCTCGGCCACTACCTCGTCCTCGGTGCGATCCTGTTCGCCATCAGCGTGGTGGGCATCTTCCTGAACCGCAAGAACCTGGTCGTCATCCTCATGTCGATCGAGCTCCTGCTGCTCGCCGCCAACATGAATTTCATCGCCTTCTCCCGCTACCTGGACGACGCCGCCGGCCAGGTGTTCGTGTTCTTCATCCTCACCGTCGCCGCCGCCGAGGCGGCGATCGGGCTGGCGATCCTGATCGTGCTGTTCCGCAACAAGATGTCCATCAACGTTGACGACCTCGACGAGTTGAAAGGCTGATGGAGACGATCTACCTCGCAATACCGCTGGTCTGTCTCGTCGCGGCGATCGTCGCCGGACTGTTCGGCAAGTGGATCGGGCGAGCCGGGGCGCACCGGGTCACGATTGTCGGTGTCGCGATCTCGTGCCTGTTGTCGATCTACGTGTTCGCCGACGTCATGGCCGGCAACCTGTTCAACGGCGCCGTGTACACCTGGGCCGTCAGCGGCAACACGCCCTTCGAGATCGGCTTTCTGATCGACGAGTTGTCGGCCACCATGATGGTGGTGGTCACGTTCGTATCGCTGATGGTGCATATCTACACCATCGGCTACATGCACGACGACCCCGGCTACCAGCGCTTCTTCAGCTACATCTCGCTGTTCACGTTCGCCATGCTCATGCTGGTGATGTCGAACAACTTCCTGCAGCTGTTCTTCGGCTGGGAGGCGGTGGGGCTGGTGTCCTACCTGCTGATCGGCTTCTGGCACGACCGCGAGTCGGCGGTGTTCGCCAACCTCAAGGCGTTCCTGGTCAACCGGGTGGGGGACTTCGGATTCCTGCTCGGCATCGCCGCCGTCCTGTACGTGTTCGGCACGTTGGACTACCAGGCCGTGTTCGCGGAAGCGCCGCGGGCGGCCGATCTCGTCGTGGCCGGTCCGTTCGGCGGCGAGTGGCACTGGCTGACCATCATCTGCCTGCTGCTGTTCGTCGGCGCCATGGGCAAGTCGGCGCAGGTGCCGCTGCACGTCTGGCTGCCGGATTCCATGGAGGGCCCGACACCGATCTCGGCCCTGATCCACGCCGCGACCATGGTGACCGCCGGCATCTTCATGGTGGCACGCATGTCGCCGTTGTTCGAACTGTCGGAGACGGCGCTGTCGGTGGTGCTGGTGATAGGCGCCCTGACGGCGTTCTTCATGGCCCTGGTCGGCCTGGTGCAGAACGACATCAAGCGCGTGGTTGCCTACTCCACTCTGTCCCAGCTCGGCTACATGACGGTCGCCCTCGGTGCATCGGCCTACGGCGCGGCGATCTTCCATCTCGGCACCCATGCCTTTTTCAAGGCGCTGCTGTTTCTCGGTGCGGGCTCGGTCATCATCGCCATGCACCACGAGCAGGACATGCGAAAGATGGGTGGCCTGAAGTCCGTGATGCCGATCACGTACTGGACGGCCATCGTAGGTTCGCTGGCTCTGGCGGGTATCCCGCCGTTCGCCGGGTTCTTTTCCAAGGATGCCATCATCGAGGCGGTGCATCATTCGACCCTGCCGGGGGCGACGGTGGCGTACTACGCGGTTCTCGCTGGCGTGGTGGTCACCGCCTTCTACTCGTTCCGGCTGATCTTCCTGGTCTTTCACGGCGAGGGCCGCATGGACGAGCACACCCGGCACCACCTGCGCGAGTCGCCTCCCGTGGTCACCGTGCCGCTGATCCTGCTGGCGATTCCGTCGGTGATCGCCGGCATGATCTTCGTCGGACCAATGCTGTTCGAGGGGTTCTTCGGCGATTCCCTCGTCGTCGACCCGTGGCACGACACCATCGGCGCCTGGGCAGCGTCCATGCACGGCGAGCCCGGCGTGTGGGCAATGATGTGGCACGCGCCGTTCTCGCTGCCTTTTTGGCTGGCGGTGGCCGGGATCCTCCTCGCGTGGCTGTTCTACATCGCCGTGCCCTCGCTGCCGGGTCGGGTGGCTTCGGCACTGTCGGTGCTCTACACGGTCCTGGTGCGCAAGTACGGCTTCGACGAGCTGTACCAGGCCTTGTTCGCCGGCGGGGGCAGGGCGCTCGGGCGCGCGCTGTGGCGTATAGGCGATGTCGCCGTCATCGACGGGTTCTTCGTCAACGGCAGTGCCCGCCTGGTCGGCTGGTGCGCGGCGCTCGTGAGGCAAGTCCAGACCGGTTTCATCTATCACTACGCGTTCGCCATGATCGTGGGACTGCTGGTCCTGATGACCTGGTACTTGTGGTTCTGACCCCGCGGGAATCGAACAGGTGATCTTCCTGGAGCAACATCTTCTCTCGCTGCTGATCTGGCTGCCGATCCTCGGCGGCGTCCTCGTGCTCGGCACCGGAGACGATCGCAGTGCGGCGATCGCGAAGAAGCTGGGAATCGGCTTCTCGGTGATCGTGTTCATCGCCAGCCTGCCCCTGTACGTCGGCTTCGACGAAACCAGCGCCGCGATGCAGTTCATCGAGCGGGCCGCCTGGGTCGAGAGCTACAGCATCGAATACTATCTCGGCGTCGACGGTATCTCGATGCCGCTGATCCTGTTGACCACGTTCCTGACCGTGATCGTGATGATCGCGGCGATCAGCTCGGTCACCGAGCGGGTATCGCAGTACGTCGGTGCGTTCCTGGTGATGGAAGGGCTGATGATCGGCGTCTTCTGCGCCCTCGACGCGATCCTGTTCTACCTGTTCTGGGAGGCGATGCTGATCCCGATGTACCTCATCATCGGGGTATGGGGCGGCGCCAACCGGGTCTACGCCAGCATCAAGTTCTTTCTATACACGCTGCTCGGCTCGCTGTTGATGCTGGTGGCGTTCATCTACCTGTACAACGTCACCGGCGGCAGCTTCCAGATCGCCGATTTTTACGCCGCACCGCTGGATCTCGCGACGCAGATCCTGATCTTCGTCGCGTTCTTCAGCGCCTTTGCCGTGAAGATTCCGATGTTCCCGGTCCACACCTGGCTTCCGGACGCCCACGTGGAGGCGCCCACCGGCGGCTCCGTGATCCTGGCCGCGATCATGCTGAAAATGGGTGGGTACGGCTTCCTGCGCCTGAGCCTTCCGGTCACCCCGGACGCCTCGGCGGAACTCGCCGGCGTCGTCATCGCCCTGTCGCTGATCGCGGTGGTGTACATTGCGATGGTCGCGCTGGTGCAGATGGACATGAAAAAGCTCATCGCCTATTCGTCCATCTCGCACATGGGATTCGTCACCCTGGGCATGTTCCTGTTCACGGCGCGCGGGATCGAGGGCGCAATGGTGCAGATGATCTCCCACGGCTTCATCTCCGGGGCGCTGTTCCTGTGCGTCGGCGTGCTATACGACCGCACTCACTCGCGGGATATCTCGAGCTACGGAGGCGTGGTCGGGCCGATGCCCGTGTTCGCCGCGTTCGCGGTCCTGTTCGCCATGGCCAACGCGGGACTGCCGGGCACCTCGGGATTCGTGGGCGAGTTCCTGGTGATCCTGGCGGCATTCGAGGTCAATGCCTGGTTCGCCGTGATCGCCGCACTGACCCTCATCCTGGGCGCGGCCTACACGCTGTGGATGGTTAAACGGGTGATCTTCGGTGCCGTCGTCAGCGACAAGGTGGCATCGCTCGAGGACGTCAACCGGCCCGAGTTCGTCATACTCGCGTTGCTGGCGCTGGCGGTGCTGCTGTTCGGCGTGTGGCCGAATCCCCTGCTCGAGGTCATGCACGTCACGGTGGACAACCTCGTCGATCTCGCCACCCGGAGCAAGCTGTGATGGATGCGTCGGTTCAGTTTCTGCCGATACTGCCCGAGATCATCGTTGCGGGCATGGCGTGCGTGATCCTGGTGGTCGACCTGTTCCTGCCCGCCGAGAACAAGGACACGGGATTCGTCCTCTCGCTGCTGACGCTGGTAGCGGCCCTGATGGTGCTCGTCGCCGGCTATGGCGCACCGTCCGCGGTGCTTTTTTCCGGTACCATCGTCATCGACGATTTGTCCACGGTGATACGCATCGGCGTCGTGTTGTCGACATTGCTGCTGATGATCTACTCCCGGCAATACAACCGCGACCGCGACCTGCACAAGGGAGAGTTCTACGTGCTGGTCCTGTTCGGAGTGACCGGGATGCTGGTGCTCGCCGCCGCCAACACCCTGGTCACCTTGTACCTGGGGCTGGAGCTCATGTCCCTGTGCCTTTACGCCCTGATCGCGACCGATCGCGACTCGGGCCGGGCGTCCGAGTCGGCCATGAAGTACTTCGTCCTGGGTGCGCTGGCCTCGGGAATCCTGCTCTACGGCATGTCGCTTCTGTACGGCATTACCGGGACGCTCGAGATCGGCCCGCTGGCCGAGGCCCTCGCGGGCGAGGACAGCGCCGCACTGCCACTGGTGCTGGCGGTGATCTTTGTCGTGGTCGGCCTCGCCTTCAAGCTCGGCGCGGTGCCGTTCCACATGTGGATTCCCGACGTGTACCACGGCTCGCCGACGTCGGCCACGATATTCATCGGCACCGCCCCCAAGCTGGCCGCGTTCGCAATGATCGCGCGGCTCCTTGTGACCGGCCTCGAGGGGCTGCACGTGCACTGGGGCGAAATGCTCGCGGTGCTGGCCATCGCCTCGGTGGGCGTCGGCAACGTGGTTGCAATCGCCCAGGGCAACATCAAGCGCATGCTGGCGTACTCGACGATTTCCCACATGGGCTTCTTCCTGTTCGGCATCCTGTCCGGCACCGCCGAAGGCTACGGTGCGGCAATGTTCTACGTGTTCGCCTACACCCTGATGAGCCTGGCGGCCTTCGGGGTCCTGCTTGTGCTGTCGACTCGCGGACTGGAAGTCGAGAACCTCGACGACTTCAAGGGCCTGAACGCCACCCATCCATGGCTCGCCTTCCTGATGCTGCTCACCATGTTCTCCATGGCCGGGGTGCCTCCGACGATCGGTTTCTACTCCAAGCTCGCGGTCATCCAGGCGCTCGTTTCGGTAGGATACGTGTGGCTGGCGGTGGTCGCGGTGCTGTTCGCCGTCGTCGGTGCCTTCTATTACCTGCGCGTGGTCAAGTTGATGTACTTCGACCCGGCCCCCGGGCAACGGGAGCTGGCGCCGCAGGCGGGCGCGGTTGCCGTCCTGTCCATCAACGCCCTCGCCGTGCTCTGGCTGATGCCGTTCACGGGCACGTTGTTCGACATCTTTCAGCGGGCGGTGTCGACGCTCTGATTCGCCCGCCGGGCGCCCCGGCAAGGCCCTGCAGGGCGGTCGGAATCGGGGCGGGCAGTTGCCCGCCCGGGAGCCTTTCGAGCGTCGCAATATTGCCGAATCCCCGCCTCCTTCCCGTCGCTTCGGCATGGCCCGCGGTCCTGCGGCGGCGACCCGTCTGTGGTAAAATTCACGAGTCAATCAGGCTTGATCCCAGGCGGTGGGCCACCCCGTCCGGCCGCGCCCGCCGTTACCCGGTATGCCGGCGGCGCCCGTCGTCCGGCAGGCCGGTGATCCCAGTCGCCAACCAGTCCTTCAGATGACCGATTTCGCGAAAGAAATGATTCCTGCCAACCTCGAGCAGGAAATGCGGCAGTCGTATCTCGACTACGCCATGAGCGTCATTGTCGGGCGCGCGCTGCCGGATGTCAGCGACGGACTGAAACCCGTTCATCGCCGGGTGCTGTACGCCATGGCGCAGCTCGGGAACGACTGGAACAAGCCTTACAAGAAGTCGGCGCGCATCGTCGGTGACGTCATCGGCAAGTACCACCCGCACGGCGACAGCGCGGTATACGACACCATCGTGCGCATGGCGCAGTCGTTCTCGCTGCGCTATCCGCTCATCGACGGGCAGGGCAACTTCGGCTCCATCGACGGCGACGCCCCGGCGGCGATGCGTTACACGGAGATCCGCCTGGCCAGGATCGCCCACGAACTCATCGCCGACATCGACAAGGAAACGGTCGACTTCGGACCCAACTACGATGAGACGGAGACCCAGCCGCTGGTGTTGCCGACTCGGGTGCCCAACCTGCTGGTCAACGGGTCGTCCGGAATCGCGGTCGGCATGGCCACCAACATCCCGCCCCACAACCTGCGCGAGGTGATCGACGCCTGTCTCGCCCTCGTCGACGACGAGGACCTCGAAGTCGTCGACCTGATGCAGTACATCAAGGGCCCGGACTTTCCCACCGCCGGCATCATCAACGGCGGCAAGGGCATTCGCGAGGCATACCACACCGGCCGCGGCCGGATCTACGTGCGCGCCCGCGTCGAGTTCGAGACCGACGAGAAGACCGAGCGTACGCTGATCGTGGTGACCGAGCTGCCCTACCAGGTCAACAAGGCGCGATTGCTGGAGAAGATCGCCGAGCTGGTCAAGAACAAGCGGCTGGAAGGCATCTCCGCGCTGCGCGACGAGTCCGACAAGTCCGGCATGCGCATGGTGATCCAGCTCAAGCGCGGCGAGATTCCCGAAGTGGTGCTGAACAACCTCTACCAGCACACCCAGCTGCAGACCGTGTTCGGCATCAACATGGTGGCACTGGAGAACAACCAGCCGCGGCTGTTCGGCATCAAGGACATCCTCAACGCATTTTTGCGTCACCGGCGCGAGGTCGTGACGCGGCGCACGCTGTTCGATCTGCGCAAGGCGCGAGACCGCGCCCACGTGCTGGAGGGGCTGGCCGTGGCGCTGGCCAACATCGACCCGATCATCGAGCTGATCAAGGCCGCGTCCACGCCCGCCGATGCGCGCAACGAACTGGTGGCGCGCGGGTGGACCCCGGGCGTGGTGATGCGGATGCTCGAGCGCACGGGCGCCGAGTCGTCCAGGCCCGAGGGCCTGGAAGTCCGATACGGCTTGCACGACGGTCTCTACCATCTCTCGCCGACCCAGGCGCAGGCCATCCTCGATCTCAGGCTGCACCGCCTGACGGGCCTCGAGCAGGAGAAGATCGTCAAGGAATACGGCGAGATCCTGGAGACCATCGACGATCTGCTGGAAATCCTTCGCGACCCCGAGCGACTCAAGCGTGAGATCCGCGAGGAGCTTTCCGAGATCAGCCGCACCTACGGCGACGAGCGCCGCACCGAGATCCAGGAAAGTTACGAGGACCTCACCGACGAGGACCTGATCGCGCGCGAGGACATGGTCGTGACCCTCTCACACCTCGGCTACGCCAAGTCCCAGCCCGTTTCCGAGTATCGCGCGCAGCGGCGCGGCGGCAAGGGGCGGATCGCCGCGCAGACGCGCAGCGAGGACTTCGTCGAGCGCATGATCATCGCCAACAGTCACGACACGCTGCTGTGCTTCTCCAATTTCGGCAAGGTCTACTGGCTTAAGGTGTACCAGATTCCCCAGGCGGGCCGCTCGGCGCGCGGGCGTCCGCTGGTGAACCTGCTGCCGCTCGCCGAGGGCGAGAAGATCTCCACCACGCTGGCGCTGAGCGAGTACCCCGAGGGGTATCACATCGTCATGGCAACGGCCGGCGGCACCATCAAGAAGAGCCCGCTTTCCAGCTACAGCCGCCCGCGTTCGACCGGCTTGATCGCCATCGACCTTGTCGAGGGCGACGAACTGGTCGGCGTCGCCCTGACCAACGGCCGCTCGGACATCATGCTGCTCGGCAGCGGCGGCAAGGCAGTGCGATTCGGCGAGGAGCGGGTGCGCGAGATGGGCCGTGTGTCCCGCGGCGTTCGGGGCATCAGGCTCGACGCCGGTCAGCGCGTGATCGCCATGTTGGTGCTCGACCCTGACGAGAACGGCCGTCATGTCCTCGTGGCGACCGAGCGCGGCTACGGGAAGCGCACACCCCACACCGATTTCCCCCTGCACAACCGCGGCGGGCAGGGCGTGATCTCGATCCAGACCAGTGAGCGCAACGGGCCCGTGGTCGGCGCCCAGCTCGTCGGCGATGACGACGAAATCATGCTGATCACCAACGGCGGCGTGCTGATCCGGACGCGGGTGGCGGAAGTGCCTGTCCTCAGCCGCAACACCCAGGGCGTGCGGCTGATCAATCTCCCTGAAGACGAGAGGCTCATCAGCCTGAACCGGGTGGAGGAGGGAGCCGGCGGCAACGGCGCCGACGGTGAGGAAAGCTGACCCGCCGCGGCTCGGCGGCGCCGCCGGCCGGAGCGCGAATACCCGGGCGGTCGCTTCTCCCTGCCGCATCGCCGATCCGGCCCGATCCCGATCGATCCGACCAACCTCTCTGTACCATCGATGAAACAGAACACCTTCGACGTCGTTGTCTACAACGCCATCTCCGCAAGGGGCCTGGAGCGACTCCCGGAGGCGACCTACGTCGTGCACGAAAGCCACGACGATCCCGACGTGATCCTGCTGCGCTCGAGGAACCTGCACGACCTGGAGCCGTCTGCCAGCCTCAAGGCGGTCGGCCGCGCCGGTGCCGGCGTCAACAACATCCCGGTCGGCAAGCTGTCGGAGCGCGGGATACCCGTGTTCAACACGCCCGGCGCCAATGCCAACGCGGTCAAGGAGCTGGTCGTCGCCGGACTGCTCCTGTCCTGCCGCAATATCGCGGAGGCGTGGCGCTATACCTGCTCCCTTGAAGGCAGCGACGAGGAAATCACGCGGCAGGTCGAGGCCGGCAAGAAGCGATTCGCCGGCACCGAGCTGCCCGGCAAGGTGATCGGCATCGCCGGCCTCGGCGCCATCGGGCGCTCCGTGGCCGAGGTCTGCCTGGCGCTCGGCATGGAGGTGGTGGGCTACGACCCGATGCTGACCGTGGAGGGGGCATGGTCGCTGTCCTCGCGGGTGCGTCGTGCGCGCTCGCTCTCCGAACTGATGCTCAGCGCCGACTACGTGACATTTCACGTGCCGCTCACCGACAGCACTCGCGGCATGCTCAACGAGGACTCCCTGTCGTCGCTCAAGCCCGGTGCCACCATACTGAACTTCGCGCGCAGCGAGATCGTCGACGTCGAGTCGGTGATCCGGGCGCTGGACGCAGGCCGCGCCGCGCGCATGGTGACGGACTTCCCCACTCCCGAGCTGATCCGGCATCCGCGGGTGATCGCGCTGCCCCATCTCGGCGCGTCGACCCGCGAGGCGGAGGAGAACTGCGCCGTCATGGTGGTCGACCAGGTTCGCGACTACCTGGAAAACGGTAATATCCGAAACTCGGTGAACTTTCCGGACGTGGTGATGCCGCGCGGCTCGCCGTACCGACTGGTGATCGCCAACAGCAATGTACCGAACATGCTGGGACAGATATCGACCACCATGGCCCAGGCCGGGCTGAATATTCACGACATGATCAACCAGTCGCGCGGGTCGCTGGCCTATACCGTGGTCGATACCGACAGTCCCATCCCCGAGGACGTCGTGGCCCGGCTCACGGCCATCGAGGGGGTGCTGAGCGCGCGGCTGGTCTGATGCACGTGCGGGACCGCCCGGGGGGGCGGCCCACTGGAGCGAGGCGGGATTTGGAACATGACCGACAATAACGATCTGGATTCGCTGCGGCGGGACATCGACGCCATCGACGAGCAGATGGTCGAATTGCTAAATCGCCGGGTGGCGTTGGCCACCGAGGTTGGAAATCGCAAGCGGGCGGCCGGCGATGCGGTCATCTACCGACCCGAGCGGGAAGCCCGGATTCTCTCCAGGGTGCGCGAACTGTCGCGCAAAGACATTGGCGACGATGCGCTGCTGCTCATTTTCCGGGAGATCATCTCGGCGTGCCGCGGCGCCGAAAGTGCCACGCGGGTGGCAGTGCTTGGGCCGGAAGGCACGTATTCCCAGGCCGCTTCGGTCAAGCACTTCGGGCACCAGATCGAGTCCGTGTTCGCGGTGTCGATCGAGGAAGTCTTTCGCCTGGTCGAGGCGGGCGATGCCGAGTACGGCGTGGTGCCGGTTGAGAACTCCATCGAGGGGGGCATCGGCAACACCCTCGACGCCCTGTTCGAGAGCGCCGTGACCATCTGCGGCGAGATCAACTTGCCCATCCGTCACGCGCTTTTGTCCAACAGCCCGGTGCCGACCGAGATCCGCGAGGTGCTGGCTCATGCCCAGGCTCTCGCCCAATGCCGCCGCTGGCTGGCCGCACACCTGCCAGGCGCGGTGCTGCGGCCCGTCTCCAGCAACGCGGAGGCGGCAAGGATGGCCGCGGGCGATCCGTCGCGGGCCGCCATTGCCGGCGAGGCCGTGGGGGCGATGTACGGTCTCGAGGTGCTCGAGCGCGGCATCCAGGACATGGCGGGCAATACCACGCGCTTCCTGGTGATCAGCACGACGCCGGTGCCGGCCAGCGGTGCGGACAAGACCAGCATCGTGCTGTCGACCCGAAACCGGCCGGGCGCATTGTTCGACCTGCTGCAGCCGCTGGCGCGCCACGGCGTCGACATGACCCGCATCGAGTCGCGCCCGGCCAGGCAGGGGCTGTGGGAATACCTGTTCTACGTCGATGTCGCCGGGCACACGAGCGACGGCCCGGTGGCCGTGGCGCTGGGCGAACTGGAGCGCAACGCGGCCCTGTTCAAGGTGCTCGGCTCCTACCCGCTGGCCGTAGACTGAGCGGAGTTGGCGTGAAGATCGAACACCTGCTGGTCGTCGGCGTCGGCCTGATCGGCGGTTCGCTGGCGCTGGCGCTCAGGCGCGCAGGGGTCGTGAACCGGGTGAGCGGCCTCGGACGCTCGCGGGAGAATCTCGAGCGGGCGCTCGCCCTGGGCGTGATCGATGACATCGCTTCCGGTTCCGCCTGCGCGCGGGACGCCGATGTCGTGTTCCTCGGCGTGCCGGTGGGCGCCATGGAGACTGTCCTCGCCTCGCTGGCGCCGCACATCGCCGAGCGTGCCGTGGTCACCGACGGCGGCAGTACCAAGCGCGGCCCCATCTCGGCAGCGCGTGCGGCGCTCGGCCCCGGGTTCGCCCGTTTCGTTCCCGGCCACCCCATCGCGGGCTCGGAGAAATCGGGGGCGGAGGCGGCGCGCGCGGACCTGTTCGACAATCATCGCGTGCTGCTGACCCCGCAGGCCGAGACCGCCGCCGATGCGGTCGATCTCGTGATCTGGATGTGGCGCCAGGCGGGCGCGTCGGTCACGACCATGGACGCCGCCGACCACGACCGCGTCCTTGGCCTCACCAGTCACCTGCCGCACCTTCTTGCCTTCACGCTGGTGGATTTCATCGCCCGGCGAGCCGATGCCGAGTGCTGCTTCGATCTCGCCGCCGGCGGCTTCTTCGACTTCACCCGCATCGCCTCGAGCGACCCCGTCATGTGGCGGGACATCAGCATCGACAACGCCGATACGCTGTCGGCAGCCGTCGGCGAGTTCATCGGCGCCCTCGAGCAGGTCAGGGCCATGGTGGACGAGGGCCGCGGCGCCGAGCTCGAGTCATTGTTCCGCCACGCCCGGGATGCCCGCGACCGGGTCGTCGACCAACGTCGCAGGACAGGGTCATGAACGAATCCTTCGCTGTCGATTTTCTACTCCAGCCCGGCTCTCGCCTGGCAGGAGAACTTGCCGTTCCCGGCGACAAGTCCATCAGTCACCGCGCCGTGATGCTCGGCTCGATTGCCGAGGGCACCACCGTGACGGCCGGCCTGCTGCAGAGCGAGGACGTACTCGCCACCATTGCCGCAATGCGCGCGATGGGCGTCGCCATGGAGGGTCCGGACGACGGCCGCCTCGAGATTCACGGCGCCGGCAGGAAAGGGCTGCGCGAGCCGGATGGGCCCTTGGACATGGGGAACTCGGGGACCGCGATGCGCCTACTGTGCGGGCTCCTCGCCGGGCAACGCTTTGCCAGCGAGCTCGTCGGAGACGAATCTCTGATGAAGCGGCCCATGGAACGGGTGGCCGCGCCGCTGCGCACGATGGGCGCGCGCATCGATACCAGCAACGGCCGCCCGCCCGTCGTCATCCGGCCCGCCCCGGACGGGCTCGTCGGTGCGACCCATTACCTCGAGGTCGCCAGCGCCCAGGTCAAGTCGGCGCTGCTCCTCGCCGGCCTGTATGCCAGGGGCGACACCCGCGTGATCGAGCCGGCACCCACCCGGGACCATACCGAGAGAATGCTCGAAGGTTTCGGCTGCCGCCTGCATAGGGGCGAGGACTGGGTGTCGGTGAACGGCCCGCAAACCCTTGCCGCGACCGCGGTCGAGGTACCCGGCGACATCTCCTCGGCGGCTTTCTTCCTGGTCGGGGCCGCGATGGTCCCGGAGTCCGAGGTGACGATAACCGGCGTCGGGGTCAACCCCACCCGGACCGGCATCCTGCGGGTGCTCGAGGCCATGGGCGCCGACATCGAACTCCTCGAGCAGCGCGAGGCGGCCGGCGAGCCGGTGGCCGACATCCGGGTGCGTGGCGGCGAGCTTCGAGGGATCGACGTGCCGCCGGAGTGGGTGCCGCTCGCCATCGACGAGTTTCCCGCCATCTGCATTGCCGCCGCCGGCGCTCGGGGGGTCACCACCATCCGAGGCGCCGCCGAGCTCAGGGTCAAGGAAAGCGACCGGATCGCCGCCATGGCGGCTGGACTTCGCACTCTTGGCATCGCCGTGGAGGAGTTCGCCGACGGCATGCGCATCACCGGCAGCCGGATCGGTGAGGGCACGGTGGACAGCTTCGGCGACCACCGCGTCGCCATGGCCTTCGCCGTGGCGTCGATAGGGGCCGCCGGGCCGATCCGGATTCGCGACTGCCGCAACGTGGCGACCTCTTTTCCCGATTTCGTCTCCATCGCCGCCCGCGCCGGGCTCGCCATCGATGAGGTCATGAGGTCCGGCAATGGGTGACGCCCCGGTGGTGACCCTCGACGGTCCCAGCGGCACCGGCAAGGGGACGGTCGGGCGAATTGTCGCCGCCAGGCTCGGCTGGCACTACCTGGACAGCGGCGCGGTCTATCGTGTTTTCGGCTGTATGGCCGACGATGCAGACATTTCGCCGCATGATATCGACGGTCTAACCGAATTTGCCGCCGGGCTGAAGATGAACTTCAGCTCAGATGCCCACGAGCCCAAGGTGTTTTGCAACGACAGGGACCTGACGGCGGAAATTCGCACGGAGCGCTGCGGGGAACTGGCCTCGCGTTACGCCGTCGTGGCCGAGGTTCGAGCCCTTCTGCTCGGCGTGCAGCGCGCCCAGCGGCGGCCGCCGGGACTGGTGGCCGACGGCCGAGACATGGGCACGACCGTGTTTCCCGATGCACCCGTCAAGATCTACCTCGATGCCAGCGCCGACGAGCGCGCCGAAAGACGGTATAAACAGTTGAAGGCAAAGGGGTTGGATGTTAATCTTGCGCGCCTTCGCCGAGACATGGCGGAGCGCGACGCCAGGGATGCCGGGCGCGCCGTCTCGCCGCTGGCGATGGCGGCGGGCGCAACGCGAATCGACACGACCGAGTTGAGCATCGAGGCGGTGGTCGCCAAGGTGCTGG
>CBFGVH010000030.1:0-30488 GCA_965652415.1 uncultured Gammaproteobacteria bacterium | reverse complement strand
TACCGGATCCGTTCGAGGATGCCGTCCAATTCGTCGAGGTCGTGATACTCGATGACCAGCTTGCCGCGTTTGCCGGCGTGGTCGATGGTGACGGTGGCACCGAGGCGCTCGGACAGCTCCTCCTCGATGCGGCGGATGTCGCCGCTTTTCTCCGCTTGCCCGCGCTTCGACGCGCCACCTTGCGGAGGTTCGAGCATGCGCCGCACGAGCTGTTCGGCCTGGCGCACCGACAGGCGCCGGTGCATGACCATATCGCAGGCCGGCCCCTGCCGCTCGCGGGGCAGGGCCAGCAGGGCGCGGGCGTGGCCCATCTCGATGCGGCCGTGCTCGAGGTGTTCGCGCACGGCGGCGTCGAGATTCAGCAGGCGCAGCAGGTTGCTGACCGCGGCGCGTGAGCGGCCGACCTTGTCGGCGACGTCCTGGTGGGTGAGTCCGAACTCGTCGATGAGCCGCTTCAGGCCCGACGCCTCCTCGATGGGGTTCAGATCCTCGCGCTGGATGTTCTCGATCAGCGCCACCGCCATGGCGGCGTCGTCTGGTATCTGCCGCACCACCACCGGCACGGTGGCGAGCCCGGCGATCTGCGCGGCGCGCCAGCGCCGCTCGCCGGCGACGATCTCGTAGCCGCCTGCGGCGGTCTCGCGCACCAGGATCGGCTGCACCACGCCCTGGCTCCTGATCGAGGCGGCCAGTTCCTCGAGCGCCTCGGCATCCATCCGGGTGCGCGGCTGGTAGCGGCCGCGGCGGAGCTCGCCGACGGCGAGCTCGGTCACCGGCGCCTTTGCGGGCGCGGCCGACGTCGCCGCGGACGTGCTCGCCGGCGGGCTCTTGATGAGCGCGTCGAGGCCGCGGCCGAGTCGGGATTTTTTCGCTGCCATCAGCTGCTTCTCAACATTTCCCCGGCCAGAGCCAGGTATGCCTGGCTGCCGATGCAGGCCGTGTCGTACTCGATCACCGCCTTGCCGTAGCTTGGTGCCTCGGCGAGGCGCACGTTGCGCGGAATCAGGGTGCGGAACACCTTGTCGCCGAAATGCACGGTAAGCTGCTCGGACACCTCGTTGGCGAGGGAATTGCGTCCGTCGAACATGGTGCGCAGCAACCCCTCGATGGTCAGCTCCGGATTATATCCCTGGCGGATCCGCTCCACGGTCTCGAGCAACGCGCTCAGGCCCTCGAGGGCGTAGTACTCACACTGGACCGGGATCAGCACCGAGTCGGCCGCGACCAGGGCGTTGACGGTCAGCACGTTGAGGGCCGGGGGACAGTCGATGAACACGTAGTCGAACGACTCGCGCACCGGCGCCAGGGCGTTCTTCAGGCGAAAGTCGCGCTCGGTACCTTCGCCGGGCTCGACCTGGATTCCCGCGAGGTCCGGTTCCGAGGGCACCAGTCGATAGGTGCTGGTGTCGCGCATGGCTTCCTCGATGGTGGCCTCGCCGAGCAGCACGTCGTAGATGGATTGCTCCACCTCGTCGCGCGCGACGCCCGAGCCGGTGGTGGCGTTGCACTGCGGGTCGAGGTCGATCAGCAGCACCCGCCGCTTGGTCTTCACCAGCGAGGCGGCGAGGTTGATGCAGGTCGTGGTCTTGCCCACGCCGCCTTTCTGGTTGGTTACGGCAATGACTCGGCTCATCGGTCTTCGCTCTCGTCGAACTGGATGATGACCAGGTGGCGCCTGGCATCGAGAAACGGCACCTCGAGCGGCACGACGTTCGCGCGCACGCCGGGTCCGGCGAGCGCATCCAGCTCGGCCTGCGGGTGCGCTCCCTTCATGGCGAGCATTCGGGCGCCGGGTGCGACGAGGTGTCCGGCGAGCCCCACGAGGTCGGCGAGGGAGGAGAACGCGCGCGCGACGAGTGTATCGAACTTGTCGCCGGGAAAGTAACGCTCGACCCGCTCGCTGACGACGGTGACGTTGGCGGCGCCGGTGGCGCGCAGCACCTCGGAGACGAAGCGCAGCTTGCGATCGCGGCTGTCGAGCAGGGTGAACTCGAGGTCCGGCCTCAGGAAAGCGAGCGGCAGGCCGGGGAAGCCCGCCCCCGTGCCGACGTCGATCACCCGCGGCCCGGCAAGGCAGGGTGCGACGGACAGGCTGTCCAGGACGTGCACGACCACTGCGCGCAGCGGATCGGTGACCGCGGTAAGGTTCATGGCGCGGTTCCAGCGCGCCATGAGCTCGAGGTGTTTCAGCATCGCCCGCCGGGCGCCGGCACCGGCGTCGAGCCCGAGACGCTCCAGCCCTTCGTCGAGAAGTGCGGCAACGTCGGCGTCGACGTCGGGTTGGCGCTGTTCCACTGGTGGCCCGCTCGTCGTCAGGCGGCCTGCATCGACTGCTTCTTCAGGTACACCAGGAGCAGGGACACCGCCGCCGGGGTCACCCCGGGCACGCGGCCCGCCTGGCCGATGGTGGCCGGGCGGGCCTCGCCGAGCCTCTGCCGCGCCTCGGTGGACAGGCCCGGGACCCGGTCATAGTCGAGCAGCGCGGGCAACGGCGTCTCCTCGTGTCGTCTCCGGCGCTCGATCTCGTCGAACTGGCGGCCGAGGTAGCCGCTGTAGCGGGCGTTGATCTCGAGCTGCTCGATGACCGCCGGATCCTCGATCGCCTCGTGTTCGCGAACCAGTGTCATCAGCGCGCGGTAGTTCACCTCGGGGCGGCGCAGCAGTTCCGCCAGGCTCGCGTCGCGGCGCAGGGACTGGCCGAGCACGGCCTCGGCGCGCGCCTGGTCGATGCGGGCGGCGAGAAGCGGCGTCGAATCGAGGTACCGCTGCTCGGCCTCGAGGGCCTCGCGCTTGCCGGCGAAGGCCGCGAAGCGGTCGTCGTCCACCAGGCCCAGCTCGCGACCGATGGCGGTGAGCCTGAAGTCGGCGTTGTCCTCGCGCAGGTTGAGGCGGTACTCGGCGCGCGAGGTGAACATGCGGTACGGCTCGGTCACTCCGCGCGTGGTCAGGTCGTCGATCATCACGCCGATGTAGGCCTGGTCGCGGCGCGGAAACCAGGGCTCGAGGCCGAGGGCGCGGCGGGCCGCGTTGAGTCCGGCGACGAGCCCCTGTCCGGCGGCCTCCTCGTAGCCGGTGGTGCCGTTGATCTGGCCGGCGAAGAACAGCCCCTCGATGAACCGCGTCTCGAGGGTCGGCGCGAGATCGCGCGGGTCGAAGTAGTCGTACTCGATGGCGTAGCCGGGGCGGGTGACGTGGGCCTGCTCGAAGCCGGCGATGGAGCGCACCATGGCGAGCTGTGCCTCGAAGGGCAGGCTGGTGGAGATGCCGTTGGGGTAGACCTCGGGCGTGTCGAGGCCCTCGGGCTCGATGAACACCTGGTGGCTGGCGCGGTCGGCGAAGCGCACCACCTTGTCCTCGACCGACGGGCAGTAGCGCGGACCCACCCCCTCGATGACGCCGCCGTACATGGGCGAGCGGGTGAGCGACGCGCGGATGATGTCGTGGGTGCGCTCGTTGGTGTGGGTGATGTGGCAGCTGACCTGGCGCGGGTGCGCGTCGCGGGTCTCCATGAACGAGAACACGGGCTCGGGCGTGTCGCCCTTCTGCTCCTCGAGCCGCGCGTAGTCGATGGTGCGTCCGTCGATCCTGGGCGGCGTGCCGGTCTTCAGGCGGCCGACGCGAAAGGGCAGCTCGCGCAGCCGTTCGGCGAGGCGGATGGAGGGCGGATCGCCCGCCCGTCCACCGGAATGGGACTCGAGGCCGACGTGGATGCGGCCGCCGAGGAAGGTGCCCGTGGCCAGCACCACGGACGCGGCGCGAAAGCGGATGCCGCCGCGGGTGACGATGCCCGCGGCGCGCTCGCCCTCGACGACGAGGTCGTCGACCGCGTCCTGGAACACGGTGAGGCCCGGGCAGCCCTCGACGGCGCGGCGGATGGCCGAGCGGTACAGCACCCGGTCGGCCTGGGCGCGGGTGGCGCGCACCGCCGGACCCTTGCGGGCGTTGAGCACGCGGAACTGGATGCCGGCACGGTCGGCGGCGCGCGCCATGATGCCGCCGAGCGCGTCGATCTCGCGCACGATGTGGCTCTTGCCGATGCCGCCGATGGCGGGGTTGCACGACATCTGGCCCACGGTCTCGATGCTGTGGGTCACTAGCAGCGTGCGGCACCCGAGGCGGGCCGCCGCCAGCGCGGCCTCGGTGCCGGCGTGGCCGCCGCCGACGACGATGACGTCTAAGCGGTCCGGGTGGTCGATCATGGTCGCGCCCTACCGGTGGTAGTAGTCATAGCGAGTGAGGATGTCGTTGGTGAACGTCCACGCCTCGTTGTAGGACAGTCCGCTGTCGTCGGGAATGACGATGCGGGTGTAGAGATCATTCGGGTGATCCTCGGCGATCTCCCCGAGTCGTTCGTGCAGCTGCGCGAGGGTGACGCCGCGGTACTCCGCCTCGCCCGGCTCGCGGACCTGGTAGAGGTTGACGCCGCTCGACTTGGTGAAGCGCACCTCCACGACGTAGCGCCCCTCGGGACTGCGCGCCGGGCGCACCAGGCGGTTGTACTTCTCCTCGAGATCGACGTAGTCGCCCTTGAGCGCCAGCACCTGGCGCTCGGCCTCGCCGAGCTCGCTCTGCGCTTCGCTGAGGTCCTGCTGCCGCCGCAGCAATTCGTCCTGGATCAGCGCCAGTTGCTCGGCGCTCAGGGCGTACTCGGAGCGCACGTTCTCGAGCTCGGCGGCGAGCTGTCGGTTGACCTGGTCCGCCGCCAGGCGGGCGTTCTGCACCGTGTTCAGCCGGCGCGCCAGCTCCTCGACCTGGGTGCGAAGGTCGCTGCGCTGCTCGCCGAGCTCGGCGGTGGTCCGGGTCATCTGCGCCAGGCGGGTGTTCAACTGCTCGACCTCGGCGGCCAGTTCCGCGCGCCGTGCCTCGGATTCGACCCTTTCAGACTCGATTTCCGTCTCGAGTTCGCCCACGGTGCCCAGGGCGGCTGCGAGCTCGGCATCGAGCCGCTCGCGCAGGGACTCGAGTTCGGCGACCTGGCGGGCCAGCGTCTCGCGCTCGCTGGTCGACTCGTCGAGCCGGGTCTCGAGGCTTTCGACGGACGCCGACAGCTGCCGGCGTTCGCCCTCGAGGGTGCTCACCTGGCCCAGCAGCGACTCGACGCGGCTTTCGAGACTGGTTCGTTCAGAAGTCACCGTCTCGAGCCGGCCGCGGGTCTGCTCGAGCTGCTGCCGCGTTTCGCCCAGGCTGGTGCGCGCGCTGGCGAGTTCGAGTTCCAGCGCCTGGCGCTGCTCCTCCTTGGCCCTCGCCAGTTCTGCCACCTGGCGCTCGGACTGCATGGTCTCGCGCAATTGCGCCACGAGGTTGACGTTGCGGATCAGGATCACTACCAGCGCCATCAGGAAGATCATCACGATGACCGTCATGATGTCGGTGAACGACGGCCAGACGCTGTCCTCGTTGCCGATGCCGTGGGCGTGGCTGACGCGCAGGTCGGTGAAGCCGTAGTTCTGCATCAAAGATCGCGTTCGGTAAGACGGAATCCCGCCCGAAGCAGGTGCACGATCTCGTCGAGGCTGGAGGTGTCGTGGTGCATCTGGGTGCGATAGGTCTCGAGAACCTCGGCCAGCCGGTCCGCGGTCTCCTCGTATTTCTGCTGCGACGAGTCGAGCTTTTTCACCAGCGCGGCGGCAGCGCGGATCACGTCGGAGAAGTCCTTGACCACCGTTTCCTGGGTGACCTGGAAGCGCGGCAGCAGCACGGTGGCCGTGATGTCCTCGATGCGGCTGATCAGGTAGGTCTGGATGTCCGTCAGCCTGAGGTAGAAATATCCGAAAAAGAGGTAGGCGACGATCGCGGTCATCGTGGTCGACAAGGCGGTCGACATGCCGTGGATGACGGTGCCCAGGCCGCTGATCTCGGTAATCGAGGCGATCATGTCCGAAGCGCCGAGCAGGGCGATGGACAGCGCGACGATGGTGCCGAACACGCCGGTGAGGATCAGCACCGAGTTCACGAAGCGGGGGAAGCCGTTGAGGCTGGCCTCGCTGGCCAGCAGCGTGGAGGCCAGCGCGTTGTGGTTTATGGGCGTGCGCCGGTTGTTCAGGTCGAGCAGCGTGCGATAGCGCTGCACGATCAGCGAGCGCGCTTCGACACCCTGGGACGGCTCGACTTTCTGGCGGATGTTGAGAATGAAGCGGTTGAGCATCTGCTCTTCGCGGTTGTAGCGGAAGAACAGCCGCACCAGGCGCACCAGCCCGGCCAGGAACAGGGCCACGATGCCGCCGTTGATCACGATGCCGACGTTGCCGACCTGGTGGTTGAAATAGATCTCGTGCAGGAACTCCCGCTGCCAGACGATGATCGCCGCGCACAGGGCGCCGAGAATGGCGATCTGCAGAAGGATGTTCCGGGCGTAGTAGTGATTGGTCGTTTCGATATTCATGTAACGCGCGGTGCCGGGAGTCGACTTGCGGTTCGAGGTGCCGGGCGGGCCGGCTCCGGGCGGTGAAACCGCCGTATAATACTCTCGAAAATACCTTAAAACAGGGTCTCAAGCGATTGTTGAGCGGCTGATGATTATCGCACGAAACTTCCAGCCGATCGTGCCGGGCCTGCCGGCGTCCGCGCGGACGTCCCGTACCCGGCTCGGCTGCCTGCGGGGGCCGGCGTGATCCGGGGCGATGCCGCGGCGGATTTCGCCGTCCGGCTGCTTCACTGGGACGAGTCCTCCCGCGCGCTGTCGGCGGTGCGCCGCGAAGTATTCGTGGCCGAGCAGGGCGTGCCCGAGTCGCTGGAGATCGACGGCCGCGACCCGCAATGCCTGCACGCGGCAGCGTTCGCCGGGGGCCGCCTGATCGGCACCGGTCGACTGCTCCCCGACGGGCGAATCGGGCGCATGGCGGTGCTCGGCCCATGGCGCCGGCGCGGCGTCGGTGCCGCCCTGCTCGCGGCCCTGGTCGAAGCCGCGCGCCGACGCGGCGACGCCGTCGTGCGGCTGGACGCCCAGATCGACGCCGTCGGCTTCTATGACCGTCACGGCTTCGTCGCCGAGGGTGCTCCGTTCGTCGAGGCGGGCATCGTGCATCAGCGCATGGCGAGGCGGCTCGACACCGACGCCGGCGCCTGAACGGGGGCTGAATCGCGCTGGGTGCGATCGGGCCGATCGCGGTATACTTTCACTGCCGGCGTCGACGGCGGGCATCGCAAAGCATGCAGGCGTCGTCGCCCGGTCGACCCTTCCCAGGACCCGGGTATATCGCCATGAAACGTTCGATTCTCATGCTTCTTGCCTCCGCTAGCGCGCTGTGCATCGCCCCGGCCGGTGCCCAGGAGCAGCAGCTGCCCGAACGGCCGGACCGCGTCGTCAAGCAGGAAGCCGGGCAGGAGGTCGAGGAAATCCGCATCGAAGGGCGGCTCGACAGCGTTCGGGTCAAGCCCCGCATAGGTCCGGAGTACTTCATCGACGATCGCGCGGGCGACGGCACGCTGTCGTCGACCGGGGGCGGCGAGATGGACTCGAGCTTCAACATCAGGACCTGGAAGCTGGGTGAATGGTGATACGCGCGATTCACGGCATCGCCGCCGCGGTGCTGCTGGTCGCCTGGACGTGGTCGCTCGCCGCGCACGGCGGCGAGATCCGCTTCTACAACGTCAACAAGAAGGGCCAGCAAAGCGAGGTCCGCTTCGTCATGGGCCGCGACAAGCCCGGTTGTCACAACATTTTCGGCGGGCGCGACGTGTTCCGGGTCGCCCAGATCGGCTTCACCTACTGCACCGTCTACGCTGAGAAGGACTGCGCCGAGGACAGCGCCATGGTCATGAACTGGAAGGGAAAGGTCAGGAAGAACAGCGCCCGTGCCCAGCCCACCGAGCGCCTCATGCCCGGCGACATGTGGTATTTCGACGACAACGGCATGCGCGAAGTGTCGTCGTGGAAGTGCGTGCCCTGACGTCCTGCCGTTCCGACTGACGCCCTTCCGCCGTTCGCGCCGGGTTCAGCCGCGGATCCAGTCCCTTACCGCCGCGCTGTGCCGCCGGCTCACCTCCAGCATCTCCTCGGTGTCCTTCAGGCGCAGGTGCCAGCGGCCGGCGTCGCTGCGCTCCATGCCGCGTATATGAGCGATCGACACGATGGCGTTGCGGTGCACGCGCAGGAACTGGTCGCGGAATTCCTCCTCCAGGCTCACCAGCGAGTCCTCGATGTAGTGCCGCTCGGCGGCGGTGCGCACCTTGACGTACTTGTTCTCCGCCATGAAGTAGATGACCTCGTTCACCGGGATCACGGTGATCTGGCCGCGCAGCTGCACGCTCACGTGCGAGCGCGGCGCGCCCATGTCCGGTTCTTCCTTGACCCGCCTGAGCTGCTGGGTGGTGACCGTCGAGACCTTCGCCAGCGCGGTCGCCAGGCGGTCGCGGCGAATGGGCTTGAGCAGGTAGTCGACGGCGTTGACCTCGAATGCGGCGACGGCGTGCTGGTCGAAGGCGGTGGTGAATATCACCGCCGGCGGGTCGTCGAGGTGACTCAGGTGCATGGCCGATTCCAGCCCGTCCATGACCGGCATGCGAATGTCCATGAGTACCAGGTCCGGGTGAGCGTCGTTGACCGCGAACAGCGCCTCGCGGCCGTTGGCGGCCTCGAAGATCTCGTGCTCCGGGGCCAGCGCGCCGACCAGCTGCCTGAGCCGGTCGCGGGCCAGTTTCTCGTCGTCGACGATGAGAATCTTCATGGTCTTGGCCTGACGTTCCGGAAAATTTACTTCGATGCACGCGCCTCTATCAAGGGCGCGTCGATCGATATGTTGAAGCGCTCGCGGGTGTCGCGAATGTTGATCCGTACGTCGCCGCCGAACTGGCGGACCAGGCGCTCCCTGATGTTCTTCAGGGCAACCTTGTTGCCGCTGTTCGGCGCACGACGCAACCGTGGCACCGGGTTGGTGACCAGGACCTGGAGCCGGCCGTCCTCGCAGGAGCAGTCTACGGTGATGGTGCCGCCCGTCATGCTCGGTTCGATGCCGTGGTACACGGCGTTCTCCAGCAGGGGCTGCAGCGTCAGGCTCGGCACCCGAGCGGAAAGCGCGTCGGCAGAGGCGTGCCACTCGACCCTCAGCCTGTCGCCCAGCCTGAGCTTCTCGATGCTGATGTACTGCCTGGCGATCTCCAGTTCCTCGGCCAGCGTGACCAGGCGTCGGTCGGCCCGGATGACCACCCGGAACAGGTCGGCGAGGTCCTCGACCGCCTTCTCCGCGGCTTCCGGGTCGGAACGTATCAGGCTGGCGACGCTGTTCAGGGTGTTGAAGAAGAAGTGCGGCCGGATGCGCGCCTGCAACGCCTTGAGCCTGTTGCCGAGGTTCATCTGCCGTGCCATGCGCTCGCGCCGCGTCGACACGGCGATCTGGATGACGACCGCATAGGCCAGCACCGTGATCGCCGCCACCTCCAGCGCCGGCCCGTGCGGACCGGGTGAGAGGGACTTGCCCACGGCAACGGCCAGCGACGGCCGCTGGGCGATTGTCAGCCAGGCGGCGAGGTACGCCGCGGTGCCCGCCACCAGGAGCGCCGCAGGCGCGGCCACCAGCAGCGGCTGTCGCTGCAGGAGCCGGTACATCGCGCGCAGCGGCAGGTAGGTGACCGCGGCGAGCGCCAGCGCCGCCAGCACGAAGATCGCCGTGGTGCGCGCCAGGTTGCCGTCGAGCAGGCGGTTCGCGACCAGCGCCGACGCGATCGCGAAGGTGACCGAAACGGCGACGACGTGGGTGACGATGGCCGCGCCCTTGAAGCGCAGCAGCTGGCGTTTGCGCAGAACGGCAATCACCGCGGCGCCCGGCAGGCGGCGGGGCCGCTGTGCGCGTTCACTGGCGGCTGCCGATGACGTCGAATGCCTTGATCAGGTTGCGTGCCTGGAGCACCAGCGGATCCTTCTCGATCAGCGAGGGTTCCGTCGACGTGTCGTCGTCGCCTGGTTCGCCGTTCTCGTTTTCAAGGTGCCCGGCGAGGTCGACCTCGCGCACGTCGTTGAAGTCGTTCGCGCCTTCGCTGCCGGCCAGGACCAGGTCGCTGCCGGAGATATCCGGATCGATGCCGGTGGCCTGGATCGAGCGGCCCGACGGGGTGTAGTAGCGGGCGGTGGTGATCTTCAACGCCGCGCCGTTGCGTAGCGGCAGTATGGTCTGTACCGAGCCCTTGCCGAAGGTCGGGCTTCCCAACACCACCGCGCGGCGATGGTCCTGCAGGGCCCCGGCGACGATCTCCGATGCCGACGCCGATCCGCCGTTGACCAGCACCACGATGGGCACGCCGTCGAGGATGTCGTTGGGCGTCGCCCGGTACTCGACGTTGTCCGCTTCGTCACGGCCGCGCGTGGACACGATGACGCCTTCGGTGAGGAAGGCGTCGGCCACCGCCACGGCACCGTCGAGAATGCCGCCCGGGTTGTTGCGCAGGTCGAGAATCAGGCCGTCGAGATCGTTGCCGGCGCCGCCGATCAGGTCCCTGAGTTGCGCGCGCATGGCGCTCGCGGTATCGGACTGGAACTGGGTGATGCGCACGTAGACGATGTTGCCGTTGATCCGTTCGCTGCGCACGCTGGTGATCTTGATCTCGGCGCGCTCGAGGGTGATTACCAGCGGCTGGCTCGAGCCTTCGCGAATGATGGTCAGATCGATGGTGGTGCCGGGCTCGCCGCGCATCATCCGCACCGCCTCGTCGAGGCCGAGACCCTTTACCGGCGTGTCGTCGAGCCGGGTGATGATGTCGCCGCTCTGGATGCCGGCGCGATGGGCCGGGGTGTCGTCGATCGGGGTCACGACCTTGATCAGCCCGTCCTCGAGGGTGACCTCGATGCCGAGACCGCCGAAGCGGCCCTCCGTGCCGATCTGGATCTCCTCGAACATCTCCGGGTCGAGATACGACGAGTGTGGATCGAGCCCGCCGAGCATGCCGTCGATGGCCTTGCGCAGCAGGTCGACGTCGCCGACTTCCTCGACGTAGTCGTCCTTGATCAGGCCGAATACCTCGGAGAAGACCCTCAGTTCCTCGATCGGCAGTGGCGGCGACTCCTGCGCCTCGAGCGCGCCCGCCGCGAGGAACATGGCCAGGACGGCCGCCGGCGCGAGGCCGCGGCGAGGCCGCGGGCGCGGTGAATCCATCGAACAGAACAAGCGCATAAATATCTCGGCCCGTTGCGTGGCCGCGCGAAACGGCGGCCGGTTGGCAGACTCGATCGATGCCGCGCGCGGTTCAGGCACTTCGCGGCGCGCACCACACGAGCGGGTCCACGGCGACGGCGCCCCGGCGGATCTCGAAGTACACACCGGCGCCGCTGCGCCCGCCGGTGCTGCCGGCCAGGGCCACCGGTGCGCCCGCCTCGACGAAGGCCCCGATCGGTTGGAGCAGTCGACTATTGTAGCCGTACAGGCTCATGAATCCGTCGCCGTGATCGATCACCAATAATAAACCATATCCCCGGAACCAGTCTGCGTACACCACTTGCCCGGCTGATATCGCACGCACCTCGGCGCCTTCGGGCGCATCGATGACGATCCCGCGCGAGGCGATGCCCGACAGTGGGTCGGGTTCGTCGAACCGCGTGCTCACCGCGCCGGCGGTCGGCAAATGCAGCGAGCCCTTGAGTTCGGCCAGGCCGCGCATCGGCGGGACGGGGCCGGTCGGCTCCTCGTCCTCGCCGGCAGGGGGAGCTCGCTCGATGGCCTCGATACCCTCCAGGAGTCGTTCGAGACGTTCGCGTTCCGCGGCGGCGGCCTCGATGCGCTCGCGGCTGTCGGCCACGCGCTCGCCGATGCGCGCGATCTCGGTACGCCGGTTCCCGCGCGCCGTGACCAGGGCGGCGACGCGCTCGTCGAAATCGGCGCGCAGCACTTCGAGGCGCTCGCGCTCGCCGTCGAGTTCTGCGCCGAGTCCGCGCATCTGCCCGATTCGCGAGACGAGCTCCTCCACTCGGCGGTTCTGGGCCTCGAGCAGATGGTCGAACCACGTCAGGATGCGCTGCACGGCGGCGGGGTCCTCGAGTTCCAGCACGATTGAGGCGCGAGGGCGCCGCGAGAGCCGGTGCTTCGCCCGCAGCGCGTCGGCGAGGGCATCGGTCAGTGCCGGCAGTTCGCGATCGGCTTCGGTACGGGCACGGTCGAGTTCGCCGATTCGCCTGGCGACCTCGCCAATCTTCAACGCAAGCGCATCGCGCTCGGCAAGCAACCGGGTGATGTCTTTCTCGACGGACTCGAGAGCCGTGCGCGCCTCGTCGCGCCGGCCCAGGTCGGACTCGATGCGGAGCGCGAGCGCCTCGATCTGCGCCGCGAGTGCAGCCGATCGCGCGGCCGCATCGTCCGTGTCGGCGGCGCCGGAAGCTGCCGCCAGCGCGAACAGGCCCATGGCCAGCACGGCACCCGTCGGCCGGTTCGCGCGCGGGACTTTGCGTCCGGATGTATTAGTGTATAATCGTTGCCTAATATTGCTGACCCTGACAGTTTTGCTATGGTGCAGACCGAGGCAGTGCTCGAGCGCAGCGAGTTTACGCAATCCGTGGAATCGCTGCTCGCGGACGAGACGGACCTGTACTTGGCGTCACGCGCGCTCAAGGCCATGGGCCACCCGCTGAGGCTCAAGATCCTGTGCATCCTTGCCGGCATGAAGGAGACCAGCGTCCAGGACCTGGTCGACATCGTCGGCACTTCCCAGAGCAACATCTCCCAGCACCTTTCGATCCTTCGGGACAAGGGAATACTCGCCTCTCGCAAGGATGCCAACAAGGTGTATTATCGGATCGGCGACGAGAAGATTCTCGCCCTGATGGGAACAATGCGGGACACGTTCTGCAACCACGGGGGCTGACGTTCCTCGCCAGATCGCGCCCCGGCCGCCGGCCGGTCCGCCACCGAGCCTTATCCGGCGCCGCCGGTGAGGCTTTTTGTTTTTTAACCGGAAGCCGCCCCCCGTGGAGCTCGAATTCATCATCCAGAACTGGCACCTGTTCCTGGCCCTGGTGGTCATCGTGCTGCTGTTGTCCTTCGACTCGGCGCGGCGCCGTTTCGGCGGCGTCAAGCAGGTCACCGCCAGCGACCTGCCGCGACTGATCAATCACGAGGACGCGGTGGTGATCGACGTTCGCGAATCGGCCGAGTACCGCAAGGGCCATATCCCCGGCGCGGTCAACGTACCGCTCTCCCAGCTCGGCGACGACAGTGCGAAGCTCGCGCGTTACCGCAAGTCCGGCGTACCGGTGGTCGTCGCCTGCCAGAGCGGCACTCGCGCCGGCCGCGCCGCGAGCGTGCTTCGCAAGCTCGAGTTCGAGAAGGTCTACACCCTGTCCGGCGGGATGGGGGGTTGGACCAAGGAAAACCTGCCCGTGGAAAAGTGACTGCATGAACGATCAAGCACAGCCGCGAAGACCGGCATTCGAACTCGAGAAGATCTACGTCAAGGACGTCTCGTTCGAGTCTCCCGCCGCCCCGGGAATCTTCGTCGAGAAGGACTACCGTCCCGACATCAACATCGATCTCAACATCGAGTACCGGGCGATGGATCGCGAGCAGGGATACTTCGAGGTCGTGCTCAACATCGAGATCAAGGCGTCGACCGGCGAGCGCACCGCCTTCCTGGTGGCGGTACAGCAGGCCGGCGTGTTCAGGGTCGCCAATTTCACCGACGAGCAGATGCCGGTGATGCTCGAGGTGGCCGCGCCCAACGCCCTTTTGCCCTTCGCCCGCGAGGCCATCGCCGACCTCGTCACCCGCGGCGGTTTTCCGCAGCTCCTCATTCAGCCGGTCAATTTCGAAGTCCTGCTGAAGAACCGGCTGAAACAGCAGCAGGCCGAGTCCGCGGGCTGAAGTCGCGCCGTTCGCCGATGACCGTCCAGGGGCGCACGTTCGCGGGGATCACGGTAATCGGCGCGGGGAGCTGGGGCACGGCGCTCGCCGTGCTGCTGGCCGGCAACGGCGTAGCGGTTCGCCTGTGGGGGCGCGATCCTGACGCCATGGCGACGATGGCGCGCACGCGGACCAACGCGCGCTACCTGCCGGGAATCACGCTGCCCGCCGGCGTCGAGATCGTCGCCGACTTCGACGCCGCCCTCGCAGGCGCCGCCCGCGTCCTGGTCGTGGTGCCGAGCCATGCCTTCCCCGACACGCTCTCCCGGCTCGCCGCGGCCCCGGCGCCGCCGGCGACCGTGGTATGGGGCACCAAGGGCCTGGCGCCGGGCGGCGGCATGCTGCTCGGCGACGTCGCCCGCGAGCGGCTCGGTTCGGCCGCCCGCCTGGCGGTGATCTCCGGGCCGAGCTTCGCCGGCGAGGTGGCGCGCCGACTGCCCGCCGCGCTGACCGTGGCGGCGGCCGACATCGCCGTTGCCGAGGACGTCGCGACCTGGTTTCGCAGCGACCGCATCCGCATCTACGCGAGCGACGACCTGCCCGGCGTGCAGCTCGGCGGCGCCATCAAGAACGTCATGGCCATCGCCACCGGCATCAGCGACGGCCTCGGTCTCGGCGCCAACAGCCGCGCCGCGCTGATCACTCGGGGGCTGGCCGAGATGACGCGGCTCGGCCGCGCCCTCGGCGGCCGCATGGAGACCTTCATGGGACTGACAGGCGTCGGCGACCTGGTCCTCACCTGCACCGACGACACCTCGCGAAATCGCCGCGTGGGTCTCGGCATCGGCCGCGGCGAGTCACTCGATGCCGTGCGCCGCTCCATCGGCCAGGAGGCCGAGGGCGTCGACGCCGCGCGCGAGCTTTACCTTCGCAGCCGCGAGCTCGGCGTGCAAATGCCGATCACCACCGAGGTCTACCGCGTGCTCCACGAGGGTGTCGCGCCGACGACGGCGGTCGAGTCCCTGCTCAGCCGCGAACCCGGTCGGGAATGAAACCGCCGGTGATCATCGATACCCACTGCCACCTCGACGTCGCCGACTTCGACGCCGACCGCGACGCGGTGATCGCCCGCGCTCGCGAGGCGGGCGTCGCCGCCATCGTGGTGCCGGCCATCCATCGCGACGGCTGGCCCGCGCTGATCGAACTGTGCCGCGCCCACGACGGCCTGCATCCCGCGCTCGGCCTGCACCCGGTGTACCTCGCGCGCCACCGCGACGAGGATGTCGGCGAACTCGAACGGGTGCTCGAACGACACCGCCCGCTGGCAGTGGGGGAGATCGGGCTCGATTTTTTCCTTCGCGATCTCGACCGCGATCGCCAGCTGGCCCTGTGCGCGGCCCAGCTCGATCTCGCCGCGAAGTTCGACCTGCCGGTGATCCTGCACGTGCGCAAGGCCCACGACGAGATGCTGGCGCTGCTCGCGGAGTACAGGGTCACGGGCGGCATCGCCCATGCCTTCAACGGCAGCATCCAGCAGGGCGGCAAGTACGTCGAACTCGGTTTCTGCCTCGGCTTCGGCGGCATGCTCACCTACGAGCGCTCGCGCCGTCTGCGCACGCTGGCGCGCGAGCTGCCGCTGTCGTCCATCGTGCTCGAGACCGACGCGCCGGACATGGCGCCGGCCTCGCACCACGGCGAGCGTAACAGCCCCGAGTACCTGCCCGAGTGCCTCGCGGCACTGGCCGCCGTGCGCGACCTGCCCGCCGCCGAGGTGGCGCGGCAGACGAGCGCCAACGCCCGCGCGGCGCTGGGCGCCATGTCATGAATTCCAGCAACGACAATCAGGAGGTAACCCCCATGCTGACGCTCGAAGCCGCCAACACCGTGATCAAGGCGGCGCTGGCCAGGGGCCGCGAACTCGACCTGAAGCCGCTCACCGTGGTGGTGCTCGACCACTCCGGCGAGATCAAGGCCGCCGCCCGCGAGGACGGCTCCTCGCGCCTGCGGCCCGCGGTGGCCCAGGGCAAGGCCCAGGGCGCGCTGGCCCTGGAGATGTCGTCACGGGCGCTGGCGGAAATGGCCGAGGCGCGGCCGCAGTTCTTCAACACCCTGGTCGCGGCCAGTGGTGGGCGCATGGTGGCGGCCGCGGGGGGCGTATTGATTCGCGAAGGCGACGCGGTGATCGGTGCGGTGGGCATATCCGGCGACGTCTCGGACCAGGACGAGGCCTGCGCCGTTGCCGGGGTCGAGGCGGCCGGCTTTACGACCTAGAACTCGCCGCCGCGACCATTCGGGCCGCGGCCGGCGCCGGCCGCGCGGTGTGTCGTCAGGTGATGCGCACCCGGATCTCGCCGAGGCCGGCCACGCCGCCGGTCAGCACGTCGCCGCGCTCCACCTTGCCGACGCCCTCGGGCGTGCCGGTGAAGATCAGGTCGCCCGGCGCCAGTTCGAACAGGGACGACAGGTTGGCGATGACCTCGGGCACCGACCAGATCAGGTGGGTCAGGTCGCTTCGCTGGCGAGTTTCGTCGTTGACGTTGACGAAGATCTCTCCCGACTCGATGATGCCGCTCGCCGACACCGGGTGGATCATCCCGATGGGAGCGCCGTGGTCGAATGCCTTGCCGACCTCCCACGGGCGGCCCTTCTCGCGCATGGCGATCTGCAGGTCGCGGCGGGTCATGTCGAGGCCCACCGCGTAGCCGAAGATGTGCGCGTTGGCCTCCTCGACGGCAATGTTCGCGCCGCCGGCACCGATCGCCACCACCAGCTCGATCTCGTGCTGCAGGTTCTCCGTCGCGGGCGGGTAGGGCGCCTCGGCCGTCTTCCCGGGTGCACAGTAGACCACCGCGTCGGCCGGCTTGCAAAAGAAGAACGGCGGCTCGCGGTCGGGATCGAAGCCCATTTCGCGGGCGTGCGCGGCATAGTTGCGGCCCACGCAGTAGATGCGCCGCACGGGGAACTCGCGCGTGTCGCCGTGCACGGGAATGGTGGTCGGTGGAAGATCGAATACGGTGCTCATCTGTGGAATCGGTACCTTGAAGCCGAAAAATTGACATTATTTCATACCGGGGGTAGCCTTCGCAGCCCTGACGACCGGTTCCCCGCGCGCATGGCGCCCGGGGTGAAACGGGAAGCTGGTGCGCCGCGGCGACAATCGCGTGCCGCGGCAATTCCAGCGCTGCCCCCGCAACGGTAGGCGAGTCAAATGCGGCAACACGCCACTGTGCCCTTCACGGCATGGGAAGGCGCCGCACAGGCCCCAGAAGGCCGCTCGCGAGCCCGGAGACCGGCCTGTCGTCACGAGCGGACGTCGCGGGGCGCGACCATTGGCTTGCCTGCCTGTCACTCTCCCCACGCGTCCATGACGACAACGCTTTTTGTCGTGCGGGCGTGCGCGGCAGGAGAGTACTTTCATGAATCATCGATTCGTTCTCGGCGCGGCGCTGGCCGTCGCCGCGGGGCCGGCCGTCGCCGGCACCACCGCCACCGATCCTATCGTCGTCACCGCCACCCGCACTGCGCTCAGCGCCGACGAGACCATGGCGCCGGTGACGGTCATCACCGCCGCGCAGATTGCGCGCAGCCAGGCCGGCTCGCTGCAGGAGCTTCTGCGCGGCGGCGCCGGCGTCAACATCGGCAACGCCGGCGGCGCCGGCAAGGCGACCAACCTGTTCCTGCGCGGCACCGAGTCGGACCACGTGCTGGTGCTCATCGACGGCATCAAGGTGGGGTCGGCGTCCCTCGGCACGGCGGCGTTCCAGGACCTGCCGGTGGAGGAAATCGAGCGCATCGAGATCGTGCGCGGTCCGCGCTCGCACCTGTACGGCTCCGAGGCCATCGGCGGCGTGGTGCAGATCTTCACCCGTCGAGGCGGCGGCGAACTGGCGCCGCGATTCGCTCTCGGCGGCGGCCGCTACGGCACGCGCAGCGGCTCGCTCGGCATGTCCGGCGGCGGCGACGACGCCTGGTTCAACTTCTCCCTGAGCGCACGGGAGACAGACGGCTTCAACGCCTGTCGCGGCGAGCCGGGCGTCGCCGGCTGCTTCACCGTCGAACCCGACGACGACGGCTACGAGAATGCCTCCGGCAGCGCGCGCGCCGGCTTCAGGTTCGGCGCCGGCGAGGTCGACTTTCATTACCTCAAGTCCGACAACGAGACCGAGTTCGACGGCGACTTCCAGAACGAGACCGAGACGGCCCAGGAGATCTACGGCGCAAGACTCAGGCTCGACGCCGGCGAGGACACATTGTTCAGGCTCGACGCCGGCCGCTCCGAGGACCTGTCGACCAATCTCAAGGACGGCACATTCGCCAGCCGCTTCGACACCGTGCGCGACAGTGCGACGCTGCAGGTCGATCATTACGCCGGCGAGCGGCACACCGTGACCGCCGGCGTCGACTACATCGACGACAGCATCGAAAGCGACCTCGCCTTCGCAGAGACCAGCCGCGACAACGTCGGCGTGTTCGCCCAGTACCTCGGCAACTTCGGCGCCAGCGACCTGCAGCTCGGCGCGCGCCGCGACGACAACGAGCAGTTCGGGGAGAAGACCACCGGCGGCATCACCGTGGGCCGGCGGTTCGGACAATGGCGCGCCACCGCCGCCTGGGGCACCGCGTTCAAGGCGCCAAGCTTCAACGAGCTGTACTTCCCCGGCTTCGGCAATCCCGACCTCGAGCCCGAGGAGTCGGACAGCATCGAGCTCGGCCTCGCCCGCGGCGCCTTCGCGGTGAACCTGTATCGCACGGACATCGACCGCCTGATCGGCATCGACCCCGACACCTTCGCCCCGGTCAACGTCGATGCCGCGCGCATCGTCGGTCTCGAGTTCACCTGGAGCACGCGGCTCGCCGGGTGGGATGTCAACACGTCGCTGACCTTTCTCGACCCGGAGAACCGCTCGGCAGCGTTCGACGGCAACAACCTGCCGCGGCGCGCTGGCGAGTCGGCCCGCATCGACCTCGACCGTGACTTCGGCCGTTTCAGCGCCGGCGCCACGGTGATCGCCGAGGGACGCAAGTACGACGACCTCGCCAATGATCGGGTCATCGACAGCTACGCCACCGTCGACCTGCGCGGCGCGGTCCGCTTCGGCAGCGGATGGCGGGCCGAGCTGAAGATCGAGAACCTGTTCGACGAGGACTACGAGACCGCCTCGTTCTTCAACCAGGCCGGGCGCGGGGCGTACTTGACGCTGCGCTACGAACCGAAGGGCTGACGGCGCCGGTGCGCGATCTCGTCCTTGGCGGCGTCAAGTCGGGCAAGAGTTCGCTGGCCCTCACTCTGGCGGCGGCGAGCGGGGACGAGGTGGTGCTCATCGCCACCGCGACCGCCGGAGACGAGGAAATGCGCCGGCGCATCGAGCGCCACCGGCGCGAGCGGCCGGCGAACATGGAAGTCATCGAGGAGCCGCTGCACCTCGCCGGCGCGCTCGAGCGCGAGGCGCGCGTCGGCCGCTGCCTGCTGGTCGACTGCCTGACCTTGTGGTTGTCCAACCTGCTCGGCCGCGATGACGACGGCCTGTTCGGCCACGAGGTCGACGCACTTGTCGACTCGCTGCCGCGCCTGCCCGGGCATGTCGTGCTGGTGGCCAACGAGACGGGGCTCGGCATCGTGCCGGACAACGCGCTGGCGCGTCGCTTCAACGACGAAGCGGGCGTGCTGCACCAGCGCCTGGCGTCCGAGTGCGATCGCGTGGTGCTGGTCGCCGCTGGCCTTGCGCTGGTGCTGAAGGGTCCGCCGCTGTGAGCGGCCGCGACTGGGTCGACGCGCCGCTGGCGGCCGCTGACGAGGACGCACGGCGTCGCGCCGAGCATCGCCAGGCGAGCCTCACCAAGCCGCCCGGCTCACTCGGCAGGCTCGAGTCGATTGCCGTCGACCTGGCCGCGCTGCAGGGCCGCGCGCGGCCGCGCGTGGATGCGGTGCGCATCGTGGTGTTCGCGGCCGACCATGGCATCGCCGCCGAGGGCGTTTCGGCATTTCCCCAGTCGGTGACTGCCGAGATGGTGCGCAATTTCTCCGCGGGCGGGGCGGCCATTGCCGTCATGGCCCGGATCCTGGGCGCCGACCTCGAGGTGGTCAATGTCGGCACCGTGGTCGAGTTGCCGCCGCTTCCCGGCGTGGTCAACCGGCGTATTGCCGCCGGCACCGCCAATGCCGTGCACGCCGCGGCGATGACGCCGCAGCAGTACGCCGCCGCGCTGGCCGCCGGCCGCGAGGCGGCCGATCGCGCACGGGACGCCGGTACGGAGCTTTTCATCGGCGGCGACATGGGCATCGCCAACACCACGTCCGCTTCGGCCGTCGCCTGCGCCTTGCTGGGCGCCGCCGGCAGCGAACTGGCGGGGCCGGGCACCGGCCTCGATGCGACCGGCGTGGCCCGCAAGGCGGCGGTGATCGACGCGGCGCTGGCGCGCCATGCTGATGGAGCCGGCGACCCCCACGAGGTTCTCAGGCGCCTGGGCGGCTTCGAGATCGCGGCTCTGGCCGGCGCCTTCGTCGCCTGCGCACAGCAGGGTATGCCCGTGCTGGTCGACGGCTTCATCGCCTCGACGGCGGCGCTGGCGGCGATGCGCACCAGGCCGGGCATTGAAGAGTGGATGCTGCTCGCCCATCGCTCGGCGGAGCCGGGCCATGACCGCGTGATCCGTGCGCTGGGCCTGGCGCCGATCGTCGACCTCGGCCTGCGGCTCGGCGAGGGCACCGGCGCCGCCGCGGCATTGCCGCTTCTGCGTCTCGCCTGTGCGCTGCACGACGGCATGGCCACCTTCGACGAAGCGGCCGTGTCGGGCCGGGTCGATGACTGAGGCGGTGATATGGATGCTGCGCCACGGCGCGACGACGGGCGGTGAAGGCTTCCGCGGCCGCACCGACGACGAACTCACCGCCGCGGGCTTCGACTCGATGGCCGGGGCGGTCGCCACGATCGGCCCGGTCGACCGGGTGGTGACCTCGCCGCTCGCGCGCTGCCGGCGGTTCGCGGAATATTTCGCCGCCGGCTGCGGCATCGCACTCGAGATCCAGCCGGCCTTCGCCGAAATGGATTTCGGCGCCTGGGAGGGCCTTACCGCGGCAGAAGTGGTGCGCACCGACGCCGACCGTCTCGAGGCCTTCTGGCGCGATCCCCGCGCCGCCATGCCGCCCGGCGGCGAGTCGTTCGCGGCCTTCGAGGCGCGGGTTGTCTCGGCTGTCGACGCGCTGAATGCGGGCTCGCCGGAACGGGTCCTGGTCCTGACCCATGCGGGCGTGATCCGGGTGGCCGCCATGCACGCGCAAGGCCGGACGGTCGACACGCTGTTCGATCTCGACGTGCCGCACGCGAGCGTTCACCGTTTCGATCAACAGCGAGCGGGTGGCGCCGTCCCCGATGCTGCTTCGGATACGGCACGGCCTACTTGATCTTCTCGAGTTCCGTGATCAGCCGTGGAATGTCGTCGCGAATGATGCTCCAGATTGTGTCGTCGTCAAGGCCGAGGTACGCATGAATCAGGCGATTTCTCGTGGCGATCACCTGTCGCCACGGAATCTCGGGCCAGTTGCGCCGGACATCGTCCGGAATTCGAGTCGCTGCCTCGCCGATCAACTCAAGATTGCGCAGCGTGGCATCGTAGGCAAGCTGGTTCGCAACGAAGGCCTGCTGATCCATGCCCTTCGTGTACACAACGCACTTGCGGGCGAAAGCGATCATGTCCTGAACATAGAATCGCCACTGCCTGGCGGGCCATTCAGACATGCACGGCGTCTTGCTCGATGGAAGGCCTTAATTCCGGCCTCAAAGCCTTGTCGGTAACAAGGTCCACGGGTTGTCCGAGCAGGTCCTCAAGGTAGAACTGGAGGCCGAAGTAACGCTTCGATGTGGCGGGGCCGTCGAACGAGACGAGTATGTCGATATCGCTGGCCGTTGTTGCGGTGTCCCGGGCCACGGACCCGAAAAGCGCCAGGTCCCGGACCCCGAAACGTTCCGCAAGCAGGGGTTTGTGGGCATGCAGCAACTCGATGGCTTGATTTCTGTTCATGAGTTCACGTCAGCTGGCGGCCGGCCCCGTGGTTTCGTCGTCATCCGAATATACATCAAGTGCCGATTCGCATGGTTCTGTACCATGCTCCCATACCGGTGCACATCGTATAATGCAGCCCTGCCGACGGCTTCTCGCAGGAGACTCGCGACCGCTCGCTCTGGATTTTTCGACAGCCCCGTGAA
Source organism: uncultured Gammaproteobacteria bacterium (assembly GCA_965652415.1). Lineage (GTDB taxonomy): Bacteria > Pseudomonadota > Gammaproteobacteria > Arenicellales > CAJQKF01 > BQJD01. The sequence goes on along the minus strand of CBFGVH010000030.1, from coordinate 8,527 downwards.
ATACGACAACATCACCGACACCATCGGGCGCACCCCGGTGGTCCGGCTCAATTCCTTCACCGGCCACGGGGCCGCGTCCCTGTGGGCCAAGCTCGAGCGTGCCAACCCGGGCGGCTCGGTCAAGGACCGGCCGGCGCTCAACATGATCGTCGACGCCGAGTCGCGCGGCGTCCTCGAGCCCGGCGACACCATCGTCGAGCCGACCTCGGGCAACACCGGCATCGGCCTTGCCATGGTGGCGGCCGCGCGCGGCTACCGCGGCGTGTTCGTGATGGCCGAGGACATGAGCGAGGAGCGCAGGCGCATCCTCAAGGCCTACGGCGCCGAGGTGGTGCTGACCCCGGCACAGAAGGGCACCGTGGGCGCCATCGAGGAGGCGAGGCGGCTGGCCGAGGAGCACGGCTGGTTCTTCGTCGGCCAGCACTACAATCCCGCCAACCCGGCCTCGCACGAGGCGACCGCGGACGAGATATTCGCCGACTTCGGCACCGACCTTTTCGCCGTGGTGTGCACCACCGGCACCGGCGGCACCGTGACGGGCCTCGCCCGCTACCTGCGCCCGCGCATGCCGGACCTGTTGATCGTCGCCACCGAGCCGGCCGATGCGCCTATCCTGTCGACGGGTGTCGGCGGCAAGCACAAGATCATGGGCACAGCGCCCGGCTTCATTCCCGATACCCTCGACATGGACGCATTCGACGAGGTGGTCGCCGTCACCGCCGACGAGGCCTACGAGACGGCGCGCGCGCTGGCGGCGCGCGAAGGCATCCTGTCGGGAATCTCCTGCGGCGCCGCGGTGGCCGGCATGCTCAAGGTCGCCGGACGCGAGGCCGCGCGCGACAGGCAGCTCCTGGCCATCCTGCCGGACACTGGCGAGCGCTACTTGAGCACGGACCTGTGGTAGCCCGGGCCGCCGGGGAAATCCCGATTGAGGAATCCCGGTAGAATCGTCGGCACCACAACCCGGGAGGGATCCGTGAACGACTACGAAAAACTCGGCGCCTTCTACCTCGGCAAGACGGTCGATCTCGCCGCCGACAAGCAGACCGACCAGCTCGTCCTGTACGACTCCGGCGACCTGACCACCCACGCGGTCATCATCGGCATGACCGGCAGCGGCAAGACGGGCCTGGGTATCGGGCTGATCGAGGAGGCGGCCATCGACCGCATCCCGGTCATTGCCATCGATCCCAAGGGCGACCTCGGCAACTGCCTGCTCACCTTCGAGAACCTCGCCGCCGAGGAATTCGAACCCTGGGTCAACGCCCGCGAGGCCGCCAATCGCGGCATGACCGTGGCACAGTACGCCGCCGACCAGGCCGCGCTGTGGAAGAAGGGCCTGGCCGATTGGGGCCAGGGTCCCGAGCGCATCCGGCGTCTCAACGAGGCGGTGGAAATGGCCGTGTACACGCCCGGCAGCAGCGCCGGCATACCGGTGTCGGTGCTCAGGAGTTTCGCCGCCCCGCCCGCCGAGGTCAGGGGCGACGCAGACCTGTACCGCGAGCGCGTGCAGGCCACCGCCACCGGCATTCTCACCCTGGTCGACGTCGACGCCGACCCGCTCACGAGCCGCGAGCACATTCTCGTCAGCACCATACTGAAGCACGGCTGGGACGCCGATCGCGATCTCGACATCGCCGCGCTGATCGGCGCCATCCAGAATCCGCCCGTCGAGCGCATCGGCGTGGTGGACGTCGAGTCGTTCTATCCCGCCAAGGACAGATTCGCGCTGGCCATGCGGCTCAACAACCTGCTGGCGGCGCCGGGTTTCGAGGTGTGGATGCAAGGGGTGCCGCTCGATGCAGGATCGCTCCTGTTCAACGCCGACGGCAAGCCGCGGCTGTCGGTGATGTCCATCGCCCACCTGTCCGACAGCGAGCGCATGTTCTTCGTCACCATGCTGCTCGGCGAGGTCCTGGCCTGGATGCGGCGGCAGAGCGGCACCGGCAGCCTGCGCGCCATCCTGTACATGGACGAGATCTTCGGCTACCTGCCGCCCACCGCCAACCCGCCGTCGAAGGTGCTGTTCCTGACCCTGCTCAAGCAGGCGCGAGCCTACGGCCTCGGCGTGGTGCTGGCGACCCAGAACCCGGTGGATCTCGACTACAAGGGGCTGTCCAACACCGGCACGTGGTTCATCGGCCGCCTGCAGACCGAGCGCGACAAGGCGCGGGTCATGGAGGGCCTGGAAGGGGCGTCCGCCGGCGGCGCATTCGATCGCGGTCGCATGGAGCGCATCCTCGCGGGCCTGGGCAAGCGCCGCTTCCTGCTGCACAACGTGCACGAGGACGCGCCGGTGGTGTTCGCCACCCGCTGGGTCATGTCCTACCTCGCCGGGCCCATGACCCGCGAGCAGATCGGGCGCCTGATGGCCGGGCGCGACGTGCCGACGGAGACGATGTCAGCCAGGCCGGCGCCCGCGGCCACGGGCGCGAACGCGGCGCCGCCGGTACTGCCGCCCAAGGTGCCGGTGTACTACCTGCCGCCGCGCGTCGAGGCGCCGGCCGGCTCGACGCTCTACTACCATCCCTGCGTGATCGGCGCGGCCCAGGTGCACTATCACAGCGCTCGCTACAAGGTCGACCACCGGCGCGAGTTCGTTCGCCTGGCCGAACTCGCCGACGGCCCGGTCGTGCTCGACTGGGCGAGCAGCGATGTGCTCGGCACGCCCGTTGCCTCGCTCGACGAGTCGGGAGCCGACGGGGCGCTCTATGGCGAGGTTCCGGCCGCGGCGTCCACGGCCGGCGCCTACGGCGATTTCGAGAAGGACTTCAAGCGCTGGCTCAGGACCGAGTGCACGGAAACGGTGTATCGCAGCGCGCGTTTCAAGCTGGTGTCCGAGCCGGGAGAATCGCAAGGGGCATTTCGCGCGCGCCTGCAGCAGGCGGCCCACGAGGCCCGCGACATCGAGGCCGGCAAGCTCAGGCGGCGCTACGAATCGAAGTTCACGACCCTGGAAAACCGGCTGCGGCGCGCCGCCGAGCGGCTCGAAAGCGAGGAGGAGCAGGCCAACCAGAGCAAGCTCGACACGGCGATCTCGATCGGCACCGCCGTGCTCGGCGCCTTCCTCGGCCGCAAGCGGGTCACCCGCACCACCGCCTCGGGCGTGGGCACCGCGATCCGCAAGGCGGGCCGGGCCAGCCGCGCTGCCGGCGACGTCGAGCGGGCCGAAGAACGCGTCGAGGCCGTCAGGGGCGAGATCGAGGCGTTGAACGACGCCTTCGAGCGGGACCTCGCGCGCCTGGACGCGAGCATCGACGCCCAGGCCGAGGAACTCGACGAGGTGGTGATCCGCGCCCGGGCCATGGACATCCAGGTGCAGCTGGTGGCGCTCGCCTTCGCGCCGTTCTACCGCGACCCGGCGGGCCGCGCCAGCGCCGCGTTCCGTTGACCGTGCGCGCCCGCTAGTGTCCTGTCCCGCAAGTTTGTCGCATGAAAATCGTGTGGCTGTAGCGGTTCCCGGCAAGGCACGTCGACGAGTCATATCGGGCCATATGGCGAGGAGGCGTAACGCCGCCGGGGGCCGCTACAGCCGCACGATATGTGACGTTACTTGCGGGACAGGACACTAGGTGCGAATGCCGTGGCCGCGTGCCAGGAGGGCGAGGTTGATCGCCGTCAGCACCGCGATGAACGCGAAGATCAACAGGTACGACCAGCCGAGGCCGATATCGCTGATTCCGAGGAAGCCGTAGCGGAAGGCGTTGATCATGTACAGGATGGGATTGGCGTGCGACACCGCCTGCCAGAAGTCCGGGAGCAGCTGCACCGAGTAGAAGATGCCGCCGAGGTAGGTCAGCGGGGTCAGCACGAACGTGGGCACGATGGACACGTCGTCGAAACTCTTCGCCAGCATCCCGTTGGTGAAGCCGGCCAGGGCGAACAGCACCGCCGTCAGCACCACCACCGACGCCAGCACGAAGACGTTGTATACGCTGAGGTCGGAGAAGAACAGCGACACCAGCGTCACCGCGAGCCCCACGCAGATGCCGCGCGCCACGCCGCCGCCGACGTACCCAGCGAGCATCAGCCACGACGGCGCCGGCGATACCAGGATCTCCTCGATGGAGCGCTGGAACTTGGCGCTGTAGAACGACGAGGCAACGTTGGCGTAGGCATTGGTGATCACTGCCATCAGGATCAGTCCGGGGACGATGAAGTCCATGTACTGGAACCCCTGCATGTCGCCGATGCGCGGACCGATCAGGTTGCCGAAAATGACGAAATACAGGCTGGTGGTGATCACCGGCGGCACGATGGTCTGTTGCCAGATCCGCAGGAAGCGCGTCACCTCCTTGATGACGAGCGTCATGAAGGCGATGCCGAGCTGGCGCGCGTTCATCGCCGCGCCTCCCGCCCGTTGCGGACCAGGTCGATGAAAAGCTGCTCCAGCCGGTTCGACTTGTTGCGCATGCTGGTGACCACGATGCCGTGCCGGTCGAGGGCGGTGAAAAGCCTGCTCAGGTTGTCGCCGCGCTCGACGTCGGCCTCGAGCGTGGTGTCGTCGATGCGCCTGACGGCCTCGAGCTCGGCCGGGATCTCGTAGACCGGCTGCGCGGTGTCGAGGACGAAGGTCTCGCGGTGCATCTTGCGCAGCAGCTGCTTCATGCTGGTGTTCTCGATCAGCCGGCCGTGGTCGATGATGCCGATGTTGCGGCACAGCGACTCGGCTTCCTCGAGGTAGTGGGTGGTGAGGATGATGGTGGTGCCCTCGCCGTTGATCTTCTTCAGGAAGGTCCACATGGAGTGACGGATCTCGATGTCCACCCCCGCCGTCGGCTCGTCCAGGATCAACAGGCGCGGTTCGTGAACCAGCGCGCGGGCGATCATCAGCCGCCGCTTCATGCCCCCGGACAGCATCCGGTTCTGGTCGTCGCGCTTGTCCCACAGGCCGAGTTGGGTGAGGTACTTCTCGGCCCGTTGGCGTGCCAGCGCGCGGTCGATGCCGTAGTAGCCGGCCTGGTTCATGACGACCTGCAGGGGCGTTTCAAAGATGCTGAAGTTGAACTCCTGGGGCACCACGCCGAGGCAGGCCTTGGCGCGGGAGAAGTCCTCGTCGATGTCGTGCCCGTAGATGCGAACGCGCCCCGCGGTCTTGTTGACCAGCGAGCAGATGATGCCGATGGCGGTGGACTTGCCGGCACCGTTGGGGCCGAGCAGGGCGAAGAAGTCGCCGTCGGCGACGGTCAGGTCGATGCCGTGCAGCGCGGTGAGTCCGTTGGCGTAGGTCTTCTTGAGGCCCTCGATCTTGAGCGCGGTCTGCATGGACGACTTATTGCCGGGTGAGTCGAAAAAAACGGACACAATGGGGCCGGGCGGAAGGTAAATCAACGTGATCCTTGCTGCCGAGTCAAATCCAGGGGGTCGAAGCCGCCCTGGGTGCCCGGTGCCCGAGTGTCTCAAATTCGCCACGCCGGTGTTGCTTTTTCGTCGCCGAAGGTGAATAATCGGCAATGCGATTGATGGTTTCTCGCAGTCGAATATTCCCAAACATTGAGGAGACGAGTACCGATGAACAAGAAGCTGATTGCCGTAGCGGTGGCTGGCACGCTGGTGGCGCCGGCGGTGGCGCAGGCGGAGGCGACGTGGTTTGGCCGCATCAACACGGCGGTGTCGTTTGTCGACGCCGACGACGCGGTTGGTGGCGATTCCACGGACATCAAGAACATCAGTTCGCGTTTTGGCGTGAAGGGGTCGCACGACCTCGGCAACGGTCTGAGCGCGGTGTACCTGTACGAGTTCGGCGTGGCGTCGGACAAGGCGGACGTTCAGGACAACAACCGTCTGAGCTACGTGGGTCTGAGCGGCAGCTTCGGCACCGTGACCCTGGGCCGTATCTGGTCGGCGGCGTTCAACCACGTCGGCACCATCATGGACCCGTCGAACAACGTGGGCGGCGACGCCTACAACGGCCCGTACCGCACGTCCGACACGCTGTCGTATGCCGGCGGTGGCGGTCCTTTCTCGATGCAGCTCGACCTGAACCTGGACGGCGACAACGCCAACTCCAGCGGCGTCGATTCCTGGCAGGCGGGTGGTACGCTGAGCTTCGGCGGCCTGTCGCTGGCGGCGGCCTACGTGGACACCCAGGGCGACGACGCGGCGGTGGCGGATTCCGACTTTACCGCGGTGGCGGCGAAGTACAACATGGAGGCGTTCTGGCTGGGTGCCGGCTACTCGTCGTTTGACGACGGCAGTGCCGACGAGACCACGGGTATTGCCCTGCTGGCCGGTGGCGGTGCGGGCAACTTCAGCTGGTGGGCGTCGCTCGAGAACATCGAGGACGACGACGACAACCGCGACGAGGACGTGCTCAACGTCAACCTGACTCGCGTGCTTGGCCCCGGCACCCGCGTGTACATCGAGGCCGGCTTCAACGACGACGAAGATGGCGATGTCAACGAGATCCTGTTCGGTGTGCGCGCCGACTTCTGAGTCGTCGACACGCCGACCCCTACGGGTCTGACCGCGAAGAGGCGCTCCCCGCAAGGGGGGCGCCTCTTTTTTGGCGAGTTCACGCCAGGAAAGGAAGGTTTCCGGCGGGAAAACAACGGTTTCGTGACCTGTGGCACACTTGCAACGCAATGTTGTATTTTCATCTTGCCAGGCGCGGGAAACCCGTGCACAATACGCGCACCCTTGAAACATTCATCCTGTTCGACAGAAAGGAGAAACCTCTCATGAACAAGAAGCTGATTGCCGTAGCGGTGGCTGGCACGCTGGTGGCGCCGGCGGTGGCGCAGGCGGAGGCGACGTGGTTTGGCCGCATCAACACGGCGGTGTCGTTTGTCGACGCCGACGACGCGGTTGGTGGCGATTCCACGGACATCAAGAACATCAGTTCGCGTTTTGGCGTGAAGGGGTCGCACGACCTCGGCAACGGTCTGAGCGCGGTGTACCTGTACGAGTTCGGCGTGGCGTCGGACAAGGCGGACGTTCAGGACAACAACCGTCTGAGCTACGTGGGTCTGAGCGGCAGCTTCGGCACCGTGACCCTGGGCCGTATCTGGTCGGCGGCGTTCAACCACGTCGGCACCATCATGGACCCGTCGAACAACGTGGGCGGCGACGCCTACAACGGCCCGTACCGCACGTCCGACACGCTGTCGTATGCCGGCGGTGGCGGTCCTTTCTCGATGCAGCTCGACCTGAACCTGGACGGCGACAACGCCAACTCCAGCGGCGTCGATTCCTGGCAGGCGGGTGGTACGCTGAGCTTCGGCGGCCTGTCGCTGGCGGCGGCCTACGTGGACACCCAGGGCGACGACGCGGCGGTGGCGGATTCCGACTTTACCGCGGTGGCGGCGAAGTACAACATGGAGGCGTTCTGGCTGGGTGCCGGCTACTCGTCGTTTGACGACGGCAGTGCCGACGAGACCACGGGTATTGCCCTGCTGGCCGGTGGCGGTGCGGGCAACTTCAGCTGGTGGGCGTCGCTCGAGAACATCGAGGACGACGACGACAACCGCGACGAGGACGTGCTCAACGTCAACCTGACTCGCGTGCTTGGCCCCGGCACCCGCGTGTACATCGAGGCCGGCTTCAACGACGACGAAGATGGCGATGTCAACGAGATCCTGTTCGGTGTGCGCGCCGACTTCTGAGTCGTCGACACGCCGACCCCTACGGGTCTGACCGCGAAGAGGCGCTCCCCGCAAGGGGGCGCCTCTTTTTTGTGTCCCCCTTCGGCCTGACGCCCGCAGGCATGCGACGGCGGCCCGCGCTGATATTCCTGCATGTCCCGAAGACCGCGGGCATGACCCTGCGCCACGTGCTGGCGTCCCGCTACCGTCCGCGCGAGACCTTCGTCATCGGTAATGATATCAACGCCGACATCCGGCGTTTCGTGGCCATGGAGGCGCCGCGGCGCGAGCGCATTCGCCTGCTGATGGGGCACATGAGCTTCGGGCTGCACGAGTTTCTCGCCCCGGGCGCCCGCTACGTCACCGTGCTGCGTCACCCCGTGGACCGCGTCCTGTCAGAGTACCGGTTCCTGAAAACCAACGCGCGCCATCCTCTGCATGGGCAGGTGGCGAGGATGTCCCTCGAGGAGTACCTCGAGCGCGACGTTTCCGGCCAGGCGGCAAATGGGCAGACCCGCCTTCTGAGCGGCAGCCACGAATCGGGCAGCGTCGGGATACCGGGCAGAGAACCGCTCGACGAATCCAGCGTTGCGCGTGCCCTCGACAACATCGAGCGGCACTTCGTGCTGGCCGGAACCCAGGAGCGATTCGAGGAGAGCCTGCTGCTCTTGGCGCGGCGACTAGGCTGGCGCACGTTGCCGTTCTTCGTCGTGCGCAACGTGACCGGGACCCGCGTCAGCCCTCTCGCCGAGGGCGAGGACGCTCGCGAGCGGATCGAGTCCTTCAACCGGCTCGACATGGCCTTGTACCGCGCGGTCAGCGAGCTAGTAGATCGAGCGGTCGCCGATGCCGGTCCAGGATTCACCACCTCCCTCGACCGGTTCGTGCGCTTCAACGCCCTCTACCAGGGCATGGAATCGCGGCGCGTCCAGTACCGAAGGCGC
>CBFGVH010000029.1:0-30527 GCA_965652415.1 uncultured Gammaproteobacteria bacterium | reverse complement strand
ATCGACGCCTGGTGGCCGGACATTGAAAACGGGGCCGAAGCCATCATAATGACCGCAAGCGGCTGCGGCGTGATGGTCAACGACTATGGCCGCATGATGCGGGACGATCCGGACTATGCCGCCCGCGCGGCCCGGGTCAGCGAACTGTCGGTGGACCTGGCGACGTTCATCGGAGAGCGAGGCGCCGAACTCGGCGTGACGCCGCGCCGCGACCCGCTGGCGTTTCACTCCCCGTGCACCTACCAGCACGGCCTGAAGCGGGCGGGAACGGTGGAGCGAATGCTCGAGGACCTCGGCTATACGCTGACAAGTGTCGCTGACGCGCACCTGTGCTGCGGTTCGGCGGGCACCTACAGCCTCCTGCAGCCGTCCCTGTCGGCGCAGCTGCTGGAAAACAAGGTGGCAAGGCTCGTCGAGGGCGAGCCGGAGCTGATCGTCACCGCCAACGTGGGCTGCCAGACCCATATCGCCAGCCGCTCGCCGGTGCCGGTCAAGCACTTCGCCGAGCTGCTCGCCGAAGACCTGTCCTGACTTCGCCGGCAGGTACCGGACCGACCCGTTCAATCCTCGACACGCGATGACCGAGCCCTACTACAAGTACCACGTCTTTTTCTGCACCAACCGCCGGGACAACGGCAAGGCCTGCTGCCAGGACCACGACTCGCAGTCGATGCGCGACTACGCCAAGGCCCGGGTCAAGGAACTGGGATTGGCCGGGCCCGGCGGCGTGAGGATCAACCAGGCGGGCTGCCTGGACCGCTGCGAGCTCGGCCCGGTGGTGGTGGTCTACCCGGAAGGCACCTGGTACACCTGGGTGGACGAGGGCGATATCGACGAAATCATCGAGCGCCATCTCATCGGCGGCAAGGTCGTCGAGCGGTTGCGCCTGTAGGGTGGCGGCGCGGGAGGTCGAGCCCGGCGGATAAAACATTCTGATGGGGCGAGCAGGAAGTCTCGGCTTGCCGGGAAAACGATCTTGTATTTCAATACCCTGAAAGGTCTTGCGGGCGCAGGGCATCAACTGTCAGGGTGACGCCGGATCAGCCCGGGTCGGTTGACAGCAGAAAAATTATATTAGAAAATACAAATGTTCCGGATTACTGATTCCGCCCGCGCCGCGCCCCCGGTGCCGACGCGGCGGGATGAAAGGCTCCTCCATCCTCCTTTGGTGGTTTAGGCGTGACCGTTCAAGTCGCGCCTTTTTTTTCGTCCTGCCGACGGCCGCGGCCGCGGTTCCGGGTGCACCTCGGGGCGCCGCGGCAAGCTTGTAAATCGGCCCTGCGTCTAGTAATATCCGCCGCCTTTTCAAGGCCCGGCGTGCCCGGGCCTGTGCCGAATTCAGTGCAATCCCAAGCGAACCCGAACACCATGAAGACCTTCTCCGCCAAGCCGGAAACCGTGCGCCGTGACTGGTACGTCGTCGATGCCACCGACAAGGTGCTCGGACGTCTGGCCACCGAAGTGGCGCGTCGCCTGCGCGGCAAGCACAAGCCGGAGTTCACGCCCCACGTCGATACCGGGGACTACATCGTCGTGGTCAACGCCGAGAAGGTCCGCGTGACCGGCAACAAGGCCAGCGACAAGATGTACTACCACCACACGGGTCATCCCGGCGGCATCAAGGAGATCAACTTCGACAAGCAGCTGGCGAAGAACCCGGTGCGCATCATCGAGTCGGCCGTGCGCGGCATGCTGCCGAAGAACGCCCTCGGCCGCGCGATGTTCAAGAAACTCAAGATCTACAAGGGTCCGTCCCACGTCCACGAGGCCCAGCAACCCAAGCCGCTGGATATCTAGGAGCGATTCGAAAACCATGGCGACCCAGGAAACCTATTACGGAACCGGCCGGCGCAAGTCGTCGACCGCGCGCGTGTTCGTGCGTTCCGGCTCCGGCAGCATCACCGTCAACGATCGGCCGCTGGACGAGTACTTCGGCCGCGAGACCGCCCGCATGGTGGTGCGCCAGCCGCTCGAGACCGCCGAGCTCGTCGACCGTCTCGATATCAAGGTGAATGTCTCGGGCGGCGGCAACAGCGGCCAGGCCGGTGCCATCCGCCACGGCATCACCCGCGCCCTGCTGCAATACGACGAGGCGCTGCGCCCCACGCTGCGCAAGGCCGGCTACGTGACCCGCGACCCGCGCGCGGTGGAGCGCAAGAAGGTCGGCCAGAAAAAGGCCCGCAAGAGCCCGCAGTACTCCAAGCGCTGATCCGGGCGCGACCTTGCCCATGGCCTCGCGGTTCTCGCGGGGCCGGCAACTTTGCTATGCTGTCGGTTGACACGTTCCCGTTGGGGGATCGTCTAGTGGTAGGACTGCGGACTCTGACTCCGCCAGCGGGGGTTCGAATCCCTCTCCCCCAGCCACCATTCCCGGGGCCGTCGCACGTCGACGCGTGAGGTCGCACGTCGACGCGCGGCCCGCCTCTCATCCAGGCAGCGTCCCATGACCCGAGAAGCTCCCGACCAGTACCGGCTGGTGCCGACGCGGCTTCAGGAGAAGCTCGCCGACGGCTCCACCCGCTGCAACCTGTGCCCGTGGCGGTGCCGCCTGCGCCACGGCCAACGCGGATTCTGCCAGGCCCACGTCAATCGCGGCGGCACGCTGTACAACTTGAGCTACGGCATCGTCTCAAGCATCGACATCGGCGCCATCGAGGACAAGCCGGTGCGCCACTACCGGCCCGGCACCCGCGTCATGTCCATCGGCAGCTACGGCTGCAGCTTCCGCTGCACGGGTTGCCACAACCTCGAGATCTCCTGGGGCGAGGCCGAGCTCGACCTGCTGGCGCGAGGGCGTTCACGCCAGGCCTACGTCAGGCCCGAGGAGATCGTCGAGGCCGCGCTGCGCCACGACTGCCAGGGCATCGCCTTCACCTACTCCGAGCCGGTGGTGTGGATGGAGTACGTGCTCGACGTCTGCGAGCGGGCCCACGCCCGCGGGCTGTACACCGTGTACGTGTCCAACAGCTTCGTGACGACCGCGGCGCTCGACTGCCTGGCCGGCGCGGTGGACGTGCTGTGCTCGGACATCAAGAGCATGGAGGACGAGTTCTACCGGGGCATCTGCGGCAAGGCCGGGGTGGCCGACGTGCTCGAGTCCCTCGAGTATGCCCACGGCCTCGGCTTTCACGTCGAGACCCGCACCAACATCATTCCCACGCGCAACGACGATCTCGGCAACATCGGCCGCATCGCGGCCTGGATTCGCGATCACCTCGGTGCCGACAGCCCCTGGCACCTGACCCGCTTCTTCCCCGCCTACCGGCTGTCGCACCTGCCGCCGACGCCGGTGGAGCTGCTGCATCGTGCCGGGGACGTGGCGCGCGCCGAGGGGCTCGCCAACGTCTACGTCTACGCCGACCAGGGCTGCGACTGCGCCGTCGACAACCTCCCGGTGGCGGCCTACCTCGATGCCGATCCGGAGGCGGTCAGCGCGGTCAAGCGGTGCGCGGCGAGCTGCTGCGGCGACGAAGGCGTGCTGCTTCGCAAGTACGAGGAAGGACGGGCCTGAGCGAGGCGGCCGCCGGCGCGCCCGGCGGCGAGTTGGTGCGCCGTGTCAATACAGCCCGTGCAGGTACCAGCGCTTGTGCGCGACCTCGCGGAACACCCACAGGCGCCGGCCGCCGCGGGTGAGGGCCTGGCGGTAGTCCCGAAAGACACGCCCGCCGTCCCACCAGCCGGTGCGGATCCGCTCCTCGCCGCCGCACAATCGCAAGGGGCCGTCGAGGCGCGGGCCGCGCTTGTCGGCGGGCAGCGGCCTGGGGTCGGGCAGCAGCCATAGCGGGCGCATGGCCGCCGGCGGCGGGGCGGGACCCGTCGTTCCGGGTTCGCAGGCCGACCACGCGTACTCGGGACGGTGCTCCGGCCTGAGCCGGATGCCGTGCACGGCATCGTCGCCGAGCCGGGCGCGCAGCCGGTCGAGGAACTCGTGGTCGCGACCGGCGGCGACGGCGATACCGGGAATGGAGCCCTGGCCGCGCGCCGAACGGGGCATGATCGTGCCGCTGACGAGGACCAGCGCCCGTACCGGGGCCGGTGGCGGCATGGCCTCGAGCCGCAGCCGCAGCAGGGCGCCGAGCCTGCCGGCATGCCAGTCCGGCGCGCCGGGCCTGGTGTCGATCACGAGGCTTTGCTCCTTCCCCCCGCCGTCGAGGGTCCAGCGCAGGCGCTCGACAGCGCCGTCGCAGACCTGGAGCCGGTGCTCGAGCGCCTCGAGCAGGCGTTCGGCAACGCCCATGACCGCTTCCAGGTCGACGGTTTCCTCGTCGAAATCGTGTCGGGCGCGAAAACGTCGACGGAAACGGTGCGGCACCGGGATCTCGGGCCGCTCCCCCAGGAGCCGCTCCAGTTGCCGGGTGAAAGGTGCGCCGAAGCGCCGCGTCAGCCCCTGGCGCGGCAGGCGGAACAGGTCGCGCAGGGTCTCGATGCCCATGGCCGCGAGCATCTGCCGGGTTTCTTCGTCCGCCGCCAGGGCTCGGGCGGGCAGGGGCGCCAGCGCCGAGCGAATGGCGGTCGTGTCGGCGATCCGTACGGCAAGGCCGTTCATGGTGCACAGGGCTGCCGCGAGCGGTGTCGGCGCGGCGGCATGGCGGTAACCGTCGGCATCTGGCAGGCGTTCGGCGAGCCGTTCGAGCAGCCGGTCCATGCCGCCGAACAGCTTCAGGCTGCGGCCCGCTTCCAGCACCAGCGTGCGCTCGCCGTATATCGATACCTCGCTGCTGAACTCGCCGAGGATGTCGGCCAGACGGTGCAGCAGCCGCCGCTCCCGGGCCGGGTCCCTCGGCGCGAGGGCCAGGGCCGCGCACAGCGCTCGGGCCTCGGCGGGTCTCATGGCGGCGGCGACGCCGGCGCGGGCGGCGGCGGGGTTGACGCCGACGATGTGTTGCACGCGCCCGGCGGTTTCCAACACCGCCGCCGGGCCGTCATCCGGGCCGGCGCTGCCGAGGGCCGCGCGCAGGGGCAGGGCGTGAAAGTCTAAGGCCAGCCACAGCCGCGCCGGGGGCCGGAAGGACTGATTCGGCAGGGCGTCGAGGGGGAGCGGACGGGCCGGGAGCGTCACTGGGCAAGGTCCGGACGGCGCACCCGGATCCCCCGATGAGCCCGCCCGCCGCGCACCTTGAGTATGTCGAGCGAGGCGCCGTCGTCGGCGGGAACGGCGCGGATGCGCACGGCGGCGGTGCTGCGCCGGTCGGCGTGGTGTACCGGGCGAAAGCAGAAGCCGAGAGTGCCGCCCCGCTCGGCCGCCAGCTGCAGCCTCCTCGCGGCCTTGTCGTCGGGGCCGGCCAGCCAGAACACCACGCTGCTGCAGGTGGGCGAAGCCAGGGCCTCTTCCACCGCCCACAGGCCGTCGGTCCGCCGGCGCGGATGGACCAGCAGGATCTTGCCGATGTCCACGCCGCGCCCGGCCAGCGCCGGGGCGTAGGGAACCAGGGGCGGCGCGATCAGGGCGACCCACTGCTGCCGGCGGCTGAGTTCGGCCAGCGCCGGCAGGATCAGCCACAGGCAGCCCGGCTCGTCGCGTTCGACGAGGATCTCCACCAGCGCGCCGAGCGGCCAGCCGCCGCCCGGCAGGTACCGGTCGAGCGTCTCGAAGCCGGTGGCGAGCGCCTCGCGCGCGGTCGCGGCCACTCCGCCGAGGGTGATGTCATGGCGGTGGCCGAAGCAGGCGTCCTTGAGGCGCCGGGCTCGGCTCGCGCCGGACGGCTCGGGCGGGCAGGGCGCCTGCGTGGACGGATCGACGGCCATGGTCGGCGTGCGGTGGAAAGATCAGAGCAGGCGGCCGTTGCGCAGGACGCCCACGCCTAGGCCCTCGATGACCAGCGGCTGCTCCTTGAGATCGACCCGGATCGGCGCAAAGTCGGGGTTCTTCGGCAGCAGGGTGACGATGGTGCCGCGCTGCCGGAACTGCTTGACGGTGACCTCGTCGCCCAGCCGGGCGACCACCAGCTGGCCGTTTTCCGCCTTGCCGGTCCTGTGCACGGCGAGCAGGTCGCCATCGAGGATGCCGGCATCGCGCATGCTCATGCCGCGCACCCGCAGCAGGTAGTCGGCCCGCGGCCGGAACAGGCCGGGGCTGATGTTGTAGTGGTCCTCGATGTGCTCCTCGGCCAGGATCGGGCTGCCGGCGGCGACCCGGCCGACCACCGGCAGGCCGGCCCGTGCCGCCAGCCGGATGCCGCGCGAGGTGCCGGCCACGATCTCGATCATGCCCTTGCGCTCGAGGGCGCGCAGGTGCTCCTCGGCCGCGTTGGGAGAGCGAAAGCCGAACGCGCGGGCGATTTCCGCGCGGGTCGGCGGCATGCCGCGCCGGTCGATGCTTTCCCGTATCAGTTCGAGTATCTGTCGTTGTCGCGGCGTGAGCATGGTCGGGGCCGGTGAAACCAGGGACTGTATTTATATACAGCAGTGGTCGCGACGCCGTCAAGGACGGTTGCGGCGGCCCGATCGGCAGCCGGCGCTCTCGGGTAGAATCGCCCGGGTTCCAAGGAATCTCCGGTCCCGTTTCATCGATGCCCCGCTTCGTCCCAGGTCCGTTTCTCGGCCGTTTCCTGCGCCTCGCCCTGCTGGTCGTGCTGGTGGCGGGGGTGACGGCGGTGGCGGCCAACCTCGAGCTGGTGCATCCCCGGGCCATCCAGGAGCGGGTGGCCGAGGCCGGTGCGCTGGCGCCCGTGGTGTTCGTGCTGGTGTTCACCGCCGGCGCGGTGCTGTTCATCCCCGGCTCGGTGCTGGTGCTGGCCGGCGGCGCCCTGTTCGGCCCCTGGCTGGGGCTTGCGTGCAACCTCGCCGGTTCGACGTCGGGCGCGGTGGCGGCATTCCTGGTCTCGCGCTACCTCGCGCGCGACATCGCCGAGCGCCGCGCGGGGGGGCGGCTGAAGCTGATCATGGCCGGGGTGCGCGAGGAGGGCTGGCGCTTCGTGCTGGCGGTGCGCCTGGCGGGTGTGCCGTTCTTCCTGCTCAACTACATGCTCGGCCTGACGCCGATCGGGCTCGGGCCCTACGCGGCCGCGAGCGCCGCGGGCATGCTGCCGGCGATCGCCGCCATGACCTACGCCGGGCACATCGGCTTCGAGGCGGTGACGGGCGGCGAGGGAGTGATCGGCAAGCTGGTGCTGGCCATCGCCCTGATGGGCGTGGTGGTGCTGATACCGGTCCTGGTGCGGATATTCAGGAAGCGCCGGGGAGCGGATGATACGTTGCCCTGAGCCCGGCTGAAGAAGCGCCGCCGGCCGCATGGCCGGCGGCGCGGGCGCGGCTCAGTGACGGCCGCGCGGACCGAAGCGGGACAGCAGGTCATCGGCCTCCTGCTGCTGTTCCGGGGTCAGCACGGCGTACAGCCCGCTCACCGCCTCCTGCATCTTCCTCATCTGCGCAAGGTGCGATTCCATGGCCTCGACGTGGCTCGCGAGGCGCTCGGGAACCGGGGTGCGGGCGCGTTCGCCGTTCTCGGCACGCTGTTCGCGGCGCTCGGCCATTCGCCCGGCGCGCTGCTCCATGCTCTCGCGCATCACGGCTTCGAGCGTCTGCCACGCATCTTCCTGGTCCGCGGTGATCGCGAGCTCGGCTTTCAGGAAGGCCATGCGGCCGTCCACGCGCTGCTCCATGCCGTCCCCGCCTCGCCGGTGTCCCATGCGCTTGCCGCCGTGGCCGCAGTTCCGGTATCCGCCGTGGTGATCCTTGCCGGCCGCGTGGGCGTGGTAGCCGCGGCCGGGGCCACCGTCGTGGCCCTGG
Source organism: uncultured Gammaproteobacteria bacterium (assembly GCA_965652415.1). Lineage (GTDB taxonomy): Bacteria > Pseudomonadota > Gammaproteobacteria > Arenicellales > CAJQKF01 > BQJD01. The sequence goes on along the minus strand of CBFGVH010000029.1, from coordinate 22,799 downwards.
CTCGCGGCCCAGGCCGCGCCTGCCAGCGGCAGCGCCGCACCGGCGGCGATGGCGGCGGCGACGAGTCGGGTCTTGCGTGTTGCGTTAAGCTTCAACATCATCTTGCTCCTTACGGGTTGGTCGGTGCGGTGCGGCGTTTCGCCGCCGGGCCAAGGCCCGCCGGCGGCCGCGTTCCGTGAGGCTATTGAACCAGCCCGACGTCACCGCAGTGTGTCCCCGGGCGGCGTTTTTGCAACGCCCGGTAACGGCGCCGCCCTGCTGTTACAGTCGGTGACGAAATACTCCCGGCGGCGCGGCCTCGGGCGTGCTAATCAGGCGCTGATGCAGGAATCCGATTCAATTCTGATCGTTGACGACGACCGCGAGATCCGCTCGCTGCTCGCCGCCTACCTCGAGAAGAACGGCTACCGCGCCCTCACCGCCGGCGACGGCCGCGAGATGCGCGCGTGCCTCGATCGTCATCGCGTCGACCTCGTGGTGCTCGACCTGATGCTGCCCGGCGAGGACGGTCTCGACCTGTGCCGCGACCTGCGCGCGCGGACTTCGCTGCCCGTGGTGATGCTCACGGCCCGCGGCGAGGAGACCGACCGCATCGTGGGCCTGGAGATCGGTGCCGACGACTACGTGCCCAAGCCGTTCAATCCGCGCGAGCTTTTGGCGCGGATCCGCGCGGTACTGCGCCGCAGCCGGTCGCTGCCCGAGTCGGCGCCCGCGGCCGGCGAGGGCTACCGCTTCGGCCGCTGGCGCATCGACACCCGCAGCCGCAGCCTGCACGATGCCGACGACGTGGTGGTGCCGCTCAGCGCCGCGGAATACGACCTGCTGATGGTGTTTCTCACCCATCCGGGCCGGGTGCTGGACCGCGACCAGCTCATGGACCTGACGCGGGGCCGCGACGCCATGCCCTTCGACCGCAGCATCGACATGCAGGTCAGCCGGCTGCGCAAGCGGCTCGGCACGGACGACGACAATTCCGAGTACATCAAGACGGTGCGCTCGAAAGGCTACCTGTTCGTGCCGGAGGTGACGCCGGCATGAGGATCGCACTGTGGCCGCAGTCGATGCGCTCCCGGCTGATGCTGGTGATGGTGGCCGGCCTGGCGGCTGCGCTGGTGGTCGGGAGCGTGGTGGTCTGGTGGGACCGCGGACGTTACATGCGGCAGGTGAACGTGGACCATTACGTCGAACGCGTGGCCGCCGCGGTGCGCGTTGTCGACGGCACCGCCGGCGCGCGCCGCGAGGACGTTCTCAGGGTGATGGATACGCCGCGGTTTCGCGTCGCCGAATTGCCGTCGTTCCCCTCGGCGGACGAGGTCCGGGTTGCGGAAACCGAACAGTCGCGCGAGATCGAGGCGCGCCTCGCCGCCGAACTCGACGGCCGACAGGTGCTGTTCCGCATGACCGAACTTCCTGGGGCGGGGCAATGGCCTCCCCGGCGGCGGTTCCTGGAGCGGCGCATGCATCCGCCGCCGCTGGGGCTCGTTGCCGTGGTTGCACTGGACGATGGCACTGCGCTGCGCTTCAGCGACCGGCTGTTCCGTCACGGGACGCATTGGCCGGTGCGGCTGCTGGTGTCGACGATCATCCTGCTGGCCGCCGCGCTGCTGCTCGCCGCGCTGGCCGTGCGCCTTGTGGTGCGGCCGCTTCGGCGGGTCGCCGTCCAGGCCGAGGAGATCGGGCGCGATCTCGATACCGCGCAGATGCCCGAGACCGGGCCCACCGAGGTGCGCCGGGTGGCGGCGGCGATGAACGCCATGCAGCGCCGCCTGCGCCACCTGTTCGACGAGCGCACCCGCTTCCTCGCCGCCGTGTCCCATGACCTGCGCACGCCCATCACCCGCATGCGCCTGCGCACCGAGCTCATCGAAGACGACGAGCTGCGCGTGCGCATGGAACGCGACCTCGAGGAGATGGAGCGCATGGTGCAGCAGACCCTGGAGTTCATGCGCGACGCTGGCGCCCGCGAGGCGCCGCGGCGGATCGATCTCGTCGCCATGCTCGAGGCGCTGGTGGAGGACCTCGCCGAGCAGGGTGCCACGGTCGTGTTCGAGCCCGGCGAGCGGATCGTCGTCGAGTCGCGGCCGCTGGCGCTGAAGCGCTGTGTCGACAACCTCGTGTCCAATGCCCTGCGCTACGGCACCCGCGTGGAACTCACGGCAGCGGTGACACCGGGGGGCGTGCGCATCGAGGTGCTCGACGACGGTCCGGGAATTCCCGAGGCCGAGCTCGAAAGGGTGTTCGAGCCCTTCTACCGACTCGACAAGGCGCGCGCCGACGGCGGCACCGGCCTCGGCCTCTCCATTGCCCGCGCCATCGCCGAATCCCTCGGCGGCGCGCTGACCCTGCACAACCGCGAACCGCGCGGGCTCGCCGCGCGCCTGGAACTGCCGCGCGGCGCGGCCTGATTGAAGCGAAACCGGCGCACCCCTATAATTCCGGCGTTTACCCAGGGGGTCTGCGGGTCGCGTGCATACGGTGTTCCGGGAACCGAACAAGTTCGAGCGAAGGATCGGTCTTTACGGAGACTGGCGCGTGGCGCTGGTCGACGTCATTGCCGCCTACCGCGACTGGATCGGTCAGCAGAACCTGCTCGATTCGCGCTACGCCCGGCGTATCGAGCGCATCCTCGAGACCATCCAGGACGACTACCTCTACGTCGCCTTCGTCGCCGAGTTCTCGCGCGGCAAGTCCGAGCTGATCAACGCCACGTTCTTCTCCGACCTCGGCCGTCGGGTGTTGCCGTCGACCGCCGGGCGCACCACCATGTGCCCCACCGAGCTGCGCTACGACGAGGACGTGCCGCCCGGCATCAGCCTGCTGCCGGCCGAGACCCGGGAGACGGAATACACCGTCGGCTGGTACAAGCAGCATCCCGACGAGTGGACCTCGATCCCCCTGGACATCGATTCGCCCGACCAGGTGGCCGAGGCGCTGGTGCGGGTCACCGACGTGCGCCGCGAGAGCCGCGAGCGCGCCCAGGCCCTCGGCTTCAGGATCGCCCGCGACCCCGACGACGACGACGGCCTGCATGTGGGCGAGGACGGCCTGGTGGAGATTCCCCGGTGGCGCCACGCTGTGATCAACTACCCTCATCCGCTGCTCAGGCGCGGCCTCGTGGTGCTCGATACGCCGGGCCTGAACGCGCTTGGCGCCGAGCCGGAGTTGACCCTCGGCATGCTGAGCTCGGCGCACGCGGTGGTGTACGTGCTCGCCGCCGACACCGGCGTCACCAAGTCGGACATGAGCGTGTGGCGCAATCACGTCTGCGGCCGCGACGACGCGAGTTGCGCCAACAAGCTGGTGGTGCTGAACAAGGTCGACGTGCTCTGGGACGACATGCGGCCGCGCAGCGAGATCGAGCAGCAGATCGTCTCCCAGCTCGACATCACCGCGCGAACCCTGGAGGTGCCGCGCACCAACCTGTTCGCGCTGTCGGCGCAGAAGGCGCTCCTCGGGCGCACGCGTTCGGACCATCAACTCGTCGAGAAGAGCGGCATCGGCGCCTTCGAGGATGCGCTCGCCAACATGCTGATACCGGCCAAGCAGGAGATCGTTCGCGAGCGCGTTCGCGAGGCGGTCAACGAGCTGGTGGAGGTCAATCGCGCCATTCTGCTGCGGCGCGAAAACGACGCCCTTTCCCATATCCGCGAGATCGAGGCGCTGTCGGCGCGCAACGTCGACGTCGTGCGCGAGATGCTTGCGCGGTTGAAGGCGGAGAAGAACCAGCTCGATCTCAACATGCGCCGCTTCCAGACCAGCCGGGCCCTGTTCTCGCGCCACACCACGGAGCTGTACGACCACCTCAACCTTGTCAAGCTGGAGCAGCTCATCGCGCGCACCCGGCGCGACATGTCGTTGAGCCTGACCACGCTCGGCATGCGCCAGTACATGAACGAGTTCCTTCGCAGCGTCACCGCGTCCATGGAGGAGACCACGGTGCGCATCCGCGAGATCCACGAACTCATGGAAAGCGTGTTCGATCGATTCCAGGCCGAGCACGGGCTGGCCAACATCCACCCGCGCAAGTTTTCCACCGCGCGTTTTCGCCGCGAGATCGAGCTCCTCACCGATCGCCACGAGTTCTTCATCCGCGGCGTGTCGATGGTGATGACCGAGCAGAAGGTGCTGGTCCGGCGCTACTACGATACCGTCATGAGCCGGGTGCGGGAGGTGTTCGAGCGCGCCAACCGCGACGTCGAGGACTGGATCCGCTCGGTGATGTCGCCGCTGGAGTCCGAGATCCGGGAACACCAGGGCCAGCTTCGCCGGCGGCTCGAGAGCATGAAGCGCATCAGCCGCACCGGCGATTCGCTCGAGGAGCGCATGGAGGAGATGAGGCACCTGCGCCGCGGCGTGCAGGAGCAGCGCGAATACCACGAGCAGCTGGTCGAGCGCATGGTGCGCTGCCTCGACAAGCCGGCGGATCGTCCCGCCCCGGTGCGCCGCGCCGTGGCCCGCGAGCGCACCGCGCAGTCTGGAGGCAACGTGGTGCCGATGCCGCTGCCGCCGACGCGCTGATCGAACGACGGCCGGTGGCTTTTCCTGATCTACGCGCCCCGGGCGTGACTGCATCGGTCGCCCGGTGAGCGCGTCGACCGCGGCCGTGGCCTGCGGCAATGGCGGCACCGCCGCGGCCGTGCTGGACATCCTTCGAGCCGGCGGCAATGCCGTGGACGGCGCCGTCGCCGGCTTCTTCGCCGCCTGCGTTCACGAGCCCGTGCTGGCGTCCCTGGGCGGGGGCGGTTTCGCCCTGTGCCGCATGGACGGCGCATCGCCCGTGCTGCTGGACTTCTTCGCCCACACGCCGCGCACCCCTCGCCGGGCGCGCGAACTCGACTTCGAGTCCGTGACGGTCGATTTCGGCGACGCCACCCAGGAGTTCCACATCGGCCTGGGCGCCATGGCGGCGCCGGGCGCGGTGCGCGGCATGTTCGCCCTGCATCGCCGTTTCGGCCGCATGCCGCTGGCGGAACTGGCCGCGCCGGCGCTCGACGCGATCCGCCGCCGGCCGCCCCTGTGTCCCCTGCAGGCGCGGATCCTGCGCGTGGTGGAGCCGATCTACATGGGCCGGGTCAGCGCGCGGCGCCTGTTCGCGTCGCCCGCCGATCCGTCGCGGGTGGTGGGCGAGGGCGAGTCGCCCGACCTCGCGGAACTCGGTGCGTTCATCGACGTGCTGGTGCACGAGGGCGAGGACCTGTTCCACCGCGGCGAGGTGGCGTCGCTGGTGGAGAACCTGTGCCGGGATCGCGGCGGCTCGCTCGGCCGCGATGATCTCGCCCGCTACGACGCCGAGTGGCGCCGACCCCTGGCGGCGACGTTTCGCGACACCCGCGTGTGGCTCAATCCGCCGCCCGCCGCGAGCGGTGCGCTGCTCGCGTTCGCGCTGGCGCTGCTCGAGCAAAGGCAGGTTCTTGCAAACGATGTCGACTCCTACCTCGAACTGGCGGCGGTCATGGACCTGACCCACGAGGCTCGGCTGGCGACATTGACCCGCGGCGAGCGTTGTCCGGCGCTCGATGCGCTCCTCGACGCCGAGCATGTCGCCGATTGCCTGCGGCGCCTGGAAGGCTTCGTGGGCACCTGGCGCGGCACCACCCATCTCAGCGTCGCCGACGCGTCCGGCAATATCGTGGCCCTGAGCGTGAGCAACGGCGAGGGATGCGGCGAAGTGATTCCCGGCACCGGCATCATGTTCAACAACATGCTCGGCGAGGAGGACCTCAACCCGGGCGGCTTTCACCGCCTGCCGGCCGACGTGCGCATGAGCTCGATGATGGCGCCGACCCTGGTCGAATGGCGCGACGGGCGCCAGGTGGTGTTAGGTTCGGGCGGCTCCAACCGGATTCGCAGCGCCATCCTCCAGGTGCTGGTCCAGCTCGTCGACCGGCGGCGATCGCTCGCCGACGCCGTCACGGCGCCGCGGATCCATGTCGAGGAGGACTGCCTGAGCGTCGAGCGTGGCGTGGGCGAGGCCGTGCTCGAAGCGCTGGCCGGTCGCTGGCAGCGACGCAACGTCTTCGACCAGCCGAACTTCTACTTCGGCGGCGTGCACGGCGTCGTGACCGGGCCAGGACAACTCGCGGGCGCCGGCGACCCGCGCCGCGCCGGCGTTTTCATGAGCGTGAAGGACTGACCATCGTAGTGTGGCGGCATCACGCCGGCATCCAGGTTTTCCGACGCGCCAACTTCTCCCGCGCTGTTCACGGCGTTCCATCAATCTGGAATTTATAAGATCTGGCGCATAAACCTGTAATATGTGCTAATTCCGATATATCATTTTTATCGAATCTGGATCATAATGAGCGCATGACGGAACTTGCCCGTACGCCACGGCAGATCGGTATCGCCATCCAGCGTGAGCGGAAGAAGCGCGGCTGGACGCAGACGCAGTTGGGCGAGCGGGCCGGCCTGCGGCAGGAAACGATCTCGCTGATCGAGAGCGGCCACAAGGCCGCGCGGCTTGAGACGATCCTCTCCGTGCTGGCGGCACTCGACCTCGAGTTCACGATCGACGCGCGGGGCAGGGCACGTGAGTCGGACATCGAGGACATGTTCTGATGGGGCGACGTCCGGCCCATGTGCCGCTGGCCGTCTACCTGAACGACCAGCGCGTCGGTACACTGCACCGGGAACCGGGCGGCGCCATTCGATTCGTCTACCACCAGGACTGGCTCGACCGCGAGCCTGCCCTGCCGGTTTCGCTCTCCCTGCCGCTTAGGGAAACGCCGTATCGCGGCGCGCCGGTCGCGGCGGTATTCGAGAACATGCTGCCGGACTCCGATGCGCTTCGCCGCCGGGTCGCGGAGAAGGTCGGGGCCAGGGGTATCGACGCCTACAGCCTGCTTTCGGTCATCGGCAGGGATTGTGTCGGTGCGCTGCAGTTCAGGACGGAGGATGACGACCCGGTCGACGGCAACGGTCGGATCGAGGGTGAGCCGGTCGATGACAATGCCATCGAGATGATACTCAACACGTTGCGACAGGCACCTCTCGGACTGAGCCGCGATGATCCGTTTCGAATCTCCGTGGCTGGCGCGCAGGAAAAAACCGCGCTTCTCAGGTACCGGGACAAGTGGCTCAGGCCGCACGGGACAACGGCCACCACGCACTTGCTCAAGACGCAGATCGGGCGGCTGCCGGGCGGCGTCGATCTTTCCAACAGCGTCGAAAACGAATACTACTGCCTCAAGCTGATCGAAGCCTTCGCCCTGCCGGTCAACCAGGCGTACATCGAAACCTTCGGCGACACCAGGGCCCTCGTCATCGAACGGTTCGATCGCCGCTGGACGAGAAACGGTCGACTCCTGCGGCTGCCCCAGGAGGACTGCTGCCAGGCGCTCTCGGTCCCCCCCACGCTCAAGTATGAAGCCGACGGCGGTCCGGGGATGGTCGATATCCTCGAGTTCCTGACCGCCAGCGACACGCCGGGAGAAGATCAGGACCGGTTCTTCAAGGCGCAGGTCGTGTTCTGGCTGATTGGTGCGACAGACGGCCACGCCAAGAATTTCAGCGTGTTCATCGGACCGGGCGGCACCTGTCGCCTGACGCCGCTCTACGACGTGCTGACCGCGCAGCCGAGCCTCGCCGCGCGCCGCATCGAGCGCAAGCAGATGAAACTCGCCATGTCCGTGGGCAAAAGCCGCCATTATCGACTGGAACGGGTCCTCGGCCGGCATTTCGTACAGACCGGCGAGCGGGCAGGGTTGTCGAAGAAGCGCGTCCTCGGGCTGCTCGACGATATCGTCGAGCGCGCACCCGGGGCGCTGGACGCGGTCGAGGCGAAACTGCCGCCGGATTTCCCCGCCGACATCCACGACGCGGTCCGCGAGGCGGTGCTCGACAGGTTGAATAGCCTTGCCGTTACCGCGTCTGTCTCTGCGTCGGTGTAAACGTGAACATGAGTAACTGACCATGGCAGTTGAAATCGAACGCAAGTTCCTCGTCACGGGCGACGCCTGGCGCGAGGCGGCCCGCGAGTCGCGGCGCATGCGCCAGGGTTATCTCGCCGTCAACGACGAGTGCACGGTGCGGGTCCGTCTCGACGGCGATCGCGCGCGGCTCAACATCAAGAGCTCGGGGCTGGACATAGAGCGGCAGGAATACGAGTACGAGATCGATCCCGGCGACGCCGCCGAGATGCTCGACACGTTGTGCGCGCGGCGCATCGTCGACAAGACGCGCTACTTCGTCGAATTCCGCGCACACACCTTCGAGGTCGACGAGTTCCACGGCGACAACGCCGGCCTCGTGGTCGCGGAGGTGGAACTGGCCGCGCGCGACGAGGTCTTCGCCCGCCCGCCGTGGCTCGGTGAAGAAGTCTCCGGTGATCCGCGTTATCTCAACAGCAATCTCGCCGGGGATCCGTACCGGCAGTGGCCGGGGGTCACGTAGAGTTCACCGAAGAATCGCCCGCAAGTCCGGCCCCGCAGCGCCCCGCCCCGACCCCGCAGTCAAGCAAAGCCGCTGTAGGAGCCTGCCCGCAGGCGATTGCCGCGGCGGGCACGGACGCCCGAACGGATCGCCTGCAAGGCAGGCTCCTACAGTGCCATGGCTCTCGCATGCGATTGCATCGGTGGGCACACCGCCAATAAGGGTCGCCGGCAAGGCCGGCCTCTACAGTGCCCCGCCGGGCCCCCACGGCGCAATCGGGTCGCGTGCGCTGAAGCGCACTCTACTCGGTCAGGGTCATCAGGATGTCGGGATACCAGGCGCAGTTCAGGCCCAGGGCCTCGTCGACGGCCTGGTCGCGGTGACCGACGTCGAGCCTGGCCGAGTGGATGCCGAGGAGCATCCAGGGCAGGTCGCCGAGCGGTGACGGATCGTCCGTCACTCGCATCACCACCGGCGCGCCGCTGCTGCCGCGGTGGGTGCGCGCGTCGGTGAGGAAATACCCGGTGCCCTTGAAGCGCAGGCCGTAGGTGGAGGCGACGATCGCTTGGCGCGCCACCGGCATGTGGTGCAGGGTGTCGCGAAAGCCGAGGGGAAATCCGACCACCAGCAGCGAACTGCCCAGTTCCACGCGGTCGTAGCGCTCGGGAAGGTGAGCGGGCGTGAAGGCGCGCAGCACGACCGGCTCGGGCAGGGCGGCACGGTCGATCTCGATGACGGCCACGTCGATCTCGCCCGCGGCGTCGAACCCCTGGCGCCACAGGCGCGTGTCGCCGTCGTAGAGGGGTATCGAGAAGCCGGTCGACACGGCGAGGTCGCCCGGGTCGGTGTGCAGCTCGATCTCGATCCGGTCCGGCGCGTGCCCGCTCGGTTCGTCGATGAGCACGTGCAGGCTGGTCGCGAGGAACAGCCGTTCGCCGCGCTCGAAGAAGAAGGCGCTGGCATCGGACAGGGGGTTCATGCCCTGGAAGGTGGCGACCGGTGTCACCGCCAGGGCGAGTGCTTCGGATACGGTAAAAGTATCGTTCATGAGTCGTGCAGATCGCTGGTCGTGGAATGAATGGATGGAGCGCCGTTGGCGTCGTGCCCGGCGCGGTTGCGGGCGTGGACGCGGCGGGACACCACGAGCAGCAGCACCGACGCCGCCAGGCACCATGCACCCATGCCGGCGATCTGCGAAGGGTAGCTCACGCCGCGGTCGATCAGGTAGCCGGTCACGCCGGGGCCCAGCGCGGTGGCGAAGACCAGTGCGGCGACCACGATGGAACGGATCGCGCCGAGATGGCGCACGCCGTAGATTTCCGGCCACAGCGCGCCGAGCAGGGTCGAGGAGATGCCGTAGGAGACCCCCAGCAGGGCCATGAACACGTACACGCTCCAGACGGCCTCGAGACCGGAGAGCACGAAGCAGGCCAGCGCCAGCGGCACCAGGTAAGTCGGCAGCAGGGACACCGCCGAGAAGCGGTCGATGAGATGCCCGGACACCAGTGCGAAGACCAGGGTCATCAGCGACATGACGGCGAACGATGCCGCGAATGCCTCCATGGACCAGCCGCGCAGTTCCACGAGGTAGACCTGGTGGAAGAAGATGGTGGTGCCGATGAAGCCGGGCGCCAGGATGCCGACCAGGGCGAGGTAGAACAGTGGGTCGCGCAACACTTCCGCGCGCGACCACTGCCGCGCGTCCGCTCGGCCGCCCGCGCCGTCGCCCGGCCGGGCGCTTCGCTCTGTGCGCATCAGGGACCAGATAGACGGCAGCGCCAGCACCGCGAGCAGCAGTGCCGCGATGAACCAGGTGCCGCGCCACCCGGCGACCGCGGCCAGTGCCACGAACGCGACCGGAAGCGACGCCTCGCCCACCTGGTGGCCGATCGTGACCACCGACATGGCGCGGCCGCGTTGCAGGGAAAACCAGCGGCCCATGGCGGTCAGGGCGATGTGAGTCATCATGCCCTGGCCGAACAGGCGCAGCAGGTACAGGGTCAATGCCAGAACGGCGAGGTGGGTGGCCAGGGCCATCGACAGTGCCGCCGCGGCGAGGGTCGGAACGACGATCAATACCGTCTTCGACACGGAAAGGTGGTCGACGATGCGGCCGACGAACGGCAGGCTGGCGGCGCTTGCCAGGGTGGCGCCCATGTACAGGGCACCGAACTCGCCGTGCGAGAGGGCGAATTCGGCGCGAATGCCGCCCGAACCCAGGGCGATGAAGAACGTCTGGCCGAAGGAGGAGAACAGCGTCAACAGGAACCCGCCGAGCAGCCAGCGCCCGTTTTCCTTGATGAATATTAAGAACTGCATCGCGATTCTCGGGTGGCGAGGTACGGATACGGGACGACGGCCGGATGTCGTGCGCGGCTCAGGGTGCCTTGCTCCCGCGCCGCGCCTCAGAGGGGCGGGAAACAGTCGTGTTTTCAAGTATATTACCGAATGCGCCAAGGCGGTGGCGCGGGTTCCGGCGAGCGTCCGTGCGCCCGGGGGTGCCGATCGCCGCAGCCTGGCCGGATCGCCGCTGCGGCATGCCGGCGGCGCCTTTTTTCGAATCGGCCGCAAAAAATGTAAAATCGCCGCCTTTCAGAGGCGAGCCCCGCACCCCATGTTCCAGCCCCAGAGTCATTACACCCGCGAGGAGATCCTCGCCTGCGGCCGCGGCGAGCTGTTCGGCCCGGGCAATGCCCAGCTGCCGCTGCCGCCGATGCTGATGTTCGACCGCATCACGCACATCTCCAGCGACGGCGGCGAGCACGGCAAGGGCGAGGTGGTGGCGGAGCTGGACATCGATCCGGACCTGTGGTTCTTCAAGTGCCACTTCATGGGCGACCCGGTCATGCCGGGCTGCCTCGGGGTCGACGCGTTGTGGCAGTTGATCGGATTCTTCCTCGGCTGGAAGGGCGGCCCCGGTCACGGCCGGGCGCTGGGCGCCGGCGAGGTGCGCTTCACCGGCCAGGTGACGCCTGATTGCGCGATGGTGCGCTACCGGGTGTCGTTCAAGCGGGTCATCATGCGCCGGCTGTACATGGGTATCGCCGACGGGCAGGTCGAGGTGGACGATCGCTTGATCTACACCGGCAAGGACATGCGCGTCGGATTGTTCAAGAGCGAAAACTCCTTCGAGGGTTGACCAGGTGAGACGGGTGGTCGTTACCGGGCTGGGCATCGTCTCCAGCATCGGCAACAACAGGCAGGAGGTCGACGAGGCCTTGCGCGCCGGGCGGTCGGGGATCGTGGCGAGCGACGAGTACGCGTCGCTGGGCTTCAGGTCGCACGTGCACGGTTCGCTCGACATCGATCTCGGCGAAGCGATAGACCGCAAGCTCAAGCGCTTCATGGGCGATGCCGCGGCCTACAGCTACATCGCCATGCGCGAGGCGGTGGCGGACGCCGGTCTTGCCGAGGACATGGTGTCGAATCCCCGTACCGGCCTCATCCTCGGCACCGGCGGCGGCTCGCCCGAGAACATCGTGCTGGCGGCGGACCTGCTGCGCGAGAAGGGCGTCAAGCGCGTGGGTCCGTACATGGTCACCCGCACCATGTCCAGCACCACGGCGGCCTGCGTCGGCACCGCGTTCCGGATCAAGGGCGTCGCCTACGCCATCAGCTCGGCCTGCGCCACCAGCGCGCACTGCATCGGCAACGGGGCCGAACTGATCCAGATGGGCAAGCAGGACATCGTCTTCGCCGGCGGCGGCGAGGAGCTGCACTGGAGCATGACGGTGTTGTTCGATGCCATGGGCGCGCTGTCGTCGAAGTACAACGACACCCCCGAACGCGCCTCGCGCACCTACGACGCCGATCGCGACGGCTTCGTGATCTCCGGCGGCGGCGGCGTGCTGGTGCTCGAGGAACTCGAGCGCGCCCGCGCCCGCGGCGCCCGCATCTACGCCGAGCTGACCGGCTACGGCGCCACCTCCGACGGCTTCGACATGGTCCAGCCTTCCGGGGAGGGCGCGGTGCGCTGCATGCGCCAGGCGATGGAACACCTCGACCGGCCGGTTCAGTACCTCAACACCCACGGCACCAGCACGCCGATCGGCGACGTGCGCGAACTGGGGGCCATCCGCGAGGTGTTCGGAGAGGACGTGCCGCCGCTCAGCGCCACCAAGTCGATGACCGGCCACGCCCTCGGCGCCGCCGGCGTCAACGAGGCGGTATACTCCCTGCTGATGCTCGACGGCGGCTACATCGCGCCGTCGATCAACATCGAGACGCTCGACCCCGAGGCCGAGGGGTTTCCGATCGTCACCGAGCCGCGTGCGGCACCGGATCTCGATACCGTGATGTCGAACAGCTTCGGTTTCGGCGGCACGAACTCGACCCTGGTGTTCAGCAAGTTGCGCGACTGATGCATCCGGCGCAGCCCGGGGCCCGACCTTTTCGGGCCGGTCGCGGCGGCGGCGCCCAAACTCCCTGGTAACTGGCCGATGCTGTTCATCTCCGCCGAAACCGAGCCGGGCGCCGTCGCGCGGCGCCGCGAGGTACCGTGGGCGGTCGTTGCCTGGCTGCTCGCATGCTGTGCCCTGGTATTCGCCATGGTGGTGCTCGGCGGCGTCACGCGGCTGACCGAGTCGGGTTTGTCGATCGTCGACTGGCGGCCGGTCACGGGCGTCATCCCGCCGTTGAACGAGGCCGAGTGGCAGCAGGAGTTCGAGGCATACCAGCAGTTCCCGGAGTTCCGCTACGTGAACCGGGACATGGACCTCGCCGGCTTCAAGGTGATCTTCCTGTTCGAGTACGCGCACCGGCTGCTCGGCCGGCTGATCGGCGTGGTGTTCCTGCTGCCGATGCTGTGGTTCTGGTGGCGGGGCGTGCTGACGCGACCGCTGAAGGGACACCTGTCGGCTCTGTTCGTCCTCGGGGCGCTGCAGGGGCTGCTCGGCTGGTACATGGTCATTAGCGGGCTGGTCGATGAACCGCGCGTGAGCCAGTACCGGCTGACGGCGCACCTGCTGCTGGCGGTGCTGATCTACGGCTACATGCTGCTGATCGCGGTGGAACTGGTGCGCCAGGACCCGGCCACCTTCATGCGCCGGGTCCGACATCCGTCCCGTTGGCCGGCGTTGATGCTGGTGATGGTGCTGGTCATGATCGCCAGTGGCGGGTTCGTCGCCGGTACCCACGCCGGGTACATCTACAACTCGTTCCCGGACATGCACGGCCAGTTCATTCCCGACGGCATCGCCGCGCTCAGCCCCTGGTGGCGCAATGCCTTCGAGAACGTGGTGGCGATCCAGTTCAACCATCGCATGCTCGCCTACGTTCTGCTGGCGCTCGCGGTGCTGGCGCGCGTGGCGATCGGGCGCAAGGGACTGGGGCCGCTGGTGCCGCTCGCCAACCTGCTGCTTGTGGTGCTCGTCGCCCAGGCGGCGCTCGGCATCGCCACCCTGCTCAACCACGTTCCGGTGGCACTCGGCGCGGCCCACCAGGGGGGCGCCCTCGTCGTGTTCACCGTGGCGGTGCTGCTGTTCCAGCGCGCGCGGCACATCGGCACCTGAGGCCGGTGAAGGGCGGGTGCCGCGGCACATCGATCAGGAGGTTGCATGGACAAGTCAGGATATCTGAAGGCCTGGTCGCTGTCGGCGATGCTGCTGACGGCAGCCGTGGTGCGGGCAGACGCGTTCGATTTCGACGCACTCATGGAAGCGCTCGCGGAAAGACCCCGGTTCTCCGCGAAGTTCGTCGAGGAGCGCTCGTCGTTCTTTCTGTCGCGGCCCATCACGCTGCGCGGTACGCTTCATTTCGATGCCGACCGACGACTCGACAAGCGCGTGACCAGCCCGTACAACGAGCGAATCGTCATCGACTCGGACGCGGTGGTGATCGAGCGGGTCAACGAGGAGGGCCGCGCGGCGACCACCCAGACGACCCGCTACTCGCTGGCCAACAACCCCACCCTGGCCAAGGCGGTGCAGGGCGTGAGCAACGTGTTCGCCGGCGACAGGACGCTGCTCGAGGACATGTACACCTGGAGCCTCGAGGGCGACGCCGAATCCTGGGAACTCGTGCTCGAGCCGCGCGGCGAGGAACTGGCCGAGTACATCGCGGCCATCACCCTGCGCGGCTCCGGCGGCGTCATCCAGTACATCCATTCGCTTGAGGCGGACGGGGACGAGTCGAAGATGACTCTCGACGCCGCGCCCGAAGGATGACGGTGCCCGCGGCATTCACGGGGACGTTTGAGCGCCGGCGCAACGGACGGGGCGCCTCTTGAGGATCACTTCCAAGCTGCCCGCCGTGGTCGTCGTCACGCTGGTGGTGCTGGCGGCCGCGGTGGTGGTCACGCGCTTCAACGTCACCACCGACCTCGGCGTGTTCCTGCCGCGCGGCCAGTCCGTGCTCGAGCGCGTACTGATGAGCCAACTCGATCGTGGGTCCACCACCAACCTGGTGTTCGCCGGAATCTCGGGCGGCGATGCCGAGTCGCTCGCAGACCTGAACCGGGAGCTGGCCGACCGGTTGTCCGCCGAACCGGGCTTCGTGCAGGTGCTCAACGGCGAGCGCGGCATGAGCGAGGCCGACCAGAAGTGGGTGATGGACAATCGCTACCGGCTGACCCCGTCGAACCTCGCCGAGCGGTTCTCCGTCGAGGGCCTGCGCAGGGCGCTCGACGACCGCCTGCGCGGGCTGGCATCGCCGCTGGCGGCGATGGAGAAAAAGTTCCTGGCGCGCGATCCGACCGGCGAGATCCTGGATCTTCTGCAGCAGTGGCAGACCGACCTGTCGGCCGAGGACGGGCCCGACAAGCAACACGGCGTGTGGTTCTCCCGTGACGGGCAGCGCACGCTCATGGTCATCGAGCTCAGGTCGGGCGGCCTGGACGTTGCCGCCCACGAACCGGCGGTGAGGGCGATTCACCGGCAGTTCGACGAAATCGCCCCCGGCGATGCCGAGCTGGTGCTCTCGGGGCCGTCGGTTTTCTCCGTTGAAACGCGCGACGTGATCACGCGCGACGCCCGCATCCTGTCGGTGGTCGCCACCACGCTGGTCGTGCTGTTCCTGCTGGCGGCGTTTCGCTCGTGGCGGTTCCTGGCGCTCGTCCTCGTGCCCCTTGCCGGCGGGGCTCTCACCGCCTGCGCGGCCGTGCTGCTGGCATTCGGGAACATTCACGGCATCACGCTGGCGTTCGGCATCACCCTGATCGGGGTTGCCGTCGACTACCCGATTCACTTCTTCTCCCACTTGAAAGGAGGGCGGGCACACGCCGAAGAGTGCATCCGCACCATCTGGCCGACGCTGGCGCTGGGAGTGATCTCGACCATCATCGCCTACGCCATCCTGGTTCTGTCCGAGTTCACGGGCCTGAAGCAGCTTGGACTGTTCACGGTGGTAGGGCTTCTGACGGCAGGGGCGGTGACGCGCTGGCTGCTGCCGCTGCTGGTGCCGCGCGAGCTGCCCCTGGGCCGCGGACTCGCGCCGGTGCACGGGCTCCTGATCAGCGGCGGCGGCGCCTTGTCGGGAACATGGCGCTGGACCCTGATCCTGATCCCCGCCGCCCTGGCGGCCGTCCATTTCAGCGATACGCCGGTGCGCGACCTCGATGTCGATTCCCTGAGCCCGATCGGCGAGGAGCGGCGTGCCGAGGACCGCGACCTGCGCGCCGATCTCGGCTTCTGGTACGGCGGCAAGCTGGCCGTGGTGGTTGGTGACAGCGCCCAGGCGGCGCTCGAGCGCAGCGAGACGCTGGCCGGGGAGCTCGACACGCTGATCGAGGAGGGCGTGATCACCCGCTACGACATGGCGGCGACCTTCCTGCCCAGCCGTGCGCGGCAGGAGCGTCAGCTGGCGGCGATTCCGCGCGAAGGCGAACTGCGCGAACGGCTTGCGGCCGCCCTCGAAGGTTCGCCCTTTCGCAAGGACGTCTTCGAGCCGTTCATCGAGGAAGCCGTCGCCGCGCGCCAACGCGAGCCGCTCAGCGTCGAAAGCCTGGCGCACACGCAGATGGGCGAGCGCATCGAAGCGCTGCTGTTCCAGGAAGACGGCCTGTGGATCGCACCGGTGCTGCTGCATGGAGTCAGCGACGAAGCCCGGCTGGACGCACTCAATCGTCGCTACGGCGACAGCGAGGTCCTGTACCTGAACATCAAGGAGCGCGCAGAGGACATCCTGGCGACGGCGGTGGATCACGTGCTGCCGCTGCTGGGCTTCGGCGTGCTGGCCATCTACCTGCTGCTGGCGGTGTCGTACCGCAGCGTGACGAGGCCGTTCAGGGTCCTGTTGCCGACGCTTACCGCGGTGGCCGTGACGCTTGCGATCCTCAACCTCGCGGGCATCTCGCTCACCCTGATGCACCTGGTGTCGCTGCTGCTGATCGTCGGCCTCGGGCTCGACTACGCGCTGTTCTACAACCGAATCAATACCGACGCCGAGGAGTGGCACACCACGTTCAAGGCGCTGTGGGTGTGCTGCTTCACCACGGTGCTGGTGTTCGGCATGCTGGTGTTCTCGAGCACGCCGCCGCTGGAGGCGATCGGCATGACGGTGGGCACGGGCGCGCTGCTGTGCCTGGTGTTCGGCGCCTGTTTCACCCGCAACCGGCCGCCCCGGGAGACGGCGTCTCAGCCGTAGCGTCGCTCGACGTAGCGCTCGACGAGGGCCTTGAAGTCGGCGGCGATGCTGTCGCCCTTGAGGGTGACGGTCTTCTCGCCGTCCTCGTATACAGGTGCCACGGGCCGTTCGCCGGAGCCCGGCAGGCTGATGCCGATGTTGGCGTGGCGGCTCTCGCCGGGGCCGTTGACGACGCAGCCCATGACCGCCACCGACAGATCCTCGACGCCGGGGTAGCGGGTCTTCCAGCGCGGCATCTCGTGGCGCAGGTACGTCTGGATCTCGGCGGCGAGGCGCTGGAAGTAATCGCTGGTGGTGCGCCCGCACCCCGGGCAGGCGATCACCTGCGGGGTGAACGAGCGGATCCCCATGGACTGCAGGATCTCCTGGCAGACGCGCACCTCCTCGCAGCGGTCGCCGCCGGGCTCGGGCGTCAGCGACACGCGGATGGTGTCGCCGATGCCCTGCTGCAGCAGCACCGCGAGCGCCGCGGTGGACGACACCACGCCCTTGGCGCCCATGCCGGCCTCGGTCAGGCCGAGGTGCAGCGGGTAGTCGCAGCGCGCCGCGAGGTCCTGGTAGACGCGGATCAGTTCCTGCACCGCGCTGACCTTGCACGACAGCACGATGCGGTCGTGGCCAAGCCCCAGCTCCTCGGCGCGCCGGGCGCTGCCGACGGCGGATTCGACCAGGGCCTCGCGGGTGACGGTTTCCAGCGGGCGCGGTTCGGCCAGCCGCTGGTTGTCGTCGAGCATGCGCGCCAGCAGGTCCTGGTCCAGCGAGCCCCAGTTGACGCCGATTCTCACCGGCTTGTCGTGGCGGCATGCAATGGCGATCATCTCGGCGAACTGGCTGTCCCGCTTCGAGCCCTTGCCCACATTGCCCGGGTTGATCCGGTACTTGGCCAGCCGCTCGGCGCACTCGGGGTGTTTTGCGAGCAGCTTGTGGCCGTTGAAATGGAAGTCGCCGACGAGAGGAACGCTCACGCCCGCGGAATCCAGGCGCTCGGCGATCTTCGGCACCGCGGCCGCGGCCTCCTCGGTGTTGACCGTGACGCGAACGAGCTCCGAGCCGGCCCGCGCCAGTTCGGCGACCTGCCGCGCGGTGGCGGTCACGTCGGCGGTGTCGGTGTTGGTCATCGACTGCACCACCACGGGGGCGCCGCCGCCGACGGCAACGCCGCCGATGTCGACTCGGACCGTTGGATGCCTGGAAAGCACGAGAACCTCTGGCTGGTGCCCGGGGGACGGGAGGGGCGAAATGAACCCCGAATTCTAACCTTTCGCCCGGGTCCGCTACAATCTCGGGCCCGGCTTCCTCGAACCGTCATTGACCATGCAGATATCGCCTTTCATCCAGGGCCTGCCGAAGGCCGAATTGCACCTTCACATCGAGGGGACGTTCGAGCCCGAGCTCATGTTCGCCATCGCCGCGCGCAACGGCATCGAACTGCCCTATGCGACGGTCGACGACCTGCGCGCCGCCTACGAGTTCTCGAACCTGCAGGATTTCCTCGACATCTACTACCAGGGAATGAACGTGCTCGTGCGCGAGCAGGACTTCTTCGACCTGACATTCGCCTACCTCGAGCGCGTGGCCGCGCAGTCGGTGCGGCACGTCGAGATCTTCTTCGACCCCCAGGGGCACACCTCGCGCGGCGTCGCCTTCGACACCGTGATCGACGGCATCTGGCGCGCGCTGGAGGAAGGGCAGTCCCGGTTCGGCATCAGCTTCCGGCTGATCATGTGCTTCCTGCGGCACCTTTCCGAGGACGAGGCCTTCGCCACACTCGAGGCGGCGCGGCCCCACCTCGACCGGATCGCCGCGGTGGGACTGGACTCCGGGGAGGTGGGCAATCCGCCGTCGAAGTTCGCCCGCGTATTCGCCCGCGCGCGCGAGCTCGGCCTGCGCGCGGTGGCGCACGCCGGCGAGGAAGGTCCGCCCGAGTACGTCGCCGAGGCTCTCGACCTGCTGAAGGTCGAGCGCATCGACCACGGCAACCGCGCCCTCGAGGACCCCGTCCTGACCGCGCGCCTGGCGCGCGAGGGCGTTGCGCTGACGGTCTGTCCGCTGTCCAACCTCAGGTTGTGCGTGGTCGGCGACCTTGCCTCGCATCCGCTGCCGCGAATGTTCGAGGCGGGGCTCGTGGTGACGCTGAACTCGGACGACCCCGCCTTTTTCGGCGGCTACATCAACGAGAACTACCAGGCCATGCGCGACCATGCCGGAATTGACGACGCGCAGCTTGCCGACATTGCCCGCAACTCGTTCCGCTCGGCGTTTCTCGGCGCCGCCGAGCGCCAGCGGCTGCTCGACGAGGTGGACGCCTTCGCGGCGCGCGCGTGAGATCCCTCAGGGTCGGCGGCGCCGCGCGGTGTCGATGATCTCGCACAAGGCGGCCATGCCGTCGGCAAGCCTGGTGGTATGACGCTGCACGATATCGGGATTGACGTGGAACAGGTTGTCCCGCTTCGCTGCCAGCAGGAACCCGTAGCGGTGCCACTCGTCGAGCCACTCGGGGCGGACGTTGCCGGCGCCGCCGGTGATGATGGCCTCGGGGTCGCGCGCGAGCACCGCCTCGACGCCCACCCGCGGCGCCAGTGCATCGATATCATCGAACACGTTGCGCCCGCCGCAGCCGGTGATCAGCTTGCTGATCAGGTGGTCGCCCGACAGAGTGATCAGCGGATCGTGCCACACCTGGTAGAAGACCGGCACGATGTCGCGCTTCGAGTAGAGGCGCCTGATCGAATCGATCCGCGCCTCGAAGTCCGCCGCCACGCGCCGGGCCTCGGCGTCGAGCCCGGTGAGGTGCCCGAGGCGCAGGATCTCCCCGGCGACGTGTTCGATCTCGCGCGGCTCGGTGAGAAACATCGGCAAGCCGAGCGCGTCCATACGCGCCACGGGTTCGGCCGGGTTGCCGCTGATCCATCCGAACACCACGTCGGGATCGAGTTCGATGATGCGCTCGATGTCGAAGTCCTTGTACGTGCCGATGATCTCGATCCGGCGTGCGCCGGGCGGATGATCGCTGAACGTGGTTACTCCCACCAGGCGATCGCCGGCGCCGATGGCGAACAGGTTCTCGGTCAGGTGGGGCGCCAGGCTGATGATGCGCCGCGCCGGCTGCTCGAGGTGCAGGGTCCTGCCCCGATCGTCCACGGCCGAAACAACGGCGAGCGCCTGCCCGGCCGCGAGCAGCAGGACGAGCGCGAGCGCGAAAAGGCCCGGCAGAGACGGAACGGGCCGCGGGTTGTCGGTTGAAAATGTCACCACGTCGAGGCGGGAAACCGGGTGCGGGCCGGCGATGGAAACCTGCGCAGTATACCTCCCGGGGCGGATACGCAGGCCGGGAAATTGTTGTAAGGTAGGTGCGCGGAGCGCCCGGTGCGGCGGCCGCGGCAGAAGTTCCATCCCGCAGCGAGACAGGCGACTTATGACACTCAACCAGGAGCAGGGCAGGCACGCCGCGTACCATGCCGAACCGTCCCACGTCGACCTCGCCCGCCGCACGTTGACCCTGGTGCTCGCCGGCGGCGAGGGTTCGCGGCTGCGCAACCTGACGCGCTGGCGCGCCAAGCCGGCGGTGCCGTTCGGCGGCAAGTACCGGATCATCGACTTCACGCTGTCGAACTGCATCAACTCGGGCCTGCGCCGCATCGGCGTGCTGACCCAGTACAAGTCGCATTCCCTGATTCGTCACCTGCAGCGCGCGTGGAGCTTCCTCAAGCCCGAAATCGGCGAGTTCATCGAGATCATCCCGGCACAGCAGCGCCTCAAGCCCGAGTGGTACAAGGGCACCGCCGACGCCATCCACCAGAACCTGGACATCATTCACCGCCACCAGCCCGACTACGTGCTGATCCTCGGCGGCGATCACATCTACACCATGAACTACCTGCACATGCTGTCCCACCACGTGCGCACCGGCGCCGACCTGACCATCGGCTGCGTCGAGGTGCCGGCGGCGGAGGCGCGCGAGTTCGGGGTGATGGCCGTCGACGACGCCTTGCGCATAAGCCGCTTCGACGAGAAGCCGGCCGATCCGCCGACCATGCCCGGCAAGCCCGGGGTGTCGCTGGCGTCGATGGGTATCTACGTGTTCTCCATCGGTGCCCTCACGCACCTGCTCGAGCGCGACGCGGTCAACGACCAGTCGGTGCACGATTTCGGCCGCAACGTCATCCCCGACGCCATCGCCACCACGGAAGCCTACGCGTTTCCGTTCCTCGAACCCGGCGGGCGGCCGGCCTACTGGCGCGACGTCGGCTCGGTATACTCGTACTGGAGGGCCAATATCGAACTGTGCGACATCGAGCCGGAGCTCAACCTGTACGACCGCGACTGGCCGGTGTGGACCTACCAGCCGCAAAGCCCGCCGGCGAAATTCACCTTCGACGACGAGGGCCGCCGCGGCATGGCGATCGACTCGATGGTCGCCGGCGGCTGCATCATCGCCGGCGCCAAGGTCAAGCACTCGGTGATCTTTTTCAACACCAGAATCGAGAATTACAGCTACGTTCGCGACAGCGTGGTCCTGCCCCGGGTCAGCATCGGCAGGAACTGCACCATCCGCCGCGCGGTGATCGACAAGGGCGTGGTGGTTCCCGACGGCATGGAGATCGGCGTCGATCTCGATCGGGACCGCGAGCGCTTCCACGTCACCGACGAAGGCGTTGTGCTGGTGACGCCGGGCATGCTCGACCAGCAGCTGCACTTCGAACGTGAATAATCTCTCATCAAACGGGAATCATGACAGGCGATCGGGTCAAATTCGTGCTGTGCTGGCACATGCATCAGCCCTGGTACCGGGAAGGTCTTCAGGGCGACTATCGTCTGCCCTGGGTGTACCTGCACGGCATCAAGGACTACGCCGACATGGCGGCGCACCTGGAAGCGCATCCGCGCGTGCGGGTGGTGGTGAACTTCACCCCGGTGCTGCTCGAGCAGATCGACGACTACGCGCGGCAGATCGACGAAGCGACGGGGAGCGCTCGCGCCATGTCCGAGCCGCTGTTGAACCTTCTCGCCGGCATCGAGCCGCTGCCGCAGGACATCGAAGCCCGCGGCACGCTGATCCGCGCCTGCACGCGGGCCCATCGGCGCAACATGATCGAGGCCAACCCGCGCTACCGCGATCTCGTCGACCAGGTCGTCGATGAAGCCGGTGCTCCGCGCGCCCATCTCGTTTCCTATCTCACCGACCAGTATTTCATCGACCTGCTGGTCTGGTACCACCTCGCCTGGCTGGGTCGCTCGGTGCGCGTTCGGGACGACGTTCGCGCCCTGGTGGACAAGGGCGGCGATTATTCCATGGACGACCGCCTGGCGCTGCTCGGTGTGATACGCGAGACCCTGGCGGGCATCGCTCCGCGCTACCGGGAGCTGGCGGCGCGCGGCCAGGTCGAGCTGTCGATGACGCCCTGGGCACATCCCATCGCGCCGCTGCTGATCGACTTCGACGCCATGGCCTCGACCCAGCCCCAGGCGCCGCGTCCTTTCGAGCCCCGCTATCCTGGCGGGGAGGCGCGCTGCCGCTGGCACATCGAGCAGGGCATGAAGGTCTTCGAGGAGCATTTCGGTACGCGTCCCGCCGGCGTATGGCTGGCGGAAGGGGCCGTGAGCGACGCCGCGGTGGCGCTGCTGGACGACTACGGCATTGCCTGGACCGCGTCCGGGGAAGGCGTCTGGGCGAACTCCGTGAACCAGGCCGGAGGCGTCACCACGGGGGCCGCGCGCCGCGGGCTGTTTCGCTGTCACCGGCTCGGCGGACGCGGTACCAAACTGTTCTTCCGCGACGACGGCCTCTCCGACCTGATCGGGTTCGAGTACCAGCAATGGGACGGGCAGGCCGCGGCGCAGGACTTCGC
>CBFGVH010000028.1:0-30742 GCA_965652415.1 uncultured Gammaproteobacteria bacterium | reverse complement strand
ATCATGCTCAAGGCACACCGTGCCATCGAGTCCATCACCCTCGACCGCGAGGTCGCCCACCTCAAGGACGAGCTGATGCCGCGCTACGCCACGCTGATCTACAACGGATACTGGTTCAGCCCCGAACGGCGCATGCTGCAGAAGATGATCGACGCCTCCCAGGTCAACGTGAACGGCGAGGTCGCACTCGAACTGTACAAGGGAAACGTGCTGGTGCGCGGCCGCAAGTCCGCCAGCGACTCACTGTTCGACGAGAAGGTCGCCACTTTCGACGAGGACGAGGGCGTGTACAACCAGGCCGACGCCGAGGGCTTCATCCGCCTGAACTCGCTCAGGCTCAGGATCGCCGGCAAGAAGGGGCGGTGACGGCCGCGGGTGCGGATCTCCATCGTCGTCCCGGTGCTGGAGGAAGCGTCGGCGCTGTCGGCGCTGGCCGATTCCCTGGCCGATCGCACCGACTTCGACGAGGTGATCGTGGTCGATGCGAGCCGCAGCCCCGAATTGCTGGAACTCTACGCGGCGCCGGGCGGGGCGCCGCATCGCCTGGCGGCAGCCGGCGCCTGCCTGGTCGGCTCGCCCGTCGCCTCGCGAGCGTCGCAGATGAACATCGGCGGCGACCTGGCAGGGGGTGACATCATCATATTCCTGCACGCCGACACGCGCCTTCCGGCGGTCGACCTGCGTCGGTCACTGGCGCCGTCGCTGCCGGCGCCGGGCTGGGGCCGGTTCGATGTCCGGCTCGACATCGACGCGTGGTGGGCAAGGCTGATCGGCGGCGCCATGAACCTGCGCTCGCGCCTCACCGGGATCGCCACCGGCGACCAGTGCATTTTCGTGAGCCGGTCGCTATGGCGGCGCCTCGGCGGTTATCGTGACATCGCGCTGATGGAGGACATCGAGATCTGCCGGCGCCTGAGGCGCATTGCCCGCCCGCACTGCGTGCGCGACCCCGCCGTCACCTCGGCGCGCCGCTGGCGGCGCCACGGTGTGCTGCGCACGGTGCTGACCATGTGGCTGCTGCGATTTCGCTACTGGCTCGGGGCCGATCCCGCGCGGCTCGCCCGGGTGTACCGTGACGCGCGTTGACGAGAACCCGGTGTTGTTCCTGTTCGCCCGCGAACCGGTCGAGGCCCGCGCCAAGACGCGGCTGGCGCCGATGCTCGGCGCGGCCGGCGCGGCGCGCCTGGCGCGGTGCATGATCGGCTGGTCGGCGGCCAACGCGCGCGCCAACTGGCCGGGACCGCTTCGCCTGGCGCTGTGGCCGCCCCAGGCCGCGGACAGGTTCAGCGACTTGCCGGATATCGAGATGGTCGGTCAGCGCGGCGCCGACCTTGGCGAGCGGATGGCGGCGGCGCTTGCCTCGGCGCCGGGCCCGGCGGCAGTGCTGGGCTCGGACGTTCCCCATCTCGACGGCGCCGTGCTGCGGCTCGCCGCGCAGATGCTCCGGGAGGGCCTCAACGTGATCGGCCCGGCGGACGACGGCGGCTTCTATCTTGTTGGCCTCGCCCGCCCCGCCCGGCACCTGTTCGCAGGCGTGAACTGGAGCGGCGTCGGGGTGCTCGGGCAGGTTCTCGAAAACGCGGCGCGGCTGAACGTGTCGTTCGAACTCCTGCCGCCGGCGCGTGACATCGACACTCCCGGGGACCTGCAAGCCGTGGCGCGCTCGTTCGCACCCCTGGCGGACTTCCTCGCCGCCGAGCGAGTGACCCATGGCTGAGCGATTCGCCATCGATTTCCTGCATCCGCGCCATGCCGGCACCTGGCTGCTGCTGGTGCTGATCGGCGCTACCTTCCTGATGCCCCGGCGCGCGGCGCTCGGCCTGGGCGCGGCCCTCGGTCGGCTCTTTCACCGGCGCAACCCCAAGCGCCGCGCCATCGCCCGCATCAATGTCGATTTCTGCTTCCCGGAACTGGACGAGGCGGCGCGCGATGCGCTGGTGCTCGAGCATTTCGAGCACTACGGGCGCAACGTCGTCGACTTCGGCCTGGCGTGGTGGGGTTCGCCTGCGCGACTCGAACGCTG
Organism: uncultured Gammaproteobacteria bacterium; assembly: GCA_965652415.1. Classification (GTDB taxonomy): domain Bacteria; phylum Pseudomonadota; class Gammaproteobacteria; order Arenicellales; family CAJQKF01; genus BQJD01. The sequence continues at coordinate 28,719 of CBFGVH010000028.1, read as the reverse complement.
GGTGCGGATGAAAGGCGTCGAGGCGCTCGATGCCGCGCATCGCGAAGGCCGCGCCGTCATCCTGATCACGCCGCATGCGGTGGGCATGGACCTGGGCGGCATCGTGCTGTCCCGTCGCCATCCCACGGTGTCCATGATGAAACGCGCGCCCGACGCGCTGCTCAACTGGATGCTCCGCCGCGGCCGCGAGCGCATGGGAGCGACGATGGTGATGCGCGACGAGGGCCTGCGGCCGCTGGTGCGCGCGATTCGCGCCGGGCGCCAGTGCTACTTCATCCCGGACGAGGATTTCGGGCCGGAGCACAGCGTGTTCGCGCCGTTCTTCGGTGTGCCCACGGCGACGTTGACCTCGGTGGCGCGCCTGGCGCGAATTACCGGCGCCCTCGTGTTCCCGGTGATCACGTGGCTCGATCCGGCGAGCGGGCGCTACACCGTGGAGATCGGCGCGTCGCTCGACGACTTTCCTGCGGGCGACGAGATTGCCGACGCTGCGCGGGTGAACACCGCCCTCGAGGAGCGGGTGCGGCTGGCGCCCGCCCAGTACATGTGGACGCTGCGCTGGTTTCGCACCCGCCCCGGCGGCGCGCCGTCGCCGTACGAGCACCTGGTCAGGCCGGGGCAGGGCGCGTGAACATACTGGTCATCAAGCAGACCTCGCTCGGCGACGTGCTGCACGCCACCGGCCACGTGCGCGCCATCAAGCGGCAATACCCGCATTGCCACCTCACGCTCCTCACCGCCGACACCTCGGCAGGTATCTTCCGTCACAACCCGTACGTCGACGAGATCATCGAGTTCGAGCGCTACCGGGTGAAGCGCCAGTGGTGGCGCCGCCCGGCGTGGACGCTGCGGCACCTGTACCAGGTCATGGCCGCGGTGCGGGCGCGGCGTTACGATCTTGCGATCGACTTGCAGGGACGGTGGAAGTCGGTACTGTTCCTGTACGGCGCGCGTGCCGGGCGTCGCTTCGTCAAGGGCAACTGGCCGTTCGTGGCCGGTTTTCGAGATCGCGAACTGCACGCCCTGGTCGAGATGTCCAGGGTGCTCGAAATGGCCGGCATCGACGCCGGCGACGCGGGCGTGGAGTTCTTCACCCCGCCGGCGGCACGAGAGCGGGCCGCGGAGCTGCTGGAAGAAGCCGGTCTCGCTGGGCGCGACTACCTGGTTCTGAGCCCGTTCACTCGCTGGCCGAGCAAGAACTGGCCGCTCGACAGCTACGCCGCCCTGGTCCGCGCGCTGCCTGCCGGCGTGGTCCCGGTCGTCACCGGCGCTGCCGCAGACCGGGCGGCGGTCGAAGAGTTTCTCTCCCGCCTTCCGGCTGCCGCCGTCGTCAACCTGTGCGGCGCACTCGATCTTGAAACCTTCGCCGCCGTCGTCGAAGGCGCGCGCGCGGTTGTCAGCGGCGACAGTTTCGCCATGCACCTGGCATGGGCCTGTCGCACGCCCGTGGTGGCGCTGTTCGGTCCCACTGCGGAGTCGCGCGTGGCGCCGACGGATGGGCCGCGCGCGGTGTTGCGCGCCGATGTCGATTGCTGCATCTGCTACCGGCGCCGCTGCCCGCGTCGCTGCATCGACGCCATTGGCGTGGATGCCGTGCTCGATGCCCTCGCGGAGATCGCCGGCGTCGGACAGGGCGGTCCCGACCGGGTGCCGGAACCGGTCAGCTGACCCAGTAGCTGCGCGTGAACAGCACCAGCAGGGTGAACAGCTCCAGTCGCCCGAGCAGCATGGTGAACGCGAGCAGCCACTTGCCGGCGGCGCTGATCGAGGCGTAGTTGTCGGTGACCTCGCCGAGACCCGGTCCGAGGTTGTTGAGGCAGGCCGTCACCGCCGAGAAGGCGGTGACGAGGTCGGCGCCGGTGGCGGTCATGGCCAGCGAGGCGATCACGTACGACAGGATGTAAAGCGCCAGGAAACCCCAAACGGCGTTGATTACCGGGTCGGGCACCGGGCGCGCGCCGAGCTTGACCGGCACCACCGCCTGGGGATGGATCAGGTGCTGGATCTCGCGCCGTCCCTGCTTGTAAAGCAGCACCACGCGGATGACCTTCATGCCGCCGGCGGTCGAGGTGGCGCATCCGCCGACCGCACTCATCATGATCAGCATGACCGGCAGGAAGGTGGGCCAGAAGTGGAAGCCGCCGCTGGTGAAGCCGGTGGTGGTGCCGATGGACACCACGTGGAACACCCCGCGCCACAGGGCGTCGTTGGTATCGGCGTAGGTGCCGTAGTAGAGCAGCGTCGCCACCGCCATCAAGCACACGCTGCCGACGAACAGGAAGAATGCCCGCGCTTCCGGGTCGCGCAGGTAGAGCATCGGGTTGCGGCTCCTGAAGGCGAGAAAGTGCAGGGCGAAGTTCAGCGCGGCCAGCAGCATGAACACGGTTGCGACCGTGGCCACGGCCGGGCTGTCGTAGTGTCCGAGGCTGGCGTCGTGGGTCGAGAAGCCGCCGATGGCCACCGTGGAGAAGCTGTGACCTATGGCGTCGAACAGGCTCATGCCGGCGGCGAGGTATCCCAGGGCGCAGGCCGCGGTGAGTCCCGTGTAGATCAGCCACATGGCCTTGGCGGTCTGGGTGATGCGCGGCGTCAGCTTGGTGTTCTTGACCGGCCCCGGGGTCTCGGCGCGGAACAGCTGCATGCCGCCGACGCCGAGCATGGGCATGACCGCCACCGCCAGCACGATGATGCCCATGCCGCCCAGCCATTGCAGCTGCTGGCGGTAGTACAACAGCGAGCGCGGCAGCTCGTCGAGACCGGTGAGCACGGTGGCGCCGGTGGTGGTCAGTCCCGACATCGACTCGAAGAAGGCGTCGGTCAGCCCCGCGTCGACCTGGTCGGACAGGTAGAACGGCAGGGCGCCGAACGCGGCGAGCCCGGTCCAGAACAGCACCACCACGAGGAAGCCGTCGCGAAATTTCAACTCGCGATGGAACCGGCGCACCGGCAGCCAGCACACAACGCCGGTGGCGAGGGTGAGCGCGCCGCTGGCGAGAAAGGTGACGAGGACCCCGGTCTCGCCGAACCACAGCGCCACCGCCGCGGGCGGCAGGTGGGTGGCGCTGAACAGCGTCAACAGGACGCCGAGGACCTTCAGGACGACCTTGTGGCGCATCGCTGACTCGTCAGATGAAGGTGACCGATACCTGGAACAGGCGCTCGATGGTGGGCAGGTCCTTCTTGTCGGCCACGAAGATGATGACGTGGTCCTCGGCCTCGATGACGGTATCGTCGTGGGCGATCAGCACCTGGTCGCCGCGCAGGATCGCACCCAGCGTGGCCCCGCGCGGCAGGTCGATTCCGTCCACCCGGCGGCCGACCACGCGCGAGGTTCCCGGATCGCCGTGGGCGATGGCCTCGATCGCCTCGGCCGCGCCGCGCCGAAGCGATGCCACCTGGACCACGTCGCCGCGGCGCACGTGGGTCAAAAGCGCGCCGATGGTGGCCAGGCGCGGCGACAGGGCGATGTCGAGCATGCTGCTTTGTATGAGATCGACGTAGGCGAGGCTGTTCACCAGCGACATGACCCGGTGGGCGCCGAGCTTCTTGGCAAGCATGGCCGAGAGAATGTTGGCTTCGTCCTTGTTCGTCAGCGCGCAGAACACCTCGGTATCCTCGACATTGGCCTGCTGCAGCAGGTCTTCGTCGGCGGCGTTGCCGTGCAGCACCACGGTGCGATCGAGCCGCTCGGCCACGAACCGGGCGCGCGCCTCGTCGAACTCGATCAGCTTGGTCTGGTAGTTGGACTTCTCCAGGGTCTGGGCGAGCCGGAAGCCGATATTGCCGGCGCCGGCGAGGATGATCTTGCGGCCGGTCTTGTCCACCGGGCGCAATTCGTTCATGACCTTCGGGATGTCCTCGCTGGCGGCGACGAAGAACACCTCGTCCCCGGCCTCGATCACGGTGTCGCCCGTGGGAATGATGGCGCTGTCCCGGCGGTAGATTGCCGCCACCCGGGTGTCGACCCGGGGCAGGTGGCGGCGCAGTTCGCGCAGGCGGTGGCCGACCATGGGGCCGCCGGCATAGGCGCGCAGTCCGACGAGCCGGATTCGGCCGCCGGCGAACTCGACCACCTGCAGCGCGCCCGGCGCCTCGATCAGCCGCAGTATCTGCTCGGTCACCAGTACCTCGGGACCGATGATGACGTCGATGGGTACCGCGCTGTTGTCGAAGATCCTGGGATATTTCAGGTACTCGGCGGCGCGGATGCGCGCGATCTTCTTCGGCGTCTTGAACAGTGTCCAGCCGATCTGGCAGGCGATCATGTTGACCTCGTCCTTGTCGGTGACCGCCAGCATCAGGTCGGCGTCGGCAATGCCGGCGGATTCGAGCACGTCGGGATGCGAGCCGCTGCCGATCACGGTCTTGATGTCCATGCGGTCCTCGAGCCCCGCGAGCACCGACTCGTTGACGTCGACCAGGGTGATGTCGTTGTTCTCGCGCGAGAGGATCTCGGCCATGGACACGCCCACCTGTCCGGCCCCGAGTATGACGATCTTCATGTTTCGTGCCCCGTGCTCCGGGCCGCGTCAGTTCGAGGAGCGGCCGCTCTTGGCATCGATGCCGAGCCCCTTGAGCTTGCGGTACAAGTGGGTGCGCTCGAGCCCGGTGCGGTGCGCAAGCTCGGTCATGTTGCCGCCGACCTGTTCCAGGTGGTAGAGCAGGTACGCGCGCTCGAAATCCTCGCGCGCCTCGCGCAGGTCGGTATCGAAGCCGGGGTACCCGGCGGCCGCACCGGGGCGCCGGCGCCCGGCGAATTCCTCGCGGACGTCCTCGGCGCCGATCTCCTCGTCCTCGCCTGCGAGCATCAGCCGATGCACGACGTTCTGCAGCTCGCGCACGTTGCCCGGCCAATGGTGGTTGCGCAGCGCGTTGAGGGCGCCGGTGGAGAACTTGCGGTAGCCGAAGCCCTCCGTGTCGACGGCAATGCGCACCATGGCGTCGACGAACTCGGGTACGTCCTCGCGGTGCTCGCGAAGGGGCGGGACGAATACCGTGAGCTGGTTGAGACGGTCGTACAGGTCGCGGCGGAACCGGCCGTCGTCGATCTTCTGTTGCAGGTCCTGGTTGGTGGTGGCGATCACCCGCACGTCGATGGTGACCTCGCGCCGTCCACCCACGCGGTAGAAGCGGCGCTCCTCCAGGGCGCTGAGCAGCTTGGCCTGCAGCGCCATGTCGAGGTCGGCGACCTCGTCGAGCACCAGGGTGCCGCCGCTCGCCTTCTCGAGACTGCCCGTGGTCACGGCGCCATCGTCGCTCTCGCTGCCGAACAGCGCGATGGCAACGTTCTCCGCCGGCAGGGCGGCAAGGTTGACCTCGACGAACGGACCGTCGCTGCGCGCACTCAGACGGTGCAGGCTGCGCGCCGCAACGCCTTTGCCCGAGCCGGGCTCACCCTGGATCAGCACCCAGCCGTCGGTGGCGGCGAAGCGCTCGATCCTGGCCCGCAGCTGGCGCATGGCGTCGCTGGAGCCCAGCAGGTTGGTGGCCGGCTCGAGCCGCGTGCGCAGACGCCGGTTTTCCTGTTGCAGTCGGCGGTTTTCGATCGCGCGCTCCACGGTGACCATCAGCTTGGCGGTGGACAGCGGCTTCTCGAGGAAGTCGTAGGCGCCGATCCGTATCGCCTCCACCGCGGTCTCGACCGTGCCGTGGCCGGAGATCATGATGACCGACGACGTCGTCCCCTGCGCAATCCACTCGCGCAACAGGGAGATGCCGTCGGTGCCCGGCATCCAGATGTCCAGCAGCACCAGGTCGGGTTCGCGCTCGGCGACCATCTCGCGCGCCTGCTCCGCGCTTTCCGCGGCGGCGGTCTCGAAGCCCTCGTCGCCGAGGATGTCGCTGATGATGTTGCGGATGTCCGGCTCGTCGTCGACGATGAGGATGTACGGTCGATTCATGGGTGGGGACACAGCGGTCTGGTTGGTCATGACAGCGCGCGCTCGGCCACGCGGCGTTCACCCGACCCTTCTTCGCTGTCGCCTCCTGCAACAGTCGGCTGCTGCTGGGAGGGTCGCTGCAGCGGGATCTGGATGCGCACCAGGGCGCCGCCGCCGGCGCGGTTCTCCGCCTGGATGCGGCCGCCGTGTTCCTCGATGACGCGGTAGACGATGGCCAGCCCCAGGCCGGTGCCCTTCTTCTTCGACGTGACATACGGATCGAATATTCGGTCGAGCAGCGCCTCGGGGAAGCCCGGGCCGTTGTCGGCGACCACGATTTCGATCCACTGCCGGCCGCCGATCTCGGTGCTGGCGGTGGAAATGGTGATGGTCGGCCGCTCGACGCCTGCGTCCATGGCGTCGCCGGCGTTGATGATCAGGTTGTTGAACACCTGCCGGAACTGCACCGGGTCGAGCAGTACCTGGGGCAGCTTCGTGTCCAGCTGCAGCCGGATCGACGGCCCGCCGGGAGCGCGGTGCAGTTCCGCCGCGTCCTGGATCAGGCGGTTCAGATCGACCTCGACCGCGCGGGTGCGCACCGGCTGAGCGTACTCCGAGAAGGCGTTGACCATCAGCTTCATCGATTCGACCTGGTTGGCGATGGTGCGGGTGGCCCGGTCGAGGGTCTCGCGCTCGTCACCGGGCAGCTTGTCCAGGTACTTGTGCCGGATGCGTTCGGCGGACAACTGGATCGGCGTCAACGGATTCTTGATCTCGTGGGCGAGGCGCCTGGCCACTTCACCCCACGCCGCGCTGCGCTGGGCGAGCAGCAGTTCGGTGACGTCCTCGAACACGATGACGTAGCCGCCGAAGTCGATGCGCTCACCCGGGATCCGCGTGCCGCGCACGATCAGGGTCTGGCGGCCGCGGCCGTGGTTGAGATCGATCTGGTAGCGCCACTCGGTAGAGTCCCTTTCGATCTCCCTGTCGATCACCTCGAACAGCGGAGCGTTGAACGGGGAACGCGCCGCGATATCGCGCGAGGTGAGATTGATCCACTCCGACACGTCGGTTTCGAGGATCTGGTTGGCCCGCTCGTTGGACTTGATCAACCTCGCCTCCTCGTCGAAGGACAGCACGCCGGATGACAGGTGGGCAAGTATCGTCTCCAGGTAGGCGCGCTGGCGCTCGGCCTGCTGCTGGCTGCGCGCCGCCTGGCGCTGGGCGAACTGGATCTGGCGCGTCATGTCGTTGAACGAGCGCACCAGCACGCCGAGTTCGTCGCTGCTGGTTTCCATCAGGCGGGTGCTGTAGTCGCCCCCGGCCACCTGCCTGGTGCCTTCGGCGAGTTGGCGCATCGGCCGCATCATTCGCCGCGAGGAATAGATTGCCATCCACAGCGCGACCAGGCCGGTCATCAGCGCGATCATCGACAACGTGATGACGAAACTCAGCTTGAGCGGTTCGCGCAGGTACAGGAGTTTCTTGTACTCCTCGGAGGCTGTCTGGATGCTGGCGCCGAGCTTGGAGAACCTCAGCGGCAGCGGGTACAGCGCCTGCAGGTAGCGGCCGGTGGAGATCATGCCCTCGCTCGGCAGTGGAACCACGATGCGAAGCTGCAGTGCGCCGTCGCTCATCGGCTCCAGGCGGCTGTACTCCTGGCCGCGGCTCACCCGGGCGAGGACGTACTTGTCGGGGCTGTCCGGGAACAGCGCACCGGAATCCTCCACGCTCGAGGCAATGATGTGGCCGCTGGCGCTGTACAGGCTCATCTCCGAGTAGTCGCCGGCTTCGCGGAACTCGTCGAGCATGCGGATGATCTGCACGTCGCTGCCGGCCTCGGTGATGAGGCCCGCCTGTTCGCGGATCTGCCGCAGCAGGTCCTGGTTGATGGCCGCCAGCGAACTCTGGCTGAGCAACTTGGCATCGTCCAGTGCGCGATCGATGCGCACGTCGAACCAGCTGTCCACGCTCTTGCTCAGGAACTGGATGGCGAACAGGTAGACCACCGCGAGCGGGATCAGGCTCAACAGCGCGAACGTCGCGATCAGCTTCAGGGTCAGGCGCGAGCCGAGAATCTGGGCGCGGAACTCGCGAGCCAGCCGCCAGACGTTGGCGCCGATGACCAGTGCCAGCGCGACCACCCCGACGATATTGAACGCGAGAAGCGCGGTGTAGTAACCGCCGAACAGCCCCTCCTCCTGGGCCGCGAGAGTGAACATGAACGACGTCGCCAGCACCACCGCCGCCAGCAGGATCGCGGCGGCCGGGCGGGTCAGGGCGCGTATTACTCTGCGACCGCCCATTCGGTCCAGCGGCTGCCGAGTTTCCACTCGGGCGAGATCTCGGTGACCAGTTTCAACGGCGGCGGCAGTTCGTCACGGTCGATGTCGATGCGAAGCGACGCCCGGTAGCCGTGACGGGTCTGCGGCAAAGTGTCGGTGACCACCGGCAGGGTGATAGTGAGCTCGGCCAGCGAGTCCATCGCGTCGCGGATCGTGGAGAAGGGCTCCAGTTCCCCCGTGCGCTCGTCGACGAGGACGTAGGTCGAGGACAGGTCGTGGTACTTGAGCCGAAATCCCGTGCGCCATTCGCCGATGATCTCGTCCCAGATCCAGGGCCGTACCCGGATCAGCCGCAGCTCGGCCACGATGCGGATCTCGATCCCCTTGTCGATGGCGTCGACGACGGCGTCGCTCAGCGTGAGATCGAGTTGCGCCTCCGTGACGATGGCGTCCGTGACGATGGACGTCTGGCCGGAAACCACGGAGAAGTCGGCCGCCGAGGCCAGCGGCAAGGCCAGCACCACCGCGGCCAGCATCCCTCGGGCTCGATTCGGGCCGGATCGTTTGCTGGTGCCTTTGCGGTGAACGTATTTCAAGGGGTTGCTCGGCGCTTCTCGGGCGGTGTCTGAAGGAATGCAGGCGGGGGCAATGGGCCGATTATAGGAGATTCGCCGCGCGGGCGTGACATTCCCCGGGGCGGTCGCGGCGCCAATCGCGCCGCCGGGAAGCCGCTCAGGCGGACAGTACGTCGCCGGCCGCCAGCGAGGCGCCGTTGAGGAAATCGGCGACCGGCATGGCACGGGCGCCGGATCGCTGCACCACCAGCAGGGTCAGCACGCCGCGGCCGCAGGCGACGTCGATGCCGCCCGGCGCGCAGCGCAGCACGGTACCGGGGGCGGCGCCGGCATCTTCGTCGCGCCAGGCGGCTTCGAGGATCTTGAGTTCACCACCGCCCGGCGCACCGGTGTAGCAAAGCGGCCACGGGTTGAACGCCCGTACCCGTCGTTCGAGCACGGACGCCTCGCCCGACCAGTCGACAAGCCCCTCCTCGCGCCCGATCTTGCGGGCGTAGGTCGCGATCGACTCGTCCTGGGGCACGGCCTCCAGCGCACCGGAGACCATGTCCTCGAAGCGGCGCGACAAAAGGTCGGCGCCGAGATGGGAGAGCCGCTCGTGCAGCGTGCCGGCCGTATCGCGCGGCCCGATCGCCGTCGCGTCGCGAGCCAGCACCGCTCCCGTATCGAGGCCGGCATCCATCTGCATAAGGGTGACGCCCGTTTCGGCGTCGCCCGCCTCGATGGCGCGCTGGATCGGCGCAGCGCCGCGCCAGCGGGGCAGGAGCGAAGCATGGACGTTGACGCAGCCCAGCCGGGGCGCGGCGAGAATGGCGGGCGGCAGAACGAGGCCGTAGGCGACCACGACCATCAGGTCCGCCTCGAGCGCCTCGAATTCGGCGGCGGCCTGCGGCCCTTTCAGGCTCGACGGCTGGCGCACCTCGAGGCCGAGTGCCGCGGCGCGCTCCTTGACGGCGCACGGGCGCAGTTTGCGGCCGCGGCCTGCGGGACGGTCGGGCGGGCAGTAGACGGCAAGGAGATCGGCCTCGAGGCCGGTCAGCGCGTCGAGCGAGGGAACGGAAAAATCGCCTGTGCCGGCAAAGACGACCCGCGCACGGGTCACAGTACGCCCTGGGCGGCGCGGGGAGTAGCGCTCTGGCCGTCGTGTTCCTTGACGAGCCGCTTGCGGATCCGGATCTGTTTCAGGCGCGAGAGGTAGTCGACGAACACCTTGCCGTCGAGATGATCGATCTCGTGCTGGATACACACGGCGAGCAGGCCGTCGGCGTCGAACTCGAGCGGCTCGCCTCGCACGTCGCGCGCGCGCACGCGGATGGACTCGGCGCGGGTGACGGGCGCGTACACACCCGGCACCGACAGGCAGCCTTCTTCGTACTCCTGCTCGCCGCTCTTCGCGACCACCTCCGGGTTGACGAGGGTCATGAGGTTATCGCGCTCCTCGGAGACGTCGACCACGATCACCCGCCGGGTGTCGCTGACCTGGATGGCGGCGAGGCCGATCCCCGGTGCGTGGTACATCGTCTCGGCCATGTCGGCGGCGAAGCGCGCCAGTTCGTCGTCGAAGCGGGTCACCTCGCGCGCTTTCAGGCGCAGCCTCGGGTCGGGGTATACAAGAATGTCGAGCAGTGCCATGATTCAGCCGCAACGGGCGTCGGTTGAGGTTCCGCGGCGCCGGGACACGATGTCGCCAGCGGCGATTATAGCGAATTCGCGCCGTCTGCCGGTCGATCCCTTAATGATGCTGCAAGCTGCTAAAATCAAGCCGCTTTTCGTGACCAACGGATAGTCATCGATGAATCTCCGAGCCCTGTTCACGGCCCTGGCGCTCGCCGCGTTCGCCGCCGGACCGCTCGCCGCGGACGAATTGGACCTCAAGGCGGGTCATCCCCAGCGCTACGTTGTGCAGAGCGGCGATACCCTGTGGGGCATCGCCTCGCGGTTCCTTGAGGATCCGTGGCGCTGGCCCGAAATCTGGCACGCCAACCCGTTCATCGACAATCCTCACCTCATCTATCCCGGCGACGTGCTGCTGCTCACCAGCATCGACGGGCAGCCGGCGCTGAAGGTCCTCAGGCGGGAGAACCTCGCAGTCGAGAAGCTCGAGCCCAGGATTCGCGAGGAGGCGGTGGATGACGCCATCACCACCATCCCGCCGGGCGTGATCCAGCCTTTTCTGACGGTGCCGCTGGTGGTCGACCGCGGCGTGATGGAGGATCTCGGCTACGTGGTGGTCGGCGTCGAGGGAAACATCGTGCTCGGCACCCCCGCCGAATTCTACGCGCGCCGGATCTCCCAGCCGTACACGGCGCTGTACCAGGTGTTCCGGCCGGGCGACGACCTGTTCCACCCCGTCACCCGCGAGTACCTCGGCACCGAGGCGGTCTATCTCGGGGACGCGCGCATGGTGCGCGCCGACGAGACCTCGAAGCTCCTCATCACCAAATCCGTCGAGGAAATCGCCCCGAGTGATCGCCTGCTGCCGGTCGACGAGGAGGAGATCGTCCAGCCCTACTTTCACCCGCGCGCCCCGGACGGCGACGTGCTCGGCTATATCATCAAGGCGCCCAGGGGCGTCAGCGAGATCGGACCGTACAGCATCGTGGTGATATCCCTGGGCCGCGCAAACGGCATCGAGGAGGGGCACGTGCTGCGGATCCGCGACCGCAAGGAGCCGGTGCAGGATCCGGTGACGCGCGATCTGATCGAACTGCCCGAGGAGGACTCCGGCCTGCTCATGGTGTTCCGGGCCTTTGACCGGGTCAGCTACGCCCTGGTGATGAGCGCCAGCCGGGCCATCCACATCAACGATTCGCTGGTCAGTCCACTGCGCTGACAAAGCCCGACGTCAGGGAGGACGTCCTTGAGAAGGCCCGATTCTTGCGCGAACCCCTGGCTGCGCCTGGTGCGCCTCGATATGCCCCTGGCGCGCAAGCTGGAACTCGCCGCGCCGTTGGCGGTCGGCGATGATGCCGCGCTCGATGACGCCATGACGGGGGAGGAGCGGCGTCGATTTGCCGACCCCGATCTCGCACGCCGGGCCAGGGCGGACCTCGATCGGCTCGCCCGAGCGGGGGCGCAGGTCGTGACGATCGCCTGCCCCGCCTACCCGGTCCGGCTGCGGGAGATCGCAAGGCCCCCGCTGGTCCTGTTCGTTCGCGGCTGCCTGGACGTCCTCTCCGCGCCCCAGTTGGCCGTGGTGGGCAGCCGCAACGCCACCCACTCGGGACTGGAAACGGCGCGCGACTTCGCCCGCTCCCTTGCCCGGATCGGGCTGGTGATCACCAGCGGGCTGGCACGCGGCATCGACGGCGCGGCCCACCGAGGCTGTCTCGATGCAGCGGGGCGCACGGTGGCCGTGGCTGCCACCGGGGCGGACCGGGTCTACCCGGCCCGGCACGGCCCCCTGGCCGACGAGATCGTGGCCGGCGGCGGTGCCATCGTCACCGAGTTCGCTCCCGGCGAACCGCCGAGGCCCCACCATTTTCCCCGCCGCAACCGCATCATCAGCGGCCTGAGCCTGGGCACGCTGGTCGTGGAGGCGGCGCGCGCCAGCGGCAGCCTGATCACCGCCCGCTGTGCGCTGGAGCAGGATCGGGAGGTGTTCGCGATCCCGGGGTCGATCCACAACCCCGCCGCGCGCGGCTGCCACCAGCTCATTCGCCAGGGCGCGAAGCTCGTGGAGCAGGTGGACGACATCGTCGATGAACTGGCGCTGTCGTGTCCCCTGCCGCTGGACGCACCGGAGGTGCCGCCTCCGCAGCAGGCAGCGCGGCACGTACCCCAGGCGCATCGCGAGGCGGCACGGGTGCTGGAGGCAGTCGATTTCGCGCCCACCGAATTCGACGTGGTCGTGTGCCGTACGAAGCTGGCCGCCGAGACGGTGTCCGCGGCCCTGCTGGAGCTTGAATTGCGCGGTCTGGTGTGCAAGAGTGCCGGGTTTTTCAGCCGGTCCGAGCGCAAGGCGTGATATCGTGGACGGGCGACGCGGGTGCGCGGAGCCGTCGCCGCGCCCGTCAATCCACCTGCAACGACGACAGGATCGACTCCTCCATTGACCATGAAAGAGAATATTCTGGACGTTCTGATCTACCTCTTCGAAAACTACATGATCGAGGACGCGGACTATCAGAGCGACCAGGAAACGCTGGCGCGCGAGCTGGCACAGGCGGGTTTCGGGGACCACGACATCACCCGCGCCTTCGACTGGCTGGAGCACCTCGCGGAGCTGTGCGACCAGGGCGAGGCGGTGATCTCGGGCGGCGCGGCCACCGCGGTGCGTCACTTCAGCCCCCACGAACAGGACCGCATCGACGCCGGCTCCCGCGCCCTGCTGCTGAACCTGGTCAACGGCGGCGTGCTCACCCCCAATGAACGTGAAATGGTCATCGACCGGCTGCTGGCGCTGGACACCCACGAACTGGAGAGCGACCACGTCAAGTGGGTCATCATGATGGTGCTCAGCAACCGCTCGGACCGCCCCGAGGACTACGCCTGGGTCGAGGACCTGATGTTCGAGGGCGTCAGGCCCGTGTTTCACTGATGGCGCCGACATCACCCCTGGCGCGCGCCGGCGGCGGCGCGGTGTTGGACCGGGTCCGCTGAGCACATGACCTCGAACCTCATCATCGTCGAGTCGCCGGCCAAGGCGCGCACCCTCGCCAAGTACCTCGGCAGCGAGTTCAAGGCGCTGGCGTCCTACGGGCACGTGCGCGACCTGTTGCCGAAGAGCGGCGCGGTCGAGCCCGACAAGGGCTTCCAGATGCATTACACGCTGGTCGAGCGCAACAAGAAGCACGTAGACGCCATCGCCCGCGAGGCGCGCCGGGCCGACGCCCTGTACCTGGCCACGGACCCGGACCGCGAGGGCGAGGCGATCTCCTGGCACCTCTACGAGATCCTGCGCGAGCGCGGCGTGCTCGACGGAAAGCCGGTGCATCGCGTCGTGTTTCACGAGATCACCCGGCGTGCCATCGCCGAGGCCGTGGCGCATCCGCGCGAGCTGTCGACGCCGCTGGTCAACGCCCAGCAGGCGCGGCGCGCCCTCGACTACCTGGTCGGCTTCAACCTCTCGCCGCTGCTGTGGAAGAAGGTGCGCCGCGGACTGTCGGCGGGGCGGGTACAGAGCCCGGCGCTGCGCCTGATCTGCGAGCGCGAGGACGAGATCGACGCCTTCATGCGCCGCGAGTACTGGACCATCGAGTCCGACCTCGCCGCCGACGGCAAGCCCTTCACCGCCAGGCTGACCCACTACCAGGGCAGGAAGCTCGAACAGTTCGATATCGGCGACGAGAAAGGCGCCGAATCGATCCGCGGCGATCTCGAAGGCATGGCGCGGGGCCGCCTCGACGTCCTGTCCGTCGAACGCAAGCAGCGCAAGCGCAATCCGGCGCCCCCGTTCATCACCTCGACAATGCAGCAGGAAGCCTCGCGCAAGCTCGGATTCAGCGCCCAGCGCACCATGCGCGTCGCCCAGCAGCTCTACGAGGGCGTCGAGATCGACGGCACCGCGGTCGGGTTGATCACCTACATGCGTACCGACTCGGTGGTCCTGTCGCGCGAAGCGGTCGACGAGATGCGCGAGTACGTTCGGGCGCGCTTCGGCGCCGACTACGTGCCGCCGGCGCCGCGGGTGTTCAAGAACCAGTCGAAGAACGCCCAGGAGGCCCACGAGGCGATTCGCCCCACGTCCATCGAGCGCAACCCCGACGCGGTCAGGCGCTACCTCAACGGCGACCAGTTCCGGCTCTACGATCTCGTCTGGAAGCGCGCCATCGCCTCGCAGATGGCCCATGCGCTTATCGACCAGGTGGCCGTGGACCTCGGCCCGGGGACGTCCGAGAGCCGGTTTCGGGCCACGGGCTCGACCATCGCCTTTCCGGGTTTCATACGCGTCTACCAGGAAGGGCGCGACGACGGCGACGATTCCGACGGCGAGAGCCAGCTGCCGCCGCTCGCCGAGGGCGAGAAGGTCGCGCTGGTGGAGATGCGGGCCGAGCAGCACTTCACCGAGCCGCCGCCCAGGTATACCGAGGCCACCCTGGTGAAGTCTCTCGAGGCCTATGGCATCGGCCGGCCCTCGACCTACGCCAACATCATCACCACGCTGCTGCAGCGCGAGTACGTCGAGCTGCTCGACCGGCGCTTTCACCCCACCGACGTCGGCAAGGTGGTCAACCGCTTCCTGACCGAGCACTTCGGCCGCTACGTGGACTACGACTTCACCGCCAGGCTCGAGGACGAACTCGACGAGGTCTCTCGCGGCGAGAAGGACTGGATCCCGGTGATGGAAGAATTCTGGTCGAAGTTCGACCCGCTGGTGCGCAACAAGGAAGAGACCGTCAGCCGCGACGAGGCGGTGCAGGCGCGCGAACTCGGCACCGACCCGAAGTCCGGCAAGCCGGTGACCGTGCGCATGGGGCGCTACGGACCATTCGTGCAGATCGGCAGCCGCGACGACGAGGAGAAGCCGAGCTTCGCGGGCCTGCGTCCCGGGCAGAAGATGGACCAGGTCACCCTTGACGAGGCGCTCAAGCTGTTCGATCTGCCGCGCCGGCTCGGAGAAACCGGGGAAGGAGAGGCGGTGTCCGCCAACATCGGCAGGTTCGGACCTTACGTCCGCTACGGCAACAAGTTCGTCTCCCTGAAGACGGACGATCCGCACACGGTGTCGCTGGAGCGCGCGCTGGAGCTGATTGCGGAAAAAAAGGCCTTCGACGCCAATCGGGTCATCCACGATTTCACCGACGAGAAGATCCAGGTGCTGAACGGCCGCTACGGGCCGTACATCACCGACGGCGAGAAGAACGCGCGGGTGCCCAAGGACACCGATCCGAAGTCGCTCACGCCCGAACAGTGCCGCCGCCTGCTGGACGAGGCGCCGGCGCGGCCGCGTCGTGGCGCCGGCCGCAAGGTCGCCGCGCGAAAGACCGCCACGCGCAAGGCGGCCAGCGAAGCCTCCGCCGAGGATACCGTGCGCAGGAAGGCCGCCGGCAGCGGTGGGACGAAACCAGCGCGGAACAAGACGGCCAGGAAGAAGACTTCAAAGAAGAAGAAAGTGTCGAAGAAGAAGTCCTCGAAGAAGAAGGTCGCCGGCAAGGCCGTGTCGAAGTCGTAGCTCTTGAGGTGAAAAGGGGCTCATCATGGCGCGTCGGAAGCAGGACCAACTGACCCAGCTCGGCCGGGCGGTGCCCGTTCCGGATCACCCGGACGATGCGCTCGTCGAGCGGGTGAAGAACCCGCGTGCCGGGGAGGATTACCTCGTCCGTTTCACCTGCCCGGAATTCACCTCGCTGTGCCCGGTCACGGGCCACCCCGATTTCGCGCACCTCGTGATCGACTACCTGCCCGACAAGTGGCTGGTGGAGTCGAAATCGCTGAAACTATACCTGCAGAGCTTTCGCAACCACGGTGCCTTCCACGAGGACTGCACCGTGCAGGTTGCCCGGACCCTGGTCGATCGGCTCAAGCCGAAATGGCTCAGGATCGGCGGTTACTGGTACCCCCGCGGCGGCATTCCCATCGACGTCTTCTACCAGAGCGGCGAGCCGCCCGCCGGACTGTGGGTGCCCGACCAGGGAGTACCGCCGTATCGCGGCCGCGGCTGACGCGCGGCGCCGCGAAAAGGTCGCATGGCGGCGCACGAGGTGATGTCGGGCAACGTCATGTCCCGCAACGGAATCGACGATTCAGCCGTGACTCCCGCCGCCAGCCTGCTGGTGATCGCGCCGGGATCGACGCCGCGGGTGCTGATGGGGCGGCGGCCGGACGATGCCCGCTTCATGCCGGGGGTGTACGTGTTTCCGGGGGGCGCGGTGGAGCCCGGGGACGACGGGGTCATGGTTGTGCGCGACTTCGATCCGCGCGAGGTGCCGCCCATGGCGACGGCCGATCCGTCCGAGGCGCGCTCGCTCGGGGTCGCCGCGATTCGCGAGACCTTCGAGGAAACCGGGCTGCTCTGCGCGGTCGGCGCGGCGGCGGCCTCGTGGGACGATGTCGCGGCCGGCCGCACGCCGCCGGACCTGTCACGCCTGCGTTACCTGGGGCGCGCGCTCACGCCGGCCGTGTCCCGGATTCGCTACCATGCCCGCTTTTATTTTCTCCATGCCGATCGTACCGACCCGCTCCTGGTGCCGTCGGAGGAGCTTGAGGACCTTCGCTGGGTAAGCCTCTGTGACACCGGGGCGCTGCCCATCCCGCGGGTGACCCGCTTCATGCTGGAGCAGCTTCGCGCCCGGCTCGGGGCGCCGGCACTACCCGTGGCGACCCCGTTCTATCATCACGCCGACGGCGAGTTCCGTGTCACCTACGACCGCCTCGACGCGGGTGCCGCTCGACCGGCCGACGACAGCAGGCGATAGCGCGGCGACTCGTCGCCGGGGTCCTCGCAGGCCGCCCGCTGCTGTTCCATCAGCCAGTACAGGCCGGCCAGCAGAGACTGTTTCGCGGCCCGCAAGAGCCGTGGATCGAGTCCGCCGTAGATGGTCTCGACGAGGGAATCGACAGTCGCCGGCCCGCAAGCCAGGGCGTCGACGAGCTGGCGCTCGCGCTGGCGGCGATGCTCGATGAGGCCGCGGATGAATCGGCCAGGGTCGCGGATCGGCGGACCGTGGGTGGGCCAGAACGTGTAGTTGGCGAACTCGAGCAGGCGTTCAAGGCTCTCGAGATAGCGGCCGACGTGCCCGTCCGGAGGGATGATCACGGTGGTGGACCAGGCCATGATGTGGTCGCCGCAGAACAGCCGTCGGTTCTCGTGGTCTACGAAGCACAGGTGGTCCCCTGTGTGGCCGGGCGTGTGCAGGGTCTCGAGGATGAAATCCGCTCCTTCGATCACGTCGCCGTCCTCGAGCGGCACGTCGGGCATGAACCCGGCTTCGGGCTTTTCCCCCTCGACCTGGCCTACGGCCGCCTCGGGCTCGGAGTAGAACGCCGATACCGGCACGTCCGTCGACGACGACAGCGCCTTGGCCAGGCCGGCGTGGTCCTGGTGGCGGTGTGTCACCAGGATGTGTTCCAGTTCGCCCCCGTCGACAGCGGCGGCGACCGCCAGCCGGTGCTCCTCGAGCTTCGGCCCCGGATCGATCACGGCGCCGTGGCGGCGACCAACCAGGTAGGTGCCCGTGCCGTGGAAGGTCATCACGCCGGGATTGCGCGCGGTGATGCGGACCAGGTCCGGCGCAACCTGCTCTTCGATCGCGTATTCGAACGAATGCGTGCGATCGAATTTCATCGAAGCGGCAAGGCGTCGGTGCCCTGGCGTTCGTCGTGGTGATACTCCCAGCGGGCGGTGACCGGGTTGAACCGCTGCAGGGGACGAAACCGGGACTTGTAGGCCATCTTGCGGGACTCGGCTATCCAGTAGCCGAGATACACCCAGTCCAGCCCGGCTTCCCGGGCGATCCGAACCTGCTCGAGCACGGCGAAGGTGCCGAGTCCGCGGCGTGGCTCGTCCGGGTCGAAGAACGTGTAGATAGCCGACAGCGCATCGTCGACGCGATCGATGATCGACACCGCCAGCAGCCGCGGGCCCTGGCGGATTTCGAGAAACGCGGTGTCTACCTCCGAGTCCACCAGGAAGCGCCGGTACTTCTCCGGGTCCGGGTCGTCCATGCTGTCACCGGAGTGGCGCACCGCCTGGTAGCGCAGGTAGAGCCTGAAGTGCTCGTCGCTGAAGCGGGCGTCGGTCAGGGTCGAGGTCAGATCGGCATTGCGGCGCAGCGCGCGCCGCTGGGAGCGGTCGGGAACGAACTCGGCCACCGGCACACGCACGGAGATGCACGCCGAGCAGTCGTTGCAGAACGGCCGGTAGTACAGGCCGCCGTTACGCCTGAAGCCGTGCTGCAGCAGGCGGCCGTACAGGCTCCGGTCGACGGAGTAGTGCGGGTCCAGAATCAGGTTGACCGCGGTGTTCTCTACGATGTACGGGCACGGGTGGGGCGCCGTCTGGTACAGGGTCGGGAACTGGATCTCGCGGGTCACGACAACGCCTCCAGCACGCGCGGATCGAACGACCACCGCTCGCAACGCGACGGCGTCGACAGCCCTTCGCGCAGGATGCGGGCGAACGTGCGGCGGGCGATGGTGCGCGCTCCAAGCCGGTTCAGGTGATCGGACTCGACCTGGCAGTCGATCAGGCGAAAGCCGCGCGCAGGAATGTAAGCTGCCAGCGCGGCCAGAGCGCACTTGGATGCGTCGCGCTGGAGGCTGAACATGCTCTCGCCGAAGAACACGCGGCCCATGGCGACGCCGTAGAGACCGCCGGCCAGTTCGTCGTCGCGCCACACCTCGACGCTGTGGGCGATTCTCGCGGCGAACAGGTCGACGTAGGCGCGCTTCATGTCGTCGGTGATCCACGACGCACCGCCGCCGAGCCCCCGCGGCGCCGCGCAGCCGTCGATCACCGATTCGAAGTCCTCGTCCATGGTGATGCGGTAGCCGCGGTTGCGCAGCGACTTGCGCAGGCTGCGGCTGACGTTCAGCTCCGCGGGGTACAGCACGGCCCGCGGGTCGGGAGACCACCACAGGATCGGCTGCCCGGGGTTGTACCACGGGAAGATGCCGCGGCTGTAGGCCTCGATCAGCCGCTCGACCGACAGGTCCCCGCCGATGGCCAGAAGTCCCTCGGGCGTGGCGAACTCGAGCGGCGGGAAGTCGCTCGCGTAGTCGCTGCTCTGTCTCATGCGACCAATTGTATAGCGAGTGCCCGCCCGGGCGTCCAGAGGACGTGGCGCGCGCTTGCTCAGCGATCGGGCGGATCTCCGCGATCGCTGCGAAACGGCAGCGCCTGCTCGAGGAGCCGCGACCAGGCGGCCTGCTCGCGCCGTTCGACCCCGAGATAGCGCTCCACGGCCTCGTGGAAGGCGGGATGGTCGAGCCAGTGGGCCGACCGGGTCGTGGTCGGTGCCAGCCCCCGGGCCAACTTGTGCGTGCCCTGGGCGCCGGCTTCGAACGACGCCAGGCCGTGCGCGATGGCGTACTCGATCGGCTGGTAGTAGCAGGTCTCGAAGTGCAGGTTGGCGAGGAAGTGCCGGCTGCCCCAGTAGCGGCCGTACAGGGTCCGGCGAGAGCGGAAATACAACGCCGCGCACAGGGTATTGCCGTCCACGAGACCCTTGAGCAGCAGCACGTCGTCACCCATGGCATTCGGCAGGCCGAGGAAGAACTCACGGGTCAGGTAGGGCATGCCACCGTGATCGCCGATGGTCTCCCGGTACAGGTCGTACATCTCGAGCCAGTCCCGCTCGCCGCCGCCATCGCCGGAGATCCAGCGGAAGGTCACACCGGCCTCGCGCACCTTGCGCCGCTCCGCGCGCACGTTCTTGCGCCGCTTCGAGGTGAAGCGCGCCAGGAAATCGTCGAAGTCCCGGTAGTCCTCGTTGAACCAGTGGAACTGGCTGTCGTGACGGGCGAGGTAGCCGGCGCCCGCGAAGCACTCGGCCTCGGTCTTATCGAGAAACAGCGCGTGCACCGACGACGCTCCGCGCTCGGCGGCGAGCTCCCGCAACCGGTCGACGAGCACGACCTTGAGGTCGTCGTCGCCGGGCGCGACCAGCAGCTTGTGCGAGGTAACGGGGGTGAAGGGAATCGCGCAGACGAGCTTGGGATAGTAGGCGATGCCGTGTTCCCGGTAGGCGCGCGCCCAGGCCCAGTCGAAAACGTACTCTCCCCAGGAATGGTCCTTGAGGTAGGCGGGCGAGGCCGCGGCGAGCGCGCCGTCTTCGTTGACGATGACGGTGTGGCAGGGAGTCCAGCCGGTGCCCGGCCCGACGCAGCCGCTCGCTTCCAGCAGTTCCAGGAACTCGTGGCGGATGAACGGCGGATCGTCGGCATGGACGAGCGCGTTCCACTGTCCGCGCGGAACGACTGCGATGGCGTCGGCGGCGCGTGCCGCCGGGTGGTGGCGCTTGTCGGGACCTGGGCGTGAGATCACGGTCTTCTTCGGTGGGCGCACGCGCCAAGCGCGTCGCGTTGTAGAATCCGCGGCTGGCGGTGTCGGCCGCCGCCGCGCGGAGTTCATCGATTATGGCGGCCGGGGCGGGGGATTTTCCACCAGCGTCCGCACGACGGCGGCCGTTGCCGCGCCGCCCTGCATGACGGAACCGATAATGACAGCGAATCTCAAGGTAGCCCTGGCGCAACTCAACCTCGTCGTCGGCGACATCGACGGCAACGCCGATAAAGTCGTGCGCGCCTGCGCCGAAGCGCGAGACGTGCACGGCGCCGACGTGGTGGTGTTCCCGGAACTGACCATAACAGGCTACCCGCCCGAGGACCTCCTGCTGCGCGCCGACTTCCTCGCTGCGGCCGAGCAGGGGATCGAGTCCCTGCGTGCGCGCGTGCGCGGCATCGCGCTCGTGGTGGGTCATCCCGAGCGGCGCGACGGGCGGCTGTACAACGCCGCATCGGCGCTGCACGACGGCAACGTGCTGGCAACCTACCGCAAGCAGGCGCTGCCCAATTACGGCGTGTTCGACGAGAAGCGCTACTTCACTGCCGGTGACGACGACGTGGTGTTCGAGTGCCGCGGATGGAGGCTGGGCCTGACCATCTGCGAGGACGTGTGGGAGCGCGAGCCGGCGGTGAACGCGGTGGCGGCCGGCGCCGAGATCGTTCTCAACCTCAACGCGTCACCGTACCACATCGGCAAGTCGGTTCAGCGAGAGACCATCGTGGTGGGCGAGGTGGCACGGCGCGCCGGCGTGCCGGTGGTCTACACCAACCTCGTCGGCGGCCAGGACGAACTGGTGTTCGACGGCGCGTCCTTCGTGGTCGACGGGCTTGGCCACGTGGTCCACCGCATGGCCGCGTTCGCCGAGGACGTGGGCACGGTCACCTTCGGCCGCGGCCCGGGCGGCGCCGTGGTGGTCGAGCAGGCAAGCGTTGTCGGGCCGGCGCCGGCCGAGGAGACGGTGTACCGGGCGCTCACTACCGGTGTGCGGGACTACGTCGCGAAGAACGGTTTTCCGGGCGTCGTCATCGGCCTGTCGGGCGGCATCGACTCGGCGCTGACCCTGGCCATCGCGGTCGATGCGCTCGGCGCCGACAGCGTCGAGGCGGTGACCATGCCGTCACGCTACACGCGCGAGATCAGCGTCGCCGATGCCGTGGAGCAATGCCGCCGGCTCGGCGTCGCCTGCCACCGTATCGACATCGACCCCATCTTCCAGGCATTCCTCGATCAGCTCGCAGGGCGCTTCTCGGGCCTGGCGGCGGATTCCACCGAGGAGAACATCCAGGCGCGCTGCCGGGGTACGGTGCTGATGGCGATCTCCAACAAGACCGGCAGGATGGTACTGACCACCGGCAACAAGAGCGAAATGGCGGTGGGCTACGCGACCCTGTACGGCGACATGGCCGGGGGCTTCGCCGCCATCAAGGACGTGCCCAAGACCCTGGTCTACCGCCTCGCCCGCTATCGCAACAGCACAGAGGAGGTGATCCCGGCGCGGGTCATCGAGCGGCCGCCTTCGGCCGAACTCGCCCCCGACCAGCTCGACGCGGACAGCCTTCCGACCTACGACGTGCTCGACCCGATCGTGGAAGCGTACGTCGAGGACGACCTGTCGCCGGCACGCATCGTCGCCCTGGGCCATGATCCGGACGTGGTGGCGCGCGTGGTGCGCATGATCAACCGCAACGAGTACAAGCGCCGCCAGGCGCCGCCGGGCGTGCGCATCAGCAAGCGCGCCTTCGGCCGCGATCGGCGCTATCCCCTGACCTCGGGCTTCCGCTTCGACCGCGACCCGGGGTGAATGCTCCGGTCAGATGCGGGCGAGATAGGGGCTGCCGGGAAAGTTGCGTTCGAGGATGCGCACCGTGTCGGTCATCAGGTCGGTCAGGCCCATCTCGCGGTAGGCGATGGCCATCAGGCCGAGCGCGTCCTCGACCGACGGCGTGCGTTCGTATTCCTCGAGCACCTTCTTGGCGCGATTGACCACGGCCACCCAGGCGCCGTGGGTCAGGTAGTAGCGCGCCACGTTGATGTCGTGCTTCGCCAGCACGTTCACCAGATGTATCATGCGCTGGCGTGCGTCGGCCGCGTAGGGACTGTCGGGGAAGCGCGCCACCAGTTCGCGAAACGCGGTGTAGGCTTCGCGCGCGGGGCGGGTGTCGCGATCGCTCAAGTCGTCGTTTCCGGACAGCTGTGCGAAGAAGCCGGTGCGCTCGCGGTAGTTGGCGATGCCCTTGAGATAGTACGCGTAGTCCACCCGCCGGTGCGTCGGGTGCAGGCGAATGAAACGGTCGGCCGCGGCCACCGCCAGTTCCGGTTCTTCGTTCTTGTAGTAGGCGTAGGCGATGTCGAGCTGGGCCTGTTCCGCGGGACGGCCGTACGGGTAGCGCGATTCGAGCTGCTTGTAGATCTCGATGGCTTCGCTGTAGCGCCTTTCGTCGAGCGCCGTGCGGCCGTACTGCAGCAGCGTTTCCGGCGGCAGGTTGGCGAACTCCTCGTCGGGGTCGGTGGCCGCGCAACCGGCGGCGATGAGCGCGAGAAAGGCGGCGCACACCACGCGGATCGGTTTTTTCAGCATAAAGTCATACCTGTCCTGAACGAGCGGCGAAAGCGTTTGGCAAAAATCGATTATAAACCGTCGCCCGCCGTTGGCCTACCGCCCGCTGGGGCAGCGTCCGGGCGGCTGGAATGCGGGGCGCGGCCGTGAACAGGGCGAGAGTCAGCCGCCTGTCGGTGCCTCCGGAGCTCGCCGGACGCCGTCTCGACCAGGTGCTGGCGGAACTGGTCGACGAGCATTCCCGGGCATTCCTGCAGAGACTGATCCGCGAGGGCCATGTGCTGCTCAACGACTCGACCGCGGCGCCGAGGACGAAGGTCGCCCCGGGCGACGCCATCGAGGTCAGCTTTCCCGCGGTGGAAGTGGACGAGGCCCTGGCCGAGCCTATCGCCATCGACGTCGTTTACGAGGACGACGACATCATCGTCGTCGACAAGCCGGCCGGCCTCGTCGTGCACCCCGGCGCAGGCAATCGCAGCGGCACGCTGATGAACGCGCTGCTCGACCACTGCCCGCACCTGTTCGCGCTGCCTCGCGCGGGCATCGTCCACCGGCTGGACAAGGACACCAGCGGGGTCATGGTGGTGGCGAAATCCGATACCGCCCGCCGCCGCCTGGCGGCCGCGATCAAGGCGCGGGAGGTGTCGCGAATCTACCGCGCGGTGGTGCGCGGGCTGGTGGCCGCGGCGGGTACGGTCGACGCACCCATTGGCCGCCACGACGGCAATCGCCTGAAGATGGCGATCAAGGCCCGCGGCAGGCCTGCGGTCAGCCACTACCGCGTGCTGGAGCGGTTCCGGGCCCACACCGACCTCGAGGTCGCCCTGGAAACGGGGCGCACCCACCAGATCCGGGTGCACATGGCCCATATCGGCCACCCGATCGTGGGCGACGTGCTCTACGGCGGCCGCACCACGCCGCCGGCGTCGCTCGGGGATGAGGCGCGGCGGGTGGTGATGGCGTTTCCGCGGCAGGCGCTGCACGCAAGCCGTCTGTCGCTGGTACACCCCGAAAGCGGCGAGCGCGTGTCGTTCGACTCGCCGCTGCCGGCCGACATGGTCGCCCTGCTCGCCGCGCTCTCGGCCGACAAAAAGAAAGCGGCCCCTTGAAGGGGCCGCTTGTGTCCGGCGATCGGGCGCGGTTCTACTTCACCGTCGTCAGGCCGAGGATCTCCCAGTCCTGCATGCCGCCGCGATACCACTTGATCTTGTGTGCCGGGTAGCCGAAGCGCAGCAGGTTCTGGATGTTGTTGGGCGACTGCCCGCACCACATGCCGTTGCAGAACATCACCGCCGTCTTGGCGTCGGCGAAGTTGAACAGTCCCTCGCTCTCGGTGACGCCGAAGGTGTTCTTCATGATCTCGGCAATGTCGAAGGCGGTGGCGCCTTGTGCCGGGTTGAGCTGGGTCCAGGGCACGTTCATGGCGCTCGGGATGGTTCCGCGGCTGACCCAGTCCGGGGTGCGCGAGTCGATCAGGACTATGCTGTCGTCGCCTTCGCTCATGCGCCTGGCGTACTCGATGAGCTCCACCTCGCCGATGGTCTCCACGCCCGGTGCCAGGGACTGCGGCTGGATGCAGAACGGCGGGCAGGGGCGCGAGGTCTTCGCGAAGGCCTCGTTGACCACGGCCTCGTTGTCCTGGTTGCGCTTGATCTCGACGTCGTTGCCGTTGTGCTTGACGGTCACGCTCATGATGTCGGGCGTGATGCCCACCGGCTCGGCGACGGCCAGGGCCGGGGTGATCGCAACGGCGACGAGGGCGCCGATCAAGAGCCTGGTTTTACGTTTCATATCTTGCTCCTCTCGGTGTGTGAACTGTTGTTGATTGACGAAGTGGGCCGGCAGGTCGTGCCGGCCCGGGATGGAACCAGGTTGCCGTGTTCAGCAATCGGGGTCGGGTGAAAGGGGTATGGCGACCTCGGGTTCATCCGGTTCCTCGGTCGGGACTTCCGTCGTTTCTCCGCTTTCGCCGGAAGTGTCCTGTGCGAACGCCACGACCGGCGCGACGGATCCCGTCGCCAGAGCCGCGACCAACAAGGCGGCAAGGAATCGTTGAATCACTCGGAACCTCCTGAATAATGATACCGAAACTCTAATACCGGTGCCGGTGTCCGCGCATGGTCGTGGCAGGCTTGTCGGGCAGGCCCTCGTCGGGCCCGTAGTCCGGCATCGGACGGACAGCGTGGACGCGTCCATCAAATTCTTGGCGAGACATCGGCAGGTCCGTCTGCATATTGGCAACATGGTACCGGCATGACACAATGACCGGCAGCGGTCGTACGTGTTTCAGGTATTTGAAATTACCACGATTGGCCTGTCAATCGCATGAATTCTCCTCAAGCCGGGGCCCCTTGCCTGACCCGGATCAAGAATCCCGCGTTCTGCCGGCAGGCACGTCCCCGTCGGGGGACGATGCCCGGTGCGGACGGGCTCTAGTGTGCGTCCCGGCGGTGTCCGCGCCGCGGCCGACGCAGTTCGTCATGCGGCTTTGCACCGTCGTGGCCGTTGTGCTGGCGGCGTTGGCGACGCCCGCCGCCGCCCCGGCGTTAGCGGCGGACGATCTCGCGCCCCGCGTGGATTTCGAACGCCCGGGCCTCGACGGCGTACCGGTGCGCCTGTCGGCCTTTCGCGGGCAATGGGTGGTGGTCAATTTCTGGGCGACGTGGTGCGGTCCGTGCATTCGCGAGATACCGCTGCTCGACGCGCTGCACCGCGAGCGCGACGACGTCACCGTCATCGGCGTGAATTTCGAGGAGATCGACCACCAGGATCTCGAGCAATTCGTCGACCGCATGTCGATTTCCTACCCCGTGGTCGAGGTCGGTGCCGAGCCGCTGGTGCCGTTCGAGCCGCTCAAGGGGCTGCCGTCGACTTTCCTGGTTTCGCCCGACGGGGTGCCGGTGGCGGCCAAGGTGGGTGAAGTCGATCGCGAGTGGTTCGAGAACCACCTGCCCCCTCGCGGCGCTGATGACTAGGGTGTGTCCACGGAGCGGAACATGAACACGAAGGAGAATCTCTGGAACCTGGCGGCTGCGACGCTTACCCGGGACCAGTCGCGTCCGGCCTGGATCTGTCGCCTGGGCGGCGGACGCGAGCGGGTACTCAGCCGCTCGCAGATCTACCGTGCCGTCCTCGACCTCGCGGCCGAGCTGCGAACGCGGGGGGTGGAGAAGGGCGACCGGGTCGGCGTGATGGCGCAAAACGGGCCCGAGTGGACGGTGGCGGCACTGGCGGTGTGGAAGGTCGACGCCGTTCTCACCCCGATTCACGTCGGCAACAGCGACCACGAGATCGCCGTTCAGGTGGGGGCGGTTCAGCCCGTCCTGATTCTGTCTCACCAGCGGGCGTTCTCCGACGACGACGTACCGATCCGCATCGCTGCCGACGGCCCCATCAACGAGCGCGAGGCGGAACTGGAGCCGAAATCGGGCGGCGACGAGGAGGCGGTGGCGCTGTACACCTCCGGAAGCACGGGCACTCCGAAGATCGTGCGGCTGTCCCACCGCAACATCGTTACCAACGTGCTGGGCTCGGCGAAGCTGGCCAAGGCCGGAGCCGATGACCGCTTCCTCGCCCTGCTGCCGTTCTCGCACGCCATGGGGCTGACCGGCGTGATGCTGCTTGCGCTGCACCTCGGTGCGGCCCTGGTGGCGCCGCGGGTGCTTGCTGCCGCCGAGATCCTCGAAGCCATGCGGGAGAACCGGATCACGATCCTGGTTGCCGTGCCGCGGCTGTTTCGCAACGTGATGCTGGGGCTCGAGAAGCGCTTCGCCGCCGGCGGCCCCGCGCTGCGCGCCTACGTGTGGCTCATCAGGCATTCGCCGCTCGCCATCCGGCGGGTGATCAACGCCCCCATCCGCCGCCAGCTCGGCGGCCGCCTGAATTGCTGGATGAGCGGCGGCTCCCGCCTCGATCCCGCGATCAAGAAGTACTTTCTGGAACTCGGCATCTCGCTGCGCCAGGGCTACGGCCTTACCGAGACCTCGCCGGTGGTGTCCGCGCAGGGGCACTTCGACCCGGTGCTTGACAGCGTCGGCCCGCCCATCGAGGGCGTGGAGGTAAAGATTCTAGAGCCCGACCAGGGCGGCTGCGGCGAGCTGCTGGTGCGGGGGTCGAACGTCATGCTCGGCTATACGGATCCCGGATACACGGCCGAGGCGATCCGCGACGGCTGGCTGCATACCGGGGACATCGCCCGCATCGACGAAGCCGGCAACATCGTGCTGACCGGTCGCAGCAAACGCCTGATCGTCACCGAGAGCGGCAAGAACGTTTACCCCGAGGAGCTCGAGACGTTGCTCGAGCGCGATGCGCGGGTCAAGGAGGCGGCGGTGCTGGAGCTCGACATGCGGCCGGCGGCCGTGCTGGTCATCGACGATGCCGATCCCCCCGCCACTGCCAGGCAGGTGATTCGAGACTTCAATGCGCGAATGTCATCCCACAACCATATCGTCCGCTTTGCGCTGATCGAAGAGCTCCCGCGTACCCCGCTCGGCAAGGTGGCGTTGACGAAGCTGCCCACGTTCTTCGGGGAAGCGCGGGACGCCGCGGCCGAAGAGGACATGGCATCGCGGCCGAACTGATCCCGGTCAGGCCGGCGCCGCCGTGCCGGTTGAAACACGTTCGCTTGCCCCCACAATCGGTGCAGTTATTGGCGTGTCTCGCGCACGTCTTCTCGAACGCAAGTTTCTCGGGGAAATTTCACCATGCGAATGGACAAGATGACCACCAGGTTCCAGTCGGCCCTGGCGGATGCCCAGAGTCTCGCCGTGGGGCGCGACCACCAGTTCATCGAACCGGTGCACCTGATGATCGCCCTGCTCGACCAGGAAGGGGGATCGGTCCGTCACCTGCTCACCCTGGCCGACGTCAACGTCAACCTGCTGCGCTCCGGTCTCGGTGACCTCGTCGAGCGCCTGCCGTCCGTGGAAGGCAGCGGCGGCGACGTGCACGTGTCCAACGAGCTCGGCCGCCTTCTGAACATCACCGACAAGCTGGCGCAGAAGCGCGGCGACCAGTACATCTCGAGCGAACTGTTCGTCCTCGCCGCGACCGAGGACAAGGGCCAGCTCGGTGCGCTGCTGCGCAAGGCCGGCGCCTCGCAGGGCGGCATCGAGAAGGCCATCGAGCAGGTGCGCTCCGGGCGCAAGGTGGACGACGCCGGCGCCGAGGACCAGCGCCAGGCGCTGGAGAAATACACCCTGGACCTGACCGAGCGCGCCGAGCAGGGCAAGCTCGACCCGGTCATCGGGCGCGACGACGAGATTCGCCGCACCATCCAGGTGCTGCAGCGGCGCACCAAGAACAACCCGGTGCTGATCGGCGAGCCGGGCGTCGGCAAGACCGCCATCGTCGAAGGCCTGGCGCAGCGCATCATCCACAACGAGGTGCCCGAGGGCCTGCGCGGCAAGCGCGTGCTGTCGCTGGACATGGGCGCGCTGATCGCCGGCGCCAAGTTCCGCGGCGAGTTCGAGGA
>CBFGVH010000027.1:0-31215 GCA_965652415.1 uncultured Gammaproteobacteria bacterium | reverse complement strand
AGATGCCGATGATGAAGCCGAACAGGCTGAAGGTGACCGCCGTCAGCACCAGGAAGGCGACCATCCACACCGGGTGCTGGATGGTCACCGGCACGAACAGCGAGGCGGTCGCCATGATGATGACGCCGAGCACGATGGACTTGGTGGCCGCCGCGCCGACGTAGGCAAGGACGATCTCGAGGTAGGACAGGGGCGCCGAGAGAATCTCGTAGACGGTGCCGGTGAACTTCGGAAAGAAGATGCCGAACGAAGCGTTGAATATGCTCTGGGTGAAAAGCGCCAGCATGACCAGCCCCGGCACGATGTAGGCGCCGTAGCTGACGCCGTCGATCTCGGTCATGCGCGAGCCGATGGCGGCGCCGAACACCACGAAGTAAAGAGAGGTGGTGATCACGGGCGTGACCAGCGACTGCAGCAGCGTGCGCAGCGCGCGCGCCATCTCGAACCTGTAGATGGCCAGCACTCCGCGGGCGTTGAAGCCCGAGACGATGTCGCGGTTCATGACTCCTCCCTGACGAGGTTGACGAAGATCTCCTCTAGCGAGCTCTGCCGGGTGTGCAGGTCGCGGAAGGCGATGCCGAGGTCGCTCATGCGCCGAAGCAGCGACGGCACGCCGGTGCGCTCGTCGTTGATGTCGAAGGTGTACTCCAGCTCGAAGCCGCCGGCGTCGAGCGCGAGATTCCAGTCGGCGAGTTCCGGGGGCACCGACGCCATCGGCTCCTGGAGATAGAGAGTCAGGCACTTGCGCCCCATCCGCGCCATCAGGTCGGCGGTCTTCTCCACCACGACCAGTTCGCCCTTGTTGATCACGCCGATGCGATCGGCCATGTTCTCGGCCTCCTCGATGTAGTGGGTGGTCAGGATCACCGTGACCCCGCCTTCGCGCAGTTCATGCACGAGGTCCCACATGTCGCGCCGAAGCGCCACGTCCACGCCCGCCGTCGGCTCGTCGAGAAACAGCACCCGCGGCTCGTGCGACAGCGCCTTGGCGATCAGCACTCGGCGCTTCATGCCCCCGGACAGGTTGCGGATCTGCTCCTTGCGCTTGTCCCACAGTGACAGCTGGCGCAGCACCTTCTCGACGTAGGCCGCATCCGGCGCGCGACCGAACAGGCCGCGGCTGAAGGTGACCGTTGCCCACACCGTCTCGAAGGCGTCGGTAGTCAGCTCCTGGGGGACGAGACCGATCAGGGAGCGCGTGGCACGGTAGTCCCGGCCTATGTCGTGGCCGTCGACGGTCACCGTTCCTTCGCTCGCGGTGACGATGCCGCAGACGATGCTTATCAACGTGGTCTTGCCGGCGCCATTGGGGCCGAGCAGGGCGAAGATCTCGCCCCGGCCGATGTCGAGGCTGACCTGCCTGAGCGCGGTGAAGCCCGAGGCATAGGTCTTGCCCAGGCGGTCGATGGAAATGATGGGGGACACGTGAATTCCCTTGCCGTGGTATTCGGCAGCCGGTCGCTTTCGAGCATGAAGCCGCTGCAACGATTCGCCATCCGCGACGGGCTGCCGGCATGATTTCGAGTTGGCGGCGCGAAGGATCCCGCCGGCGCCGCCGGTAGCCGAATTCTATGCGTAAAGTCAGGGTGCGGCCAACGGGGCCCGCCCCGGGCGTCGTTTGGTGGTGGGCCGGCGTTGGTTCATAATGGGCCGGCGCGCCGCAGCCGCAACGGCGCCCGCCAGTGTCCAGGCCACCTGTCAGCGAGTATGGATCATACAGCCATGTCCCTAGTGCCGCGCGCGGCGGTCCGCACGGCAATGCTCGCGTTCTGTACCCTGCTCATGTTCCCCTGGGCCGGACATGTTCGCGCCGAGACGGTCGACGTCACGGTCCCGCTCATGCTCGATACCGCGTTTCTACGCGAAGCGGTGGTCAGCCAGGCCTACACCGATCCCGGCGAAAGTGCGCGGGCGTGGGACGACGGCTCGGGATGCAACCACATGGTGCTCTCGGACCCGCGCGTCGCGACGGCCGGCGGCCGGCTTCGGCTCGAAACCCGGGGCGAGGCCCGGGTCGGCACGGCCTTCGGTTCGCGCTGCCTGCTGGTGGTGGACTGGTCTGGTCGACTGGCGGTCTACCAGGACGTCTCCGTGGAGCCGGGCGGCACGGCGGTGCGCTTCGAGGTGGTCGATTCCGAGCTGCCTGACGGCGGCGTGCTGGGCGAGGCATTCTGGAACCTGGTCAAGGACCACGTGCACCCGCGCCTCGACGCGGTGCGCATCGACTTGAGGCCGCCGCTGAACGAGTTGAAGGCGGTGCTGCCGTTGCTCATGCCGGGCGAGCCGGAGACGGTCGCCGCCATCATCGACTCGGTGGGGCTCGGCTCCGTGGAAGTCGTCGACGGCGGCCTGCGCGCAGTGCTGCGCTTCCGGGTCGAAGCGGCCGACGAAGCGCCGGTCGCCGCCGGCTCCGAGGCCCCGCTCAATGCCGACGAACTTGCGCGCTTCCAGGCGGCCACGCAGTCCTGGGACGCCTTCCTCACCTTCATCGTCAAGTACCTCGCCGCGACCACGGCCGAGGTGGAAGTGCGCCGCGACCTGCTGTTCGTTCTCATCGAGGCGCGCTACGACATCCTGCGCATCCTCGGCGGTGACACTGCCGGCCTCGGCCCGAGCCCGGTGCGCACGCTGTTCGTGCGTACCTGGTCGCGGCTTGCGCCGATCCTGCGCCGGCTGAGTTCCACCCGGCCGGGCCAGCAGGGACTCAACCTGCTGGGCTTCATCGCCGCCGCCGACGCCCTCGAGGCCCTCGACGCCATCGGCCCGCGGATCGACCTCGAACTGTCCGCGGACGGCCTGCGCCGCATGGCGCGGGTGCTGGCCCCCGACTCGGCCGCCGATCCCCTGCATTACGACGAGGGGGTCGATTCCGAGTTGCGCGGCCTGTTCGACTTCGACGCTCTGCCCGAAAACGTGCCGGTCCCGGAACCGCAGGATGGAGGCGACGACGACGGCGCGTCGCACGGCGCGGGACGGTCACTGTGGCGACTCGTGCCGCTCTCCGAGGCGCTGGCCAGCACCGGCCATGACAAGCGGGTGGTGGCGCGCCTGAACCGCTGGGTACCGGAGAAGGGGGAGATGCCCGAGTACCTGCCGATGGTGCGCGACCTGCTCCATCACACTGCGCTGAAGGTGGCAGGCGACTCCGACCTCGACGGCGGCCTGCACGACATGTTTCGCGACATGGTGCTCGCCACCGCGTGGCAGGAAACCTGCTGGCGCCAGTTCGTGCAAACAGGGGGCAAGCTGGCGCCGGTCACCTCTCCCGGCGGCGCGGTCGGCATCATGCAGGTGATACCCGCGGTATGGCGCGGTTTCTATGACGGCAAGGGTCTCGCCCGCGACATCGCCTACAACGCCGCAGCCGGCAGCGAGATCCTCATGCACTATCTCGTCGACTACGCCATCGCCCGCGGCGAACACGAGATCGACGGCGGCACGAACAACCTGCCCCGCGCCGCATACGCCGCGTACAACGGCGGGCCGAGCCACCTGCGGCGCTACCGCACCGCGCGAGTCGCCGAGTCCCTGCAGCGCATCGACCAATCGTTCTGGGACAAGTACCGCACAATCGCCGGCGGCGACGAGCTGGCGGTGGCGGGCTGTTTCAGCTAGCGGCGCGACAGGTCTCGAACGACGACCGTATCACCTCGCGCGCTCGGCGAAGACCTCGCGACCCGGCCGCTTCGGTTCTTCGTCGACCAGTTCCTCGGGGAAGCCCCCGGCGCGGACCTCGAGGCCGGTGGCGTCCTCCAGTCGACGGATGATGTTCGACGACCATTCATCGCCGCCGTAGCGCGCCCGGCCGTCCTCGAAGATACGGATCAGAAGCGGCGACAACTCCAGCGGCACGCCGGCCTCGTCGGCGATGTGCTGGAACAGGCCGATATCCTTGAGGACGAGATCCATCGTGAAATTGATGTCGCGGCTGCCGTTGAGGATGAGTTGGCTCTCGGTCTCGTGCACGAACGAGTTGCCGCTCGAGATGCGGATCGCCTCGTAGGCGGTGGCGAGATCCAGGCCGGCCGCACGGGCGGTCGTTAGTGCCTCGCACAGGCTGACGAGGTTGGCGGTGGCGAGGTAGTTGGTCAGCACCTTCAGGCGCGACGCCGAGCCGAGCGCCCCGGTGTGCAGGATGTCGCTGCCGAGAACCTGCAGTATCGGCAGCATGCGCTCGAAGACCTCGCGGCGGCCGCCGGCGAGGATGGCGATGTTGCCTGTGGCGGCACGATGGCATCCCCCGGATACGGGACAGTCGATGGCGAAGCCGCCGAGCGCCTCGACCCGCGCACCGAGCCGGGTGACCTCGTCGGCGTCGGTGGTGCTCATCTCGGCCCAGATCATTCCCGGGGTCATCGCCGCGAGCACGCCGTCATCGGCTTCCATGACGGCGGCGCTGGCGGCGGGGCTCGGCAGGCAGGTGATGACCACGTCCACCATGGCTGCCATCTCGGCCGGACTGTCGGCCCAGGCCGCGCCGGCGTCGAGCAGTTTGCCGGCGTTGGCGATGGAAAGGTCGCGAACGACGGTATCGACACCGCTCGCCACCAGGTTCGCGGCCAGCTTGCCGCCGACATTGCCCAGTCCGATGAAGCCGACTCGCATGGATTGTCTCCGGTATGCCGCAAGGGCGCGGCGTGATCGTGCGCCGCCCGGGTGTCGCACCCGTATTCGGCCGGGGACCAATGATGACCGGATCGTAACCTGTCGGTGGACATGGAAGCGACTTCGTCCATGCGCGCAAGCGCCATCTGCAAGGCTTACCCGGCGAGCCTTCGGAATCGCGCGCGAGTACGTGGTCGCCGGTTGGCCGATCGGCCCGGGCGTGCTTGGAATAGGAACGACTGCCAACGCGGCAGCCGGCGTCCCGGCCGGCATGGGCCGGGCGGTGCTGCACGAAGAACAATCATGATCGAACCGAACGACGACGGCGCGGTGACTGTCGCCGCGTCCGCTGGATGAGAAAGGCGACTGAAGCTGCTGCTGTTCCTGGCGGTGACGCTTCTCGTATTCCCGCTGGTGGAGAACACATTCGAGGACGTCGCCGACATGCTCGCCCGGGAAGCGGCGGGGGACTAGTCGGAGGGACGCGACATGGGGCGAACCTTCGAACGACTCAAGGTCTACTGGGGCATGCTCTGGCGGCCGAGCCGCCACCTGAGCCTTGGTTTTCTCACCGTGGGCGGCTTCGTCACCGGGATCATTTTCCGGGGCGGTTTCAACACCGCGCTGGAAGCGGCGAATACCGAGCGGTTCTGCGTGACCTGTCACGAAATGCGCGACAACCTGTTTGCCGAGCTTAAGACCACCATTCACCATTCGAACCGTTCCGGGGTGCGCGCCCACGAGATCGACCTCGTCGGCGGCGACAAGACCTGCACCGACTGCCACAAGGGCATCGCCCACCGCCTTCCGGACATGAGCGGCGTCGAAGGCTGGTAGCGGCCCGGGCGCTCGCGTCCAAGGCGAATCCGGCGCCGGGTGGGTCGTGTCGCGAATCTTTATTTGGAAAAACAGGCGTCTGCCGG
The DNA here is from genome assembly GCA_965652415.1 of uncultured Gammaproteobacteria bacterium. Classification (GTDB taxonomy): domain Bacteria; phylum Pseudomonadota; class Gammaproteobacteria; order Arenicellales; family CAJQKF01; genus BQJD01. The sequence goes on along the minus strand of CBFGVH010000027.1, from coordinate 25,687 downwards.
CGCAATTAAAAGTATTTCGAAAATAGCGTTGCAAAAACAGGTTTTGTCGGGAGTCGACAAAACTCTAAAAAAGCGTTGCCAGCACCAGCTGAATCATGTCAGCATTCAACCGCTTTTTTCCTGCGATAATGCGGCCGCGGCGCGTTGGCTGTATGGGGGAAGCGTACGCGGCAATTCGCAGGGATATTCAATCGGGTTCGGTCAATTGCCGGGTTTCCGGCCGATAACCAGAAGAACGTGCGACGCGAGACGGAAATCGAATATCGGCCCCGCTCGAGCCTGGACGCGGGGTCCTCGACTTGAACGGCCGCCGCAAGTACACGAGTGCCGATCAGGGAGCGTTGTATCGCTGTCTCGTCGACACTTCGCCCGACATCATCTACATGCTCGACGATGCCGGGCGCATCACGTTCATCAATCGCACGGCCGAGGCTCTCTTCGGGAGCGATGCGGCGGCGCTCGACGGAAAGGAGTTGGTGGCGCTCGTTCACCGCGAGGATCGCGAATCGGTACGGCGCGCCATCGCCGGCGTCGACTGCGGACGTCAATGCCTGCAGGTCAGGCTCGATGCCGTCGGCGACAAGCCGGTGTGGATCGAGTTGAGCGCGACCCCGGTGCACGACGCCGACGGGCTGCGGCTCGGGACCTGCGGCGTGATACGCGACATCTCTCATCGCAAGGAAGCCGAGGACAACGTGCGCCACCAGGCCTTCCACGACATCCTGACGGGCCTGCCAAACCGCATGCTTCTGGCCGACCGCCTGGAACAGGCCATGGCCCATGCCCGGCGTTCCCGCTGCCGAGTGGCCCTGATGTATCTCGACGTCGACAATTTCAAGCGCATCAACGACGGCCTCGGGCACGCGCTGGGAGACGAGCTTCTCAAGGCGGTGGCCGTGCGGCTCAAGGAGTGCCTGCGCGAGTCCGACACGGTGGCGCGGGTCGGCGGCGACGAATTCGTGCTGCTGGCCGGCGGCATCAACGGCGCGGCGGACGCGCGCCGCGTGGCGCGCAAGGTGGTGACAGCCCTGCGCCGTCCTTTCCCTCTGGCCGGGCGCGCGGTGTCGGCCACCGCAAGCGTCGGCGTCGCGGTCTATCCCGACGACGGTGATTGCATGGAAGTGCTGGTGCGCCACGCCGACGCTGCCATGTATCACATCAAGGCCGGCGGACGCGACGGCTACCGCTTCTACGGTGGCGGCGGCAAGCCGTCGGACACGCCCGCGAGGGGAGCCGAGATCCGGCAGGCGCTCGAGCGCGACGAGTTCTGCCTGCACTACCAGCCCGAGGTCAATATTCGCAGCCGGGACGTGGTCGGCCTGGAGGCGCTGGTGCGCTGGAAACACCCGTCGCGCGGCCTGCTGCCCGCGGCGCTTTTCATCGCCGAGGCCGAGGAGACGGGCGCCATCGTGCCGCTCGGGCGCTGGGTGATGGAGCGGGTGCTGGCGGACATCGCCGCCTGGCGCGCCGCCGGACTGCTGCCGCCCAAGGTGGCCGTCAACCTGTCGGCGCTGGAGTTCGAGCAGGACGCCCTGTTCAGGGAGATCGTCGCCCTCACCGCCGCCGCCGGAGGCATGCAGGGGGCACTGGAGGTGGAGATCAGCGAGGACGTGATCCTCAAGGATGCGGACGGCGTGGTGGAACGGCTGATGCTTTTGAAGGAGCGCGGCATATCGGTCGCGGTGGACGACTTCGGCACCGGCCATTCCTCGCTGTCGCACCTGCACCGCCTGCCGATCGACGCGCTCAAGATCGACCGGTCCTTCGTGCGCGACATCGATGCCGGCGGCGGCACGCTCGTCAACGCCATCGTCGCCATGGCGCGGGGCCTCGGCATGAATGTCATCGCCGAGGGCGTCGAGTCGGCGATGCAGATCGAGTACCTGCTCGAGCGCGAGTGCGACGTGATGCAGGGTTTTCTCATCGGCCGTCCCATGGCGGCCGGAGACGCCGGCCGGCTGTTCACTCCTCCCCCATCGAGGGCCGCGTCCGTCAGGCGCGCCGACGCGGTCGCCCGCTAGCGCGGGTTCACGACGCCTGTGACATAGTCTCGGCCCCGCGGCCTGCCGCCGCGGCGCTCAATCGTCTCGCCCCCGCATTTCATGCCGTTCGAACTGGCCGCACTCGGCTCGGCGCTGTGCTGGTCGCTGACCGGGATCTTCGCCACCGGACCGTCGCGCCATCTCGGCGCTGATCCTGGCAAGGTCGGTGTGGCGCCGTCAGTCGGCGGCGCCGAGGTAGCGTGCGATCTCCGGATCGGTTGCCGGGTCGAGAACCCGGCCGGTGTCGCCGATCAAGCGAATGCGACCCTCGCTGACGAATGCGGTGCGCGCCGCGGCCAGGCGGGCGTCGGCCGGGTGGTGGCTGACCAGGATGGCGGCGAGTCTCTCGTCGCGCACGAGGTTGCCGATCAGTTCGAGCAGTTCGCGGCGCAGCGCGGGGCCGAGCGCGGTGAACGGCTCGTCGAGCAGCAGGACGGGCCGCTGCCTGACCAGGGCTCGCGCCAGGGTCACCCGCTGGCGCTGGCCGCCGGACAGCTCTCCGGGTCGGCGGTGGTCGAGTCCCGCCAGGTGGACCCGTTCGAGGGCCTCGCCCACCCGCCGCCTGGCAGTGGCGTCGAGTTTCAGTGCGGGCGAGACGCCGAGCGCCACGTTGTCGAACACCGTCAGGTGCGGGAACAGGTTGTGCTCCTGGAACACGGTGGTGACCGGCCGCGACTCTGGCGGCAGGGCGGTGACGTCGGCTCCGTCGATGACGATCCTGCCGCTCACCGGGGCGAGAAATCCGGCCACGAGGTAGAGCAGGGTGGACTTGCCGGCCCCGCTGGGGCCGATCACGCAGAGGACCTCGCCGCGAGACACTTCCAGGTCGAAGCGAAACGACGCGCCTTCGTAGCGATACTCGATGCCGTCAACGATCAGCACGGTGCCCCCCGCCGACGAGGCGTTCGATGACGATGAACAGCGCCAGAGACGCCGCGAGCAGCAGCAGCGAGGCGGCCGCCGCGGCGCCGGTCCGGTACGCGGCCAGGTACTGGTAGACCAGAAGCGGCAGCGTGGTCGTCTCCACCGCGAACAGCGCCACCACGCCCAGGTCGCCGAACGACAGCGCCGCCACCAGCGCCGCGGCCAGCGCCAGCGGCCGGCGCAGCAGGGGGAAATCCACGATGCGAAACCGGGCCGCGCCGGCGACGCCGAGACTGCGGCACAGCCGGCCGTACTCGATCTCGCGCTGTCGCATCACCGGGCCGAGGGTGCGGATCACGAACGGCAGCCCCATCATCGCGTTGACCAGAACCACCACGGCGATCGTCGCCCGGTCGAGTTCGACCAGGCCGTGCAGGAGCAGGAAGTACCCGGTGCCGATCACCAGCGGCGGAACCACGTAAACCACCGCCCCGCCGATCTCCAGCGCCGCGCCGGCGCGCCCGCGCCCGGCCGCGGCGAGGCGCGCGGCGCCGGCGGCGATGGTCCATCCGGCGGCGCAGGCGAGCACCGCGGCAATCGCGGCGATCGCGGAGCTGGTGGCGAGCGCGCGCCAGAACTGCGCGCCGGCCAGCACCTCGGCGAGCGGGCCGGCGAGGCCGTCGATCACGATGGCGGCGAGGATGGCGCCGACCACCGCCAGCGCCACGGCGATGGCGGCGCCGTCGACGAGCCGCGCCGCCGGCGAGTCGCGAAAGTCCGCACCGCCTGCGCCCCCGATTTCGCTGGCGCGGGCGGCGGTGAGTCGCGCCGCCAGCACCGCCACCAGCGCGCACAGCACGAGCTGGCAGGCGGCCAGGACCACCGCCCGGCCGGGCTCGAAGTCGTAGCGCAGCGACTGGTAGATCGCGACCTCCAGGGTGGTGCTGCGCGGTCCGCCGCCGAGCGTGAGGACCACGGCAAAGCTGGTCAGGCACAGCATGAACACCACCAGCGCAGTACCCGGCAGTGCGCCGCGCAGCGCCGGCCACTCGATGTGGCGGAAGGTGTTCCAGCCGGTCATGCCGAGCTGCCTCCCCAGGCGCCATTGCTCGGCAGGAACCTGCTCCAGCGCGGGAGTCAGCATGCGCGATGCCAGCGGCAGGTTGAAGAAGACGTGGGCGATGAGGATGCCGGCAAGGCCGTACAGCGAGCGTCCCAGCGGCAGCCAGCCCCCGGCGCCGAACACCGCCACCACGCCGAGCACCGCAGCGATGGATGGCACGACCAAGGGTACGCCCAGCATGGCCATGAGCGCGCGGCGCCCGGCAAACCGCTGGCGGCGGGCCAGCGCCCGCGCCACCAGGACCGCGGGAGCCACGCTGGCCAGCGTCGACAGGGTCGCCTGCAGCAGGCTGAAACGCAGCACGCGCAGCAGGTATGGGTCCTGCCAGACGCGGAACTCGCCGATGCCGCCGGCATGCCAGGCCAGCGCGACGATGGGCAGCGCCGCCAGCGCCAGAACGGCGGCAACCGCCGCCCACGCCGGGCGCTCGACGCCGTCGACTACCTCCCGCGACGCGGGCACCGGAAGGCTACCGGCTGACGGCGTCGAGCCATTCGTCGATCCACGCGCGCCGGTTGGCGGCCACGGTTTCGTCGTCGAACATCAGCACCGGCGCGGGGTCAACGAGACCGTCGAAACCGTCCGGCAGGCGCTCGGCAGGCAGGGCGGAGGGGTACATCCAGTTGGTGGTGGGAATGATCGACTGGAATTCCTCGCCGAGGACGAAGTCGAGGAACTCGCGCGCGAGTTCCGGGTTGTCGCTGGCGGCGAGCATGCCGGCCACCTCGATCTGCAGGTAGTGTCCCTCCTCGAACTTCGCCGCGGCAAATCGGTGATCGTCCTCGGCGATGGCATGGTAGGCCGGCGACGTGGTGTAGCTGAGCACCAGCGGCGCCTCGTTCTTCAGGAACATGCCGTAGGCCTCGCTCCAGCCGCGGGTCACGGTGACGATGCGGGGCGCGAGCCGTCGCCAGGCGTCGGCGGCGCCGTCGCCGAACACCTGTTTCATCCACAGCAGCAGTCCGAGTCCTGGCGTGCTGGTGCGCGGATCCTGGACCAGGATTTCCGGTCCCTCGTCGTCCTCGACAAGCGCCCTCAGGCTGGCCGGCGGGGAATCGAACTGGTCGCGGTTGTAGACGAAGGCGAAGTAGCCGTAGTCGTAGGGCAGGAAGGTGTCGTCGGTCCACGGCAGCGGCAGCGTCAGCGCCGCCGTATCGACGCCGTGGGGCGCGAACAGGCCGAGGGCGCGCGCCTCGGCGGTGAGGTTGGTGTCGAAGCCGAGCACGATGTCGGCCTTCGAAGAAGCGCCCTCGATCCGCAGGCGGTTGACCAGGGTGACGCCGTCGGCCAGGCCCGTCAGCTCGATGTCGCAGCCGCAGCGCGCCTCGAACGCGGCCTCGACCTTCGGCCCGGGGCCCCAGTCGCTGGCGAAGGAGTCGTAGGTGTAGATGGTCAGCGCCGGTTCCGCGGCCAGGATTGGCAGCGGCACGAGCGCGAGCAGCAGGGCGGCCTTGTTCATGGTGCTCTCCGTGGGGTGGGCGAGCCGGCAGCCGCGTGGTGTGCCACTCACATTCCTACGCGGGTACTGGCCCGTTCAGGTTCAGCGGGTTGGGTGATGAGACCCTCTCAGCAGCCGCGCGCGGCGACGGCACCCCGTTGAGTGTGAGGGCAATATAGTGGACTCGATCACCCCCGACAAGACTGATGATGCACTTCTCGCAAGGCATTTTTGCACGAAACTTGGAGCAATACGGGAGCTATTGTGCTTCGTGGCGCGGTAAAATTCGCACCTGGCCGCAAGCGGCCGCAAAGTCATTTCACATCACGGCGTGAACACCCATGAACAACGACGAACGGGTTGGGCTGATCGGAACGGGATTGATGGGCGCGCCGATGGCGCGGCGGCTGCTCGATGCGGGCGTCGACCTGTTGCTGTACAACCGCACCCGCGACAAGGCGCTGGCAGTGGCCGGCGATCCGGAGCGGGTGTTCGACAGCCCGGCGCGGCTGGCGGCCCGGGCCGATATCGTCGTCCTGATGGTGGCCGACACCCCGGCGGTGCAGCAGGCCCTGAGCGGGCCCGACGGCGTACTGTCGTCACTGGCGCCGGGAGCGCTGGTGATCGACATGGGCACGACCGCCGTGGCCGCCACCCGGGCGTTGGCCGAGGAGGTGCGCGACGCCGGCGCCGAGTACGTCGACGCGCCGGTTTCGGGCGGCGTGATCGGCGCCGAGCAGGGCACTCTAGCCATCATGGCAGGCGGCAGCGAGGCCGCCATCGCCAGGGCCATGTCACTGTTCGAGATCCTCGGCAGCCGCGTCACCCGCGTCGGCGACGTCGGCGCCGGCCAGATCGCCAAGGCGGCCAACCAGGTCATCGTCGGCCTGACCATCGCCGCGGTGTCCGAGGGGCTGGCGCTGGCTGCGCGAGCGGGGGCGGATATCGCCCGGGTGCGCGAGGCTCTGCAGGGAGGATTCGCGGACTCGCGCATCCTTCAGGTGCATGGGGAACGAATGCAGCGCGGCGAGTTCCCTGCCGGCGGGCGCTGCTCGACCCAGCGCAAGGATCTCGACCAGGCGATGGAGCTGGCCGGGCAGATGGGCCTCGAGCTGCCGGTCACCGCTTTGTGCCGTGATCTCTACGACCGCCTGATTGCCGACGGCGACGGCGATCTCGACCACTCGGCGCTGTTCAAGCTGTACCGCTGAGCGCGGTTTCGTCCATCGCGCCGGCACTTCGGTATAGTACCCGGCGCGGAATTTCAAGGGTTCTTCATGGCGGTTGCGGGGGTGTGTTCGTGCAGTGTGTCGAGGTCAACGGGATCGTGATGCATTACCGCGCGCGCGGCGATCGCACGCGGCCGGCCCTCGTGTTCTGCAACTCGCTCGGCACCGATTTCCGCATCTGGGATGCCGTGGCGCCGGCCTTCGAAGAGGAGTTCTTCGTCGTGTGCTACGACAAGCGCGGCCACGGCCTGACCCAGGCGACGCCGCCGCCGTACCGCATCGACGATCACGTCGACGACGTCATCGCGCTGATGGACGCGCTGGCGGTGGGCGAGGCGGTATTGTGCGGCGTCTCGGTGGGCGGCCTCATCGCCCAGGGCGCGGCGGCGCGTCTCGGCGAGCGAGTGCGCGCCCTGGTGCTGTGCGACACCGCCGCGCGGATCGGCGACACCGACACCTGGCAGGCGCGCATAGACACGGTCGCCGCCGGCGGCATCGCGGCGCTCGCGGACGGCACCATGGAGCGCTGGTTCACCCGCGCCATGCGCCGCGATCGGCCGGCCGAGGTGGCGACCTGGCGCAACATGCTGGTGAGAACGCCGCCGGACGGCTACCTCGGCACAATGACGGCGCTGCGCGACGCCGATCTCACGGACGATACCGACGGCCTGTCGGTGCCGACGCTGGTGGTGGTCGGCGATGAAGATGGCTCGACGCCGCCCGAAGTCGTGCGCGGCCTGTCCGACCTGATCGACGAGTCGGAGTTCCACGTCATCGACGGCGCCGGCCACCTGCCGTCCATCGAGCGGCCCGGGGTGCTCGTCGACCGGATGCGCGAGTTCTTCGCCCGCTTCGATCTCTCCGGCGGTGCCGGGGACTACCATTACTGAATCCCGGCCGGACACGGCCGCGCCGGCGGCACCCGGACCGCGAAGGAGCAAATCATGACCGAAGCCTTCATCTGCGACTTTGTGCGCACCCCGATCGGCCGCTTCGCCGGCGCGCTCGCGCCCGTGCGCGCCGACGATTTGGGCGCGGTGCCGCTGCGCTCGCTGATGCAGCGCCACATGAGCCTCGACTGGGCGGCGGTCGACGACCTCTACTACGGCTGCGCCAACCAGGCCGGCGAGGACAACCGCAACGTGGGCCGCATGAGCCTGCTGCTGGCGGGAATGCCCGAGACCATCGGCGGCGCCACCATCAATCGCCTGTGCGGGTCGGGGATGGATGCCGTGCTCACCGCGGCGCGTGCCATCCGTGCGGGCGAGGCGGACCTGGTCATCGCCGGCGGGGTGGAGAGCATGTCGAGGGCGCCGTTCGTGATGCCCAAGGCCGATGCGGCATTCTCCCGCCACGCCGAGATCCACGACACCACCATCGGCTGGCGCTTCGTCAACCCGGTGATGCGCGCGCAGTACGGGATCGATTCGATGCCGGAGACGGCGGAGAACGTGGCCGCCGAGTTCGGCATCTCGCGCGCCGACCAGGACGCCTTCGCCGCCCGCTCGCAGGCGCGTGCGGCGGCGGCCATGCAGAACGGCCGCCTGGCAAGGGAGATCACGCAGGTGGTGATCCCGAGCCGCAAGGGCGACCCGGTCATCGTCGATGCCGACGAGCATCCGCGGCCCGGTACCACGGTCGAGAAGCTGGCCGCGCTGCCGGCGCCGTTTCGCGAGGGCGGCACGGTGACCGCGGGCAATTCAAGCGGTGTCAACGACGGCGCCGCCGCGCTGATCGTCGCCTCCGGGGCGGCCGTGGAGCGCCACGGCCTGACCCCAATGGCGCGGGTCCTCGGTGGCGCCACGGCGGGCGTGGCGCCGCGCATCATGGGCTTCGGTCCGGCTCCCGCCAGTCGGCGACTGGCGGCGCGCCTCGGCCTCGCGATTTCCGACTTCGATATCGTCGAGCTCAACGAGGCCTTTGCCAGCCAGGCGCTGGCGGTGCTGCGCGACCTCGGCCTGCCCGACGACGCCGAACACGTCAACCCCAACGGCGGCGCCATCGCCCTGGGCCATCCCTTGGGCATGTCGGGGGCGCGCATCACCGGCACAGCCGCCCTGCAACTGTCGCTGACCGGCGCGCGCCATGCCCTGGCCACCATGTGCATCGGCGTCGGCCAGGGCATCGCCATCGCGCTGGCGCGGCCGTGACTTCGGCATGACCCGGGTCGCCGTTTTCGGCCTCGGAGAGGCCGGCAGCCTGATCGCCGCCGACCTTGCGGCGCGCGGCGTGGAGGTGACGGGCTACGACCCCGCGCCGGTGGCCGATCCGCCGGGCGTGGTGCGCCATGGGCAACCCGCCGGCGCTGTCGTCGGGGCCGATTTCGTGCTCGGCATCACCGCCGCCGCCGACGCCGCCACCGCCCTCGACCAGGCCCTTGGCGAGATTCCCGCCGGCGCGATTTACGCCGACCTCGCCACGGCCGCCCCGCGGCTCAAGCAGGAGCTCGCCGCTACCTGCGCCGCGCGCGGCCTCGCCTTCGTCGACGTGGCGCTGATGGCGCCGGTGCCGGGCAAGGGGCTGGCGACTCCGGCGGGCGCGGCGGGCGACGGCGCGGCGGCCTTCGAGCGCATGTTCGTGCCGCTTGGCATGCCGGTCGAGGTGGTCGGCGAGACGGCCGGCGAGGCCGCGCTGCGAAAGCTGCTGCGCAGCGTGATGATGAAGGGGCTGGCGGCGCTGCTGATTGAGGCCATGCGCGCGGGCCGTGCAGCCGGCGTCGGCGACTGGCTGTGGCGCAACATGGTCGACCAGCTCGCCGCCGCCGACGAGGCCCTGCTGGCGCGGCTGGTGGCCGGCACCAGGACCCATGCCGTGCGCCGGCTGCACGAGATGGAGGCCGCCGGGTCCCTGCTCGCCGACCTCGACGTCGAGCCCGTCATGACCCGGTCCACGGTCGAGTCCCTGCGCCGCATGCTCGACGAGGAACTGCCGGAGTTGCCCCGTTCGACTCGGGAAGCCGGAACATGAAGCCGGCGAGCCCGCCTTCCGGCGCCCTCGCCCTGCGCGGCGCCATGGTGACCTTCGACGGCGATCCGTTCGTCGATCCGGCGGGCGCGCTTCGCTACGAGAGCGACGCGGTCGTGGTGGTCGAGGATGGCCGCGTCTCGGCCGCCGGATCATGGACGGAACTGCGCGGCGCCCTGCCTGCGGGTATCGATGTCACGCACTACCCGGACGCACTCATTCTGCCCGGCTTCATCGACTGCCACGTGCACTACCCGCAGACCGGCATCATCGGCGCCTTTGGCAGGCAGCTCATCGACTGGCTGCGCGAGTACACCTTCGTAGCCGAGCAGGGGTTCGGCGACCACCGCCATGCGCGCGTCGCGGCGGACCTGTTCCTCGGCGAGTGCCTGCGCGCCGGCACCACCACCGCGGCGGTGTTCTGCACCGTGCACCCGGAGTCTGTGGACGCGTTCTTCGAGGCGTCGGCGGCGCTCGGCATGCGCAACATCGCCGGCAAGGTGCTGATGGACCGCAACGCCCCGGCGGCGCTGACCGAGACGCCCGAGGCCGGCGCCGAGGCCACCCGCGAACTGATCGCGCGCTGGCACGGCCGCGGGCGCGCGTTGTACGCCGTCACCCCGCGCTTCGCGCCGACCAGCAGCCCGGAGCAGATGGAGCTGGCAGGCAAAATCTGGGCCGATCATCCCGGCACCTACCTTCAGAGCCACGTCTCGGAAACGCGCCAGGAGGTCGAGTGGGTGCGATCGCTGTTTCCCGGCCGCGCCGGCTACGTCGACGTGTATCGGCACTTCGGCCAGCTCGGACCGCGCGCCATCTTCGGTCACGGAATCCACCTGACCGAGGCCGAGCGCGAGGTGCTGAGCGCCACCGGCACTGCCATCGCCCATTGCCCGACTTCGAACCTGTTCCTCGGCAGCGGGTTGTTCAACGTCGCGCAAGCCGTCGCGCCGTCGCGGCCGATCCGGGTGGGGCTCGGAACCGACCTCGGCGCCGGCACAAGTTTCAGCCAGTTCGCCACCATGAACGAGGCCTACAAGGTGGCCCAGCTCTGCGGCCATGCGCTGTCGGCGCGCGAGGCCTTCTACCTCGCCACCCGCGGCGCCGCGCGCGCCCTGTACCTCGACGACACGATCGGCAGCATCTCACCGGGGATGGAAGCGGACATGGTCGTGCTCGACCTGAAGGCCACACCGCTCCTCGCCTACCGTGCGGGCCTCGCGCGCGGCATCGACGAGGTGCTGTTCGTGCTCATGACGCTCGGCGACGACCGCGCGGTGCGCTCGACGTGGATCGGTGGCAAGCCGGCGTACGTTCGGGCCGACGAAGCGGCAGCCTCCTGGCCGTGACCGGTTTCCCGGCTCAGCCGGAAATGTACTGCTTGAGCTGGTCTATCTGCAGCTGCTGCTCGTCGATCTTGACCTTTACCATGTCGCCGATCGACAGGACCCCGACCACGCGCTTGTCCTCGACCACCGGCAGGTGGCGGGCGCGCTTGTCGCTCATCAGGGCGAGGCATTCGTCGACGGTGCGATCGGGGGACACGCACAGCACCTTTCGCGTCATGATCTCGGACACCGGCGTGTCCCGCGACGCCTTGCCCTCGAGGATGATCTTGCGCGCGTAGTCGCGCTCGGAAATGATGCCCACCAGCCGGTCGTCCTCCATCACCACGAGCGCGCCGACGCCCTTCTCGGCCATCATGCGCACGGCCTCGAACACGGTGTCGTCGGGCCTGACCGACCACACGTCGTTTCCCTTTCGCTTGAGCACCTGGCTTACCAACGTCATCTGCACTGACTCCCGTGAGTGAACTCTTGAGAAGCGGTGATCGCCACGGGGAAGGATAGCACCGTCGGCGCCGAAATGCCCGTTGCCGCCCCGGCCCGCCTCAACCGGGGTTGATGCCGGAGATCACCCACGAAGAGGAATCCATGACGATGCCGTCGCCGTCGTGCTTCTGGGCGCCGATCGCCTCACGCAGCGCGGCGACGATCTCGGGCCGCCGGCGCTCGGCTTCGGTGCCCGCCTCGCGGTAGACCTCGCCGGCCGGGCCGAGAGCGAGCTGGAAGTCGATGGCGTCGTCGATGTCGTGGCCGATCAGCACCTCGGCGTCGACGCGGACGAACCGGATGTCGGTGTAGCCCGCGATCTGCATCATCTTCGTGACGGTGTCGCGGTCGGCCATGGAAAACGGCCCCGGGCCGCAGGTTCGGGCATCCTCGCCCGGCGGCGGCAGGAACCCGAGCACCACGTCCTTCGCCATGCTCAGCCAGGGGTTGTCCTTCGCCTCGCGCCACACGATGTGCGTCATCACGGCGCCCGGTTTGAGCGCGGTTCGCATGTTGCGCAGCCCCATCACCGGGTTGTCGAAGAACATGGTGCCGAAGCGGGAGAAGACGAAATCGTACTCGGGCTCGAAGGGCACCCTGAGGGCGTCGCCGAGTACGAACGTGACGTTGTCCACGCCCGCCGCCGCGGCGTCGCGCCGGCCGTACTCGAGGAACGCGTCGCAGCAGTCGATGCCGACCACGTGGCCCGATCGCCCCACCCGGCGCGCGAGCTCGATGGCGGTGTCGCCGAAGCCGCAGCCGACGTCGAGCACATGGTCGCCCTCGGCAACCTGGAGTTGCGGGAACACGGCCGCGCTGTGATGGGTGAGACCGTCCACGATCACGTGCCTGAAGCGGACGAACTTGGGAACGAGGATCTCGTTCCAGAAGTCGACGTACTCCGAGGCCTGGTCCGATATCGTTTCCGGCGTCGTTGCCGCCATCTCTTTGCCTCCCGGAGGCATTGCGCCTCCACGAACCGGGGTGCGTGGCCGCGACGGGCGATCGCCTCCGTGTCTTCCGCCGCGGGAACTGGCTCTTTGCCTCCGGTCGAAGCGAGGGATTCGTCGCCGAGGCGGGTTCGATCCCGGATCCGACAGAAGACCAGTGTATCCGTAGCACAAACGCGCCGCCGCCGGCAACAGGGCCGGTTGGCCGGGGAAGTCCCGGGAGGGCAAGGAGCCCGCCGCGGCCCGGCCGCGGCGGGAGAAGCCGATCAGCGCGGCTGCGGCACGATGCGCATGTAGGGCTTCGGCGCCTTCCAGCCGTCCGGGTACTTCGCCCTGGCCTCGTCGTCGGATACCGCCGGCACGATGATGACGTCGTCACCGGGCTTCCAGTTCACCGGTGTGGCGACCTTGTGCTTCGCGGTCAGCTGCATGGAGTCGAGCACCCGCAGCACCTCGTCGAAGTTGCGACCGGTACTCATCGGGTAGGTCAGCATCAGCTTGATGCGCTTGTCCGGACCGATGATGTACACCGTGCGCACGGTGGCGTTGTCGGCGGGCGTGCGGCCCTCGGCCGTGTCGCCGGCGTCGGCGGGCAGCATGTCGTAGAGCTTGGCCACCTTGAGTTCGGGATCGCCGATCATCGGGTAGTTGACCTTGTGGCCCTGGGTCTCCTCGATGTCCGCGGCCCACTTGGCGTGGTTGTCCACCGGGTCGACGGAAAGGCCGATGATCTTGCAGTTCCGCTTGTCGAACTCGGGTTTCAATCCGGCCATATAGCCGAGTTCTGTGGTGCACACCGGGGTGAAGTCCTTCGGGTGGGAGAACAGGATCGCCCAACCGTCGCCGATCCAGTCGTGAAACCTGACCGTGCCCTCGGTGGTCTCGGCGCTGAAGTCGGGGGCTATGTCGTTGATTCGAAGTGGCATACAAACCTCCATTTGTATCGAGAGATGCACAAGCAGGTGCCGCATCCGGGTGAATCGTCCCCGTGCGGCGATGGGACCGTGGAGTATAGAAGCGCAACGCGAGGCGTGGCAATTCGCGCGTCGGGGCACGCGCCGGTAACAAAGAACCACCGACCGACCGCGAGTCCGGGATCGGGTGATCGGTTACAATGGCGCGCCGAAACATGAACTTCGCCGCCCGATCCCCGTTGTCAGCCCCACGCCGGCACGTCCGCCGCGGCCACCGAAGTCCCCGACTCGAACCATCCGCAGGAGGTCCGCGCCCGCGATGAATCCGCATACCACTCGCTCGTACGTCGACGAGGCATGGAGCGATTCCATCGTCGACACGCTCGTCGAATACATCCGCATCCCCAACAAGTCGCCGTTCTTCGATCCCGACTGGGCCCGGAACGGCTACATGGACGACGCGGTGGAGCTCATGCGCCGCTGGTACGAGTCTCATCGAATCGGCGAGTCAGAGATGGAAGTCGTGCGTCTCCCGGGGCGCACGCCCACCCTGTTCATCGACGTGCCCGGCGACATCGATCGCACGGTGTTGCTCTACGGGCACCTGGACAAGCAGCCGGAGATGACCGGTTGGCGCGACGGACTCGGTCCATGGAAGCCGGTCCTCGAGGGCGACAGGCTCTACGGCCGCGGCGGTGCCGACGACGGCTACGCCCTGTTCGCCTCGGTAACGGCCGTCAACGCGCTGAGGGCGCAGGGGCTGCCCCATGCAAATCTCAAGATCATCATCGAGGCCAGCGAAGAGAGCGGCAGTACCGACCTGCCGGCCTACATCGACGCGCTGGCGGACCGCATCGGCCGACCCGACCTGGTCATCTGCCTCGACTCGGGCTGCGGCAACTACGACCAGCTGTGGTTGACCACGTCGCTGCGCGGACTTACCGGCGGGCTGCTGCACGTCGAGGTGCTCGAGGAGGGCGTGCATTCCGGCGACGGCGGCGGCGTGGTGCCGTCGAGCTTTCGCCTCTGCCGGCGGTTGCTCGAGCGGCTCGAGGATGCCGCCAGCGGCGCCGTTGTTCCCGACGTGTTCCATTGCGAGATTCCGGGCGAGCGCGTCGATCAGGCGCAGCGGGCGGCGAGCGTGCTGGGCCCCGACACATTCCGTCGTTTCCCGTTCGCCGGCGCCGTCGCACCCATGGGGACGGACACCGCCGATACCATACTCAACCGGACCTGGCGCCCGGCCCTCGAGGTGGTCGGGGCCAGCGGTCTGCCGCGTCCCGAGGACGCCGGCAACACCCTCAGGCCGAAGACCGTGCTCAAGCTTTCCCTGCGCCTGCCGCCGCTTGTCGACGGCCGCGAGGCGGCCGCCGCGCTGAAGTCGCTGCTCGAGTCCGATCCCCCCGAGGGCGCGCGAGTGCGCATGGACGTCGAGCGCTCGGAGAGCGGCTGGAACGCGCCGGGGACTGCCGACTGGCTCGGCGCCTCGCTGGCCGGCGCCAGCGAGGCCTTCTTCGGCCGGCCGGCGGTCTACATGGGAGAAGGGGGCAGCATCCCGTTCATGGGCATGCTGGGCAAGCGATTCCCCGACGCCCAGTTCATGATCACCGGGGTGCTGGGACCGAAGTCCAACGCCCACGGGCCCAACGAGTTCCTGCACATCCCCATGGCGCGCCGCCTCACCGCCTGCGTGGCTCGAGTGATCCACGACCACTACCTGCACTTCGCCGGCTGAGCGGCGGCCGGTTAGAGGATTCGCCATGTCTGCCGAAACCCTGCCCTACCTGTCGCGCGCGACCTGTGAGTCGCTGGGGCTCCGTGCGACCGACGTCATCGAGATGACCGAGCGGCTGATCCTCGGCGCCGCGGCGGGGCGCGTGTGGAACGCGCCCAAGTCGGTGGTGATGCCGGGCGACGGGCGCTACCTGATGGCCACGCTCTCGGCCGCCGAGGACCCGCCGCTGATGGCGGTCAAGTCGCTTGGCCTCAACCCGAAGAATTCCGGGCGCGGGCTGCCCCAGATCAACGCCGTGGTGGCGCTGCACGACGCGGACACCGGCGTGCCGGTGGCGATCGTCGAGGGCAACTGGGTAACCGAGCTGCGCACCGCCGGCCTGAGCGCGGTGGCGGCCCGCTACCTCGCCCGGGCCGACTCGCGCGTGGCCGCGTTCATCGGCTGCGGCGCTCAGGCGCGCAGTCACCTCGATGCATTTCGCCAGATGTTCCCGCTTGCCGAGGTGCGCGCCATGGGCCGCGGCACGGCCAACCGCGACCGCTTCTGCGCCGACGCGCGCGCCTCGGGACTCGCCGCCGTAGCCTGTGACGATGCCGAGAGTGCCGTGCGCGGCGCCGACATCGTGGTGACCTCGGTCACCCTGTCCTACGACACCGAGCCGTTCATCGACGCGCGCTGGCTCAAGGAAGGCGCCTTCGCCGCCATCACCGACCTCGGCATTCCCTGGCTCGACGAGGGCATGGACTTCTTCGATCGCATCGTCATCGACGATCTCGAGCAGGAGCGCAAGATGGAAAAGCCGCTGGTGGCGACGTCGCTGATCGACGGCGACATCACGGGCCTCGTCACCGGTTCGCTGGCGCCGCGCCAGGGCGACGCGGAACGCACCGCGTTCGTGTTCCGCGGCCTCGCCCTCGGCGATCTCGCCCTCGCGGCGCTCGCCTGGCAGCGCTGGCGCGAGCGCGGGGCTAGGCCCTGAGCGGCGCCTGCCCGAAGCGGTTCTGGGCGACGATCCCGGCGACGATCAGCACCAGCCCGATCCAGGTGGGCGGACCGATACGTTCGCCGACCACCACGGCGATCACCATCAGCGACAAGAACGGCGTCAGGTAGATCAGGTTGCCGACCTCGGCCGTGGTGCGCGACAGCTTCAGGGCGCGCAGCCAGAACACGAAGCCGAGACCCATCTCCATCAACCCGATGTATACGCTGCCGGCGGCGGCCGCCGCCGAAGGCCACTCGAGCCGGCCGCTGACGGCGGCGTAGAGCACCACGTAGGCCAGCCCGAAGGCGAAGTTGGCGGCGAGTCGGTTCACGGGATCGCGCCTGTCGCTGGCGCTGTACAGCCAGTACAGCGCCCACACCACGGTGCTTCCCAGGGCCAGGGCGACGCCCAGCGGATCGCTCAGGGTGAACGACAGCGGATTGCCGCCAGTGGCGATGATGACCACCCCGGAAAAGCTGATCGCGAGCGCCGCGTAGGACAACGCGCGGATCCGCTGGCGGAGCAGGATCGCCGACAGCGCCACCAGCACCACCGGCCAGGCGAAATTGAGGGGCTGCGCCTGGTGGGCGGGAAGCAGGTCGTAGGCCTTGAACAGGACGAGGTAGTACAGGAACGGGTTGAGCGCGCCGAGCGTGGCTGAACGGACCACGTCGACAGTCGTCCAGCGGCGGAACTCTCTCAGCGAACCGGTCACGAGCGTCACGGTACCCAGGAATACCAGCGCCGCGGCGGCGCTGTACACCACCAGCGCGTCGCTGCCGATGTGGGCGAGGGTCAGCTTGAACGCGGCGGCGACGGTGCTCCAGCAGGCGACAGCGCCGAGGGCCGCGGCGTAGGCTTTGCGCTGGTTGTCCAGGGTGGTGCGCCGGCGAATGAGAGGAGGGCGATTGTAGCAGCGGCCGAGCCGGCGCGGCCCGAGGGAGTTCCAGGTGACCGGCTTCGGGTACCATAGTCGGATGCGATAACCATCCGCCGCCAGCGGCCCGACAACCGGAGAAGACATGAACGACGCAACGCCCATCAAGGCGGTACTCGAACACACCATCGGCACGCTGCGCGAGGACCCGGACAGGGCGCGGCGCACCTTCCGGGTCGAGGCGGATATCGGCGAGAGACTGCAGGTGACCACCACCGAGGGGCGCTGGCAGGTGACCATGGACATGTCCGAGGCCATGGGCGGCAGCGCCAGCGCTCCCAATCCGGGGGTCTACGCGCGCGCCGCCCTGCTCGGCTGCATCGTCATCGGCGTGCGCATCCAGGCCGCGCTCGACGACGTGCCCATCGCCGATCTCGACATGTCCCTGGAGAGCGACGGCGACGGCCGCGGCATCCTCGGCCTCGACGGCGTCGATCCCGGGTTCGAGTCGTTCCGGCTGAGCATTCGCATCGCGAGCGCCGCCGACGAGGACGAGGTGCGCGCCATGATCGATCGGGCATTGGCGCGCAGCCCGTGGTGGAACGTGCTCGCCCGCCCGCAGAACATGCGGGCCGATGTTACGGTCGAGCGCGCGCGGGACTGAGCGCCGCCCCGGGGGCGTCCTCGCTCAAGCGCGGCCCGCCAGCTGCACCGGCAGCCGCTTCGGGCCCCAGGTTCCGGGCGCGGGTTCGAAACGTCCCGCGCAGGCGGTGCCGCAGTTCGTGCACCGTCCCGCGGCGTCGAGGTTCCAGGCGCCGAGCCGGTACCAGTCGCGTTCGATCACGCGCGCGCCGCAGCCGTGGCACCACGTGCTGCCGCCTTCGCTGTCGTGAACGTTGCCGGTGTAGACGTAGCGCATGCCGTGCTCGAGCGCGATGCGCCGCGCACGCGACAGGGTCGCGGGCGGCGTGGGCGGCGTGTCCAGCATCTTCCAGTCCGGGTGAAAGGCCGTGAAGTGCAGCGGCACGTCCACTCCCAGCTCGTCGACGATCCAGCGGCACATGTCGGCGATCTCGCGATCGCCGTCATTGGCGCCTGGAATCAGCAAGGTCGTGATCTCGAGCCAGGTCGAGGTCTCGTGGCGGATGTACGCGAGGGTGTCGAGCACGCCGGCGAGGGAGGCGCCGCACAGCTTGCGGTAGAAGTCCTCGGTGAACGCCTTCAGGTCGACGTTGGCCGCGTCCATGTAGCGAAAGAACTCGCGCCGGGGTTCGGGGCAGATGTAGCCGGCCGTGACCGCGACCGAATTGACGTCGGCCTCGCGTGCCGCCTGCGCCACGTCGATGGCGTACTCGTGGAATATCACCGGGTCGTTGTAGGTGAAGGCGATGCTGCGGCAGCCGAGTTCCACCGCCGCCCGCGCGAGTTCCTCCGGAGAGGCCGCGCCGCTCAGGGTATCGATCTCGCGCGACTTGCTGATGTCCCAGTTCTGGCAGAACTTGCACGCCAGGTTGCAGCCCGCGGTGCCGAACGACAGCACCGGCGTGCCGGGCAGGAAATGGTTAAGCGGCTTTTTCTCTATGGGGTCGACGCAGAAGCCGCTGGAGCGGCCCCACGTGGTAAGGACGATCTCGCCGCCTTCATTCATGCGCACGAAACACAGGCCCCGCTGGCCTTCCTTCAGGTGGCAGAAGCGGGGACACAGGTCGCACTGCAGACGGCCGTCGTCGAGGCGGTGCCAGTAGCGGGTGGGTACGTGCGAAGTCATCGACTGGTGGCGGCCGTTCTGCCGCGTGGTGGCGCCGGCCAACTGCCGGACAACCCCTGATATGGTGTTGTTTTCGTGCGCGTCAATCCCATATCAGCGCTATGACCGAAACGACGGGACCGCGGGCCGTTCCGCCGGTCCCCATGCGGGATTGGACGACATGAGCTACCGGGACCAATCGACCAGTGCGCGCCCGCCGGCGGTGGCGGGTTTGTTCTATCGCGACGACGCCGGACTCGCCTCCGAGGTGCGCCGCTTCATCGACGCCGGCGTGACGAGCGCCCTGGTGCCGCGCGCCATCATCGTGCCCCATGCCGGTTACGTCTACTCCGGCCCAGTGGCCGGCAGCGGCTACCGGGCGCTGGCCAATCTCGATCGCGCGGTGCGGCGCGTCTACCTGCTCGGGCCCGCACACAGGGTCTATACCCGGGGCGTGGCGGCACCGTCGCATCGCGCCTTCGCGACGCCGCTCGGGGAGGTGGCTGTGGATCGGGCCTGCATCGAGCGGTTCGTCGACGCCTTCGATTTCGTGCACGTCGACGACGATCCCCACCGCGAGGAGCACAGCCTCGAGGTGCAGTTGCCCTTCCTGGTCGCGGCGCTCGACGATTTCACCGTGGTGCCGCTGGTGGTCGGCGACATCGAACCGTCCCGGCTCGAGGCGCTGGTCGATCTCATGCTTGACGACGGCGAGGGCCTCGTCGTGGTCAGCTCCGATCTGAGCCACTACCTCGGCTACGCCGACGCCAAGCTGGCTGACACCGATACCATCGGCCGCATGGAAGGCCTGAAGTGGCGCGAGCTCGGTGCGGACAACGCCTGCGGATTCATCCCCGTCGCGGCACTCCTGGCATGCGCAGCGCGGCGCGGACTCGAGGTCAGCGCGCTCGACGTGCGCAACTCCGGCGACACCGCCGGGCCGCGCGACGCGGTGGTCGGCTACGCGAGCCTGGTGGTTCACGAGCCGGCCGCGCGTTTCGACACGTCCACCCGGCGGCGGTTGCTGGGCGTGGCGCGTGACGCCATCGGCCAGCGCCTCGCCGGGCGCAGCGTACAGGTCGCCGTCGAGGACTGGCCCTTCACCTGTGCTCGCCACGGCGCGAGCTTTGTCACGCTGACCCGCGACGGCGAATTGCGCGGCTGCATCGGCACCCTGGAGCCTCGCGAGCCGCTGGTAACGAGCGTGGCCAACAACGCGGTGCGCGCGGCATTCAATGACCCGCGCTTCACGCCGCTTCAACCCGGTGAACTGGACGAGATCGCCGTGGCCGTATCGGTGCTGAGCCCGCCGGTGCCGATGCGGTTCGCATCCCAGCCGGATCTTCTCGATCAGCTGCGCCCCGGCGTAGACGGATTGGTGCTCACCTGCGGCCGGCGCCGCGGCACCTTCCTGCCGAGCGTGTGGAGCCAGCTGCCCACGCCCCTGGAGTTCCTCGGCGGCCTGAAGCGCAAGGCCGGGCTGTCGGAGCATTTCTGGTCGGCCGACATCCGCGTCGAGCGTTACACGACGGAGTCGTTCGGCGAGCACGGCGCCTGAAGGAATAGCCGGCAGGGCTGGCGATTCTTGGCGGGCGCCGTACATGCCGATGCGATCACGAGCGAGAGCCATGGCACTGTAGGAGCCTGCCTGCAGGCGATTCTTCCGTGCGTCGTGCCCGCCGCATCTATCGCCTGCAGGCAGGCTCCTACAGCGGCTTCGCTTTCTCCCGGGGCCGGGGCGGGGTGCTGTGGGAGACGGCCTTGGCGGCGATTCTTGTCCCTGTTGCCCGCCGTCACATACACTGCCCGCTCGCTCCCACCGACACCTTGTGAATGAACGACGCCGCCCGCGCCGGCCTGCTGCCCGATTCGTGCCGCGAACGATTCCCCGATCATCCGCTGCTCGCTAAGTTCGACGAAGCGTTTGCCTTCAGCCGCTTCCTGGCGCGGTCCGTCGCGGTCGACGGTCAGCTCGCCGAGTGGGTTCTCGCACATCCGGCGAGTCGGGGGTTCGAACCCGGCCAGGTAGCCGATGCGGCGCTGGAACTGCTCGCTGACGCCGGCGACGGAGAGTCGTTCTACCGCGCGCTGCGCATCGCCCGTCGGCGCAGCATGGCCCTCGTGGCCTGGGCCGACCTCGCCGGGGTGTACCAGCTCGAGGACACCATGGCGGCGGTCTCGGAACTCGCCGACGCGCTGATCGGCGCCGCGCTCGACTGCCTTTACCGCGAACTGGCCGGGCGTCACGGTACGCCGATCGGCAGCGACAGCGGCGAGGCCGTGCCGATGGTCGTACTGGGACTTGGCAAGCTCGGCGGACGCGAGCTGAATTTTTCCTCCGACGTCGACCTCGTGTTCAGCTTCGCCGAGGCCGGGGAGACGAACGGCGAGTCGCCGATCAGCAACGAGGAGTTCTTCGTAAGGCTTGGCCGCCGACTGGTGAAGATGCTCGACGAGCCGAGCGCCGACGGTTTCGTGTTCCGTACCGACATGCGCCTTCGCCCCAACGGCGCCAGCGGGCCGCTGGCGCTGTCATTCGACGCCATGGAGCACTACTACCAAGCCCACGGCCGCGACTGGGAGCGCTACGCCCTGATCAAGGCGCGCGTGGTCGCCGGCGACCCGGGCCGAGGCGCGGAACTGCTCGCCACTCTCAGGCCGTTCATCTATCGCAAGTACCTGGACTTCAGCGCCTTCGAGTCGATCCGCGACATGAAGAAGCTGATCGACCGTGAACTGACCCGAAAAGGGCGGCGGCGCGACATCAAGCTCGGCCGCGGCGGTATTCGCGAGATCGAGTTCATCGTCCAGAGCCACCAGCTCATTCGCGGCGGCCGCGAGCCCGCATTGCAGACGCCCGGTCTGCACCAGGCCATGGACGAGCTGGTGCGCCTGGGCGTTTTCGACGGCGCCGAGCGCGACGGCCTGCTCGCCGCCTACACGTTCCTGCGCAACACCGAGCACCGGCTGCAGATGGTCGACGACGCCCAGACCCAGCGCCTGCCCGACGACGACGCCGGACGCGCCGCGCTTGCACGCGCCATGGGGTTCGCCGACTGGGCCGGATTCGAGGCCGATCTCTCGCGTCACCAGTCACTGGTCGAATCGCATTTCTCCCGCCTGTTCCAGACCGAGACGCCTCCCGGCGGGAGCGAGCTGGACGGCTTTTCAGACGTCTGGTTCGGCACCCGCGACGACGCGGTGTGTCGGCGCTATCTCGCCGAGCACGGCTTCGCCGACCCCGAGCAGGCATTGGCGCTGGTGCGCGGCATTCGCCAGGGCAGGGTGTACCAGGGCTTCTCGCGCAACGGGCGCGAGCGTCTCGACCGCATGATCGCGCCCGCATTGCGCGAGATCGCCGGCACCCGCGCGCCGGACCAGGCGCTGGTCCGATTCATCCGCGTCATCGAGGGCATCGGCCGGCGCTCGGCGTACTTCGCACTGCTGGCGGAGAACACGCTGGCGCTCAAGCAACTGGTGCAGCTCATCGGCGCGAGTTCATGGATCGCTCACTGGATCGGCCAGCACCCGGTGATACTCGACGAACTGCTCGACCCCATCAGCAATGCCGCCATCATGACGCCCGGGCGCATACGCGCCGAGCTCGAGCGGCGCCTGGCGCGCGCGCGCGGCGACATGGAGGCGCAGATGGACCTGCTGCGCGAGTACCGGAACGGCTACCTGCTCAGGGTCGCGGCGCTGGCCAGTGCCGGCGGCCTCGACCCGATGGGCGTGCGCCGTGCCCTGAGCGATCTCGCCGACGGCCTGCTGGCCGAGGTGGTGCCGGTGGCAGCGGAATCGCTGACAGCGCGAGTGCGCGACCAGGTCGCGGCGATCCGCGACGATCTTTCCTTCGGCGTGGTCGGCTACGGCAAGCTCGGCGGGCGCGAGCTGTCCTACAGCTCGGACCTCGACCTCGTGTTCCTGTACGACTGCGAGCCGCCTCCCGAGGCCGCGATGGAGCCGGTGATCGCGTATTACATGAGCCGCCTCGTCCAGCGCATCATGCACGTGCTCAACACCGCCACCCGCGCCGGCATTCTTTACGAGACGGATATTCGCCTCAGGCCGAGCGGGCGCTCGGGTACGGTGGTCAGTCCCGTTCACGCCTTCGCCGAGTACCAGCGCCAGCAGGCCTGGACCTGGGAACACCTGGCGCTGGTACGGGCTCGGTTGGTGACCGGACCCGAGCAGCTCGGCGAGCGGTTCGAGCAAATCCGCCGCGAGGTGCTGTCGGCGCCGCGCGAGGGCGAGGCGCTCAGGACCGACGTGGCCTCCATGAGGCAGCGGATGTCGCAGGCCAACGACCGAAGCACCGATGCCGTGTTCGATCTCAAGCTCGGCGCCGGCGGCCTCGTCGACATCGAGTTCCTGGTCCAGTACCACGTGCTGGCCTGCGCATCCAGGCACCCGGAGGTGCTCGAGCCGCGCGGCACGCTCGAGATCCTCGACGCCCTTCTCGGTGCGGGGGTGATCTCGACGGCGTGCAGGGACGAACTGGCGGCGGCGTGCCGCGAATACCTCGCCCGTGAACTCGCGCTCAAGCTCGAGGAGCGCGATGCGCTGATCGACGCCGGCGAATGCATCGAGCAACGCGAACTGGTTCGCGCACGCTGGATCGAGGTCTTCGGCGAGTCGTAGCCGCATCGTCCGGGATGGATTTTGACCGCGAGCGCGCCTCGGGTACCATCGACGGCTCGCCTTGTCCCCTTTTCACACACCACGCGCCCGTTGGCGCGATATTCCTGGAAGTCTCATGAAACGCGAAACCATGGCCATTCATGGCGGATTCGACGGCGACCCGGCCACCCACGCGGTGGCGGTCCCGGTATACCAGACCACGTCGTACTACTTCGACAATACACAACACGGCGCCGACCTGTTCGACCTCAAGGTCATGGGCAACATCTACACGCGGATCATGAATCCCACCACCGCGGTGCTGGAGGAGCGCGTGGCGATGATGGAAGGCGGCATCGGCGCGCTGGCCATGGCCTCGGGCATGGCCGCCATCACGGCCACGGTGCAGACCCTGGCGCGCGCCGGAGACAACATCGTCAGCGTCAGCCAACTCTACGGCGGCACGTACAACCTGTTCGCGCACACGCTGCCGCAGATGGGCATCGAGTGCCGCATGTTCGACGCCGACGACCCGGCGGCCATGGAGGCGCTGATCGACGAGCGGACGAAGCTCGTGTTCTGCGAGTCCATCGGCAACCCCGCCGGCAACATCGCCGACGTCGAGGCGATGGCCGAGATCGCTCATCGCCACGGCGTGCCGGTGGTGGTCGACAACACCGTGGCGACGCCCTGCCTGTGGCGGCCGTTCGAGAACGGCGCCGACATCGTGGTGCACTCGCTGACCAAGTACATCGGCGGCCACGGCACCTCGATCGGCGGCGCCATCGTCGATTCCGGCAAGTTCGAATGGAAGGACAATCGGCGTTTCCCGCAGTTCAACGAGCCCGATCCGTCGTATCACGGCGTGGTCTACGTCGAGGCGCTGGGGCCCGCGGCCTTCATCGGCCGCGCGCGGGTGGTGCCGCTGCGCAACACCGGCGGCGCGCTGTCGCCGTTCAACGCCTTCCTGGTCATGCAGGGCCTCGAGACCCTGGCGCTGCGCATGGAGCGCCACGTCGACAACGCCATGGCGGTGGCGCGCTATCTCGAGGAGCATGACGGCGTCACCTGGGTGCGCTATGCCGGGTTGCCGTCGAGCCCGTATCACGCGCTGGCGCAGAAGTACACCGGCGGCAGGCCGTCGGCGATCCTGAGCTTCGGCATCAAGGGCGGCGCCGAGGCCGGGGCGAAGTTCATCGACGCGCTGGCGATGATCAAGCGGCTGGTGAACATCGGCGACGCCAAGTCGCTGGCCTGCCACCCGGCCACCACCACGCACCGCCAGCTCGCCGCCGAGGAACTCGCCAGCGCCGGCGTATCCGAAGACATGGTGCGCCTGTCGATCGGCATCGAGCACGTCGACGACATCATCGCCGACATCGAGCAGGCCCTGAAGGCGGCCGCCTGACGGCATCCGTCGACCGTCCTTACCGTTCCTCCATCTGCATGCCCGCCGCTCGCGGCGGGCATGCGCGCCGGATAAGATGGCGGTGGTTCATCGCTTCGGAGGAATGGACATGGCTACTCGGTTTTTCATTCTCGTCGCGGCGTTCGTCATGGCGCCGGCGGCGATCGCGCATCACGGTTGGAGCTGGACCAGCGGCGAGAATCTCGAGCTGACCGGTACCATCGTCGAGGCGCGCCTCGGCAATCCCCACGGCACGCTCGTCATGGACATCGACGGTGAGACCTGGACCGTGGAAGTCGGACAACCGTGGCGCAACGAGCGCGCCGGCATCCGTGACGGCGACCTCGCGCCGGGTGTCCTGCTCAAGGTGTCGGGTCAACCGTCGCGCGACCCGGAGGAAAGGCGATTGAAGGTGGAGCGGCTGTGGATCGACGGCACGCTCCATGAACTGTATCCGCAGCGCGACTGACGCAGACCGGCCGCGGCCGCGTCGTTGGAAGTCCTGCTCGACGCGTTGTACGCCTCGGCCCCGGCCGAGTGGCTGCGATGGTCGCGCTGGGGCTACGCCTCGGTCAACGCGGCCCACATCCTGGCATTCTCGCTGCTGGTCGGGTCCATATCCACCCTCGACCTCAAGCTGCTGGGCGCCTGGCGCAGGGTGGAACTCGCCACGCTGGTGCCGGTGCTCGTGCCGGTCGCGGCGACGGGGTTGGCGCTGGCAATGACGACCGGCGCGCTGCTTTTCATCACCCGTGCCGACGAGTATGCCGCACTGCCCCTGTTCCTGGCCAAGATGGCGCTGGTGGCCGCGGGCGCCGTGCACGCGATCTCGGTGCACCTCGGCCCGGGCCTCGTCGCCCTGTCGGCCGCGAAGCGGCGCGCCGTGGGCGCGGCGTCGATGGCCGTGTGGATCTCGGTGCTGGTACTGGGCCGGATGTTGGCATTCGTGGAGTGAGTGC